>NZ_SMJZ01000162.1 GCF_004348345.1 Nonomuraea longispora
GCGGGGCGGCAGTTCGCTGCCTCTCACGTGTGTGCAGAGCCACTCGACCAGGGGCCCGAAGTCGCGCCACGTGCGTGCCACCCGCTCGCGCACCTGCGGCGTGTGCACCCACGGCTCCGGCTCGAAGCGCATCCCCGCGTGCAGCGACCTGTGCCGCAGCAGGTCGATGCGGGGATGGCCGGCGTCGAACCCGCGCGGCCTGGTCTTGAGCCGTTCGCCGTGCAGCGCGTAACCGGCCGCCTCCAGCGACCCGGTGATGGCCTCCAGCGGCTTGCCCGACAGGTCATCGTCGACCGCCGCGCGGTAGCGGGCGACCTGGTCGGGGGCCTTCGTGTAGACGCCGCCCGCGGTGAACAGCCCGGCCGCGCTCAGCTCCACGTAGAGCCCGATGCCCGGCATCAGGTCCACGAACGCGCCCTGATGAGTCTTGTACGGCGACTTGTCCTTGGCGAAGCGCACGTCGCGGTGGGGCCGGAAAAGCTGCGCCGAACCGAACTCCGCGGCCATTTCGTCGGCGAGCGCGAGCATCGGCTCGCGTACGGCCTCCTCGTAAAGCTGTTTGTGCCGGCCGAAGTAGGTCTTCGAGTTGTCCGCCTCCAGCCCCTCGTAGAACAGGAACGCCTCGTCGGGAAAGCCCGTGAACCCCATGCGGACAAGCCTGCCACGCCGCGCGGGCGCTCCGGGTCACCGCCTCATGTACTTCCTGCCGGGGAGCGGGCTCCGGTCGCCGTACAGGTCGGAGACCGTGACGAACGTGAACCCCTTCCGCTCCAGCGCGTCGAGCAGGGCGGGCACGGCCTTGACGCTGGTGCGGTGGATGTCGTGCATCAGGATGATCGACCCGGGCCGGGCCCGCCAGGCCCTCCTGGCCACGATCTCGGGTTCGCGGTCCCGCCAGTCGAAGGTGTCGACGTTCCACAGAATCTGCGCCATGCCCGCGCGGCGGGCCTCGGCCGCGACGCGCTTGTCCGTCAGCCCGTACGGCGGCCGCATCACCTGCATCGTGACCCCGGTGAGCCGGCGCACGAGGCGGCCGGTGTGCCGCAGCTCCCGGTGGAGCTCCTTGCGCCTCAGCTCCGACAGTGCTGGATGGCTCCACGAGTGGTTGCCGAGCTCGTGCCCGTCGGCCACGATGCGCTGCAGGGTCCGCCCGCCGTCCGCGGCCACCATCTCCCCGACCACGAAGAACGTCGCCTTCGCGTCGCGCTCGCTCAGCAGGTCGAGCAGTCGTCCGGTGTGCCGGCCGGGCCCGTCGTCGAAGGTCAGGGCCACGCACTTCTCCCGCCCGCAGTCGACGTGGCGCGGCCAGCCGGGCTGCAGCCGGGCCAGCCGCCTGGCAAGGACGCCGGGATCGATCGGCGGCGGCTGCAGGGGCACGATCGGAGGCTCGGGGAGTTCGGTGCGTACCACCTGGGTGGCGAAGCTCACCAGAGCCAGCAGAGCCAGCGGCAGAGCCCACCCGCGCATGCGTCCCCCCGAAACACCGCGTACGGGGGGCTACGGATAGTCCTGGGCCGGTTTCCCCCGCAGTTTCCTGACCAGGTCGTCCCACCAGAGTGGGATATCGGCCTGCAGTTCCTTGAAGCGACGCGCCACGCGCATGGCACATCCGGCCGGATCCGTATCCGGATGCCGACGTTTCGCCGGTCCTTCCCGCCAGTGGTAAAAGCCATCCCGGTAGCGCACGACCAGGCCTATCCACACCGAGATGGTCGCATCGTCGCCCACGTCGTACGCGCTGGTGATGCCCAGACCGTGGAGCTCCGCCTGGAGTTTCTCCGTCGCCGCTCGGGCCTCACTCACCCGCCACCCCCTGCCGACGTTCCGTACACACCAGTGATGTACCCAGACAACGGGTGCCAGCCGCCCATAAGGGACTTCTCCGTCATTGGTCGGGTGTCTCGCGGGGTTCGGCGACCACCATGACGAATCTGAGCTGCTCCTTGCCGTTGTTCGCGTAGCGGTGGGGGCGGTCGGCGGTGAAGAGCACCGCGTCGTCCTTGCCGATGGTGTGGCTCCTGCCGTAGACGCTGATCGTCAGCTCGCCGTCGAGCACGGTGAGCATCTCACGGGTGCCGGGAGGGTGGGCGTCGCCGTCGTGGTGCTCGCCCGGGGCCAGCCGCCAGTCCCACAACTCCAGGATCATCGGCACGTCCGCGCCCACGAGCAGGCGGGCCTGCACGTCGCCCTGGCGGAACGTGACGACGTCGGCCTTGTCGATGACGCGCACCATGGGCACGTCGGCGACCTCGACGAGTCTGGCCACGGTGACGCCCAGGGCGGAGGCGATCCTGGTGAGCGTGGAGACGCTCGGGTTGGTCCGGCCCTGCTCCACCTGGACGAGCATCCCCCTGCTCACTCCCGACCTGGCGGCCAGCGCGTCGAGCGTCAGCCCGCGGTGGGAGCGCTGCGCCCGGACGTTGTTGGCGATGGCCTGGGTGATCAGCTCGGCGTCCTCCATGGAGTGCAGCCTAGTGAAAAGCTATTGCAGTGTGTTGTACCTAATATGTTGTACTAAGCGTGCAGTGTGTTGGACTGGACGGGGTGCGACATGACGGTGATCCTGGCGGCCGCCTGCGCGGTGGTCTACGGCACGGCCGACTTCTTCGGCGGCCTGGCCACCAAACGAACCCAGGTGCTCTCGGTCGTCGTGCTGTCGCAGATCGCCGGCCTGGCGCTGATCCTGGCCCTGCTGCCGCTGCTGCCCGGCGCGTTCAGCGACACGTCACTGTCATGGGGGCTGGCCGCGGGCACGTCGGGGGCGGCTGGGCTGGTGCTGTTCTACCGGGCGCTGGCCACGGGCGTCATGTCGGTGGTCGCGCCGACGACCGCGGTCACCTCGGCCGCGCTGCCCGTGGTGTTCGGGCTCGCGACCGGCGAGCGGCCGGCGTTCTGGGCGCTGGTCGGGGTCGCGCTGGCGCTGGGCTCGGTGCTGCTGGTCAGCCAGGACAGCTCAGGGGGCGGGCACGGCTCCCTCGCCTCGGTGGCGGCGGCGCTGGCCGCGGGCGCCGGCTTCGGCGGCTTCTTCATCCTGCTCTCCATGGCCTCCCACGAGTCCGGCCTGTGGCCGCTGGTCGGCGCCAGGCTCTCGTCGGTGACCGTGGTGGCCCTGCTCGCCCTGGTCACCCGGCGGACGCTCAGACCCCGGCCGGGGTCGCTGCACATCATCGTCGCCGCGGGCGTGCTCGACATGACGGCGAACGTGCTCTTCCTGCTGGCCCAGCAGGACGGCCTGCTCAGTCTCGTCGCCGTGCTCGTCTCGCTCTACCCCGCCAGCACCCTCCTGCTGGCCCGCCACGTGCTCGGCGAGCGACTGCGGGCCGTCCAGATGACCGGCGTGGCCTGCGCGCTCGGGGCGGTGGCGCTGATAGCCGTTGCACAGCATCCCTAGCCTTGCTACGTTTCGCCCGTGCGCCCTGATCGGGCACGTTCCGGTGATGAGTCGTTGAGGCACGTCGCGGTGCCGTACGGCTCGGACGAGGCTTTCGTGAGCCTCACCGTCCCGCGCGTGCGCGCAGCGCTGGACGCGGGCAGGCGGGTCCTGATGATCACCGGGCCGGCCAAGCTCCGGCTGCTGGCCGACGCCCTGGGCCGCGACGCGGGGCGCGTCGACATCCGCGATTCCATGTCCTGGTACGTCCACCCCTACCGGACCCTGGCCGCCCTGCACGACTACACGCGCGGCCGCCGTACGTTCGTCGTGGGCGAGCCCGTCTGGGAGGGCAGGAGCGAGCGCGGGGTCAGTGAGCTCATCCGCTACGAGTCCGTGATCAACGCCGCGCTCCACACGCGGCCGGCGATCCTGTGGTGCCTCTACGACGTCCGCCACGTGCCCGCGAGCGTGCTCGGCCACAGCCACCTCACCCACCCCCTGCTGCTCGGCCCCGGCGGCGAGGCGCCCTGCGCCCGCTTCGTCGAGCCGCACGACCTGGTGCTGGACCCCGATCGCGCGCCCCTGCCCGAGCCCGGCGGCGACGCGAAGACGTTCGAGTTCACCGCGCGCGAGCTGAAGCGGCTGCGCCGCAGCGTCGGCGAGTACGCCAGGGCGGCCGGCATGGACGGCGACCTCGTCACGTCACTCGTGCTCAGCGCGTCGGAGATCGCGGCCAACAGCATCGAGCACGGCGCCGGCCACGGCACGATCACGCTGTGGGTGGAGGGCGAGGAACTCGTCTGCGAGATCACCGACCCCGGGGGCGCGCTCCACGACCCCCTGCCCGGCTACATACCACCGGAGCCCGGATCTTCCAGGGGATACGGGCTCTGGATCAGCCGGCAACTGTGCGATCTCGTCGAGTTACGCGCGGAGAACGGCCTGTTGCGCGTCCGCCTCCATCTCGCGATGGGGCCGTAGGCGGACGCTCGGTAGCAGCCGACAGGAACGCCGTCACTCGACCGGGCGATGAACTCCCTCTTGGGAGCGAGCCGGAAGATCCCCGGTGACGGCGATCCGGGCGGCCCACTGTGATCGACAGGATGGGGACGTTCCGCAGATCCCCATCTCCTGGAGGCACCGCCATGAAGCGCGCCCATGTCGCCGCCGCTCTCGTCCTCGCCACCCTCTTCCCCGCCGCCGTCCCGGCGCCCGCGACCGCCGGCAGGACACCGTCCACCGTCGCGCCGCAGGTCGAGCTGCCGCCGATCGACCAGGCGGCCCTGAAGCGGAGCATCGCCGGGCTGCCCGCCTCCGACGCCACCGCGGCCGAGGTCAGGGTGGGCGGCGCCAAGGGCTCGTGGCGCGGGTTCACGGGCGTCACCGACCTGCGCACCAACCGCCCGGCGAAAGCGGGCGCCCGGTTCAGGGCGGGCAGCGTGACCAAGGTCTTGACGGTCGCGGTCGTCCTGCAACTCGTCGCCGAGGGCAAGATCTCGCTGGACGACACGGTCCAGCGACGACTGCCCGGCCTGCTGCCGCGCGCGTACCCCGCCGTCAAGGTCGGGCAGCTGCTCAACCACACCAGCGGGCTGCCCTCGCCCGAGATCAGCGCCGACTTCAGGCAGGTCTACGCCACCAGGTTCAGGAAGTGGACGCCGCGGGAGTATGTCCGCGAGGCCGTGAAGAAGCCGATGGAGTTCGCCCCGGGCACGCAGCAGCACTACGTCGACATGAACACGTTCGTCGCGGGCCTGCTCATCGAGAAGGTGACCGGCCGCTCCTACGAGCGTGAGGTGACCACCCGGATCTTCGCCCCTCTCGGCATGCGCGACAGCTATCTGCCGGGCGACTCCGTCCGCATCCGAGGGCGGCACAACCACGGCTACCAGCTCGTCCCCGACAACTTCAAGAACGCCATCAGGTACGGCCGCCACCATGTCGTGGACATGACCGTGACCACTTCCACCTACACCTGGGCCTCCGGCGACCTGATCTCCACCACGGCCGATCTGGAGACATTCGTCAAGGCCCTGTTCGGCGGCAAGGTGGTGCCGGCCGCGCAGCTCGAGCACATGTTCACGGTGCCGCGCGTGCCCACGTACGGCACCGGCGACCCCGCCATGCACACCTCGGGCATGTCCAGGTTGGAGCTGCCCGGCGGCCTCGTGGTCTACGGCAAGACCGGTGCCCGGTACGGCAGCGCGGCCGCCATCGGCGCCACCCGCGACCTGAGCCGGACGGTCGTCTACGCGGTCAACTCCACCGACGCCAAGGCCGTGAGCCAGAACGAGCGCGGCATGGGCATCGTGCTCGCGGCCTTCGCCACGTGACTACGAGAGGCAGCGCCGTGGCTCTGACTAGGCGGCGGCGCTCTGTGCGGGGACGCGTACGGCGCCCTCTTCGCGGGCGTACTCCTCCAGCATGCCGCGCAGCTGGCGGCGGCCGCGGTGGAGGCGGGACATCACGGTGCCGATCGGCGTGCCCATGCGCTCAGCGATCTCCTTGTACGCGAAGCCCTCGACGTCGGCCAGGTAGACGGCCACACGGAAGTCCTCGGGCAGGCTGCGCAGGGCGTTCATCACGATGTTGTCGGGGAGCCGGTCGAGCGCCTCGGTCTCGGCGGACCGCAGCCCGGTCGAGGAGTGGGACTCGGCGGCGTGCAGCTGCCAGTCCTCGATGTCCTCGGCCGCGGACAGCTTGGGCGAGCGCTGCTTCTTGCGGTAGTCGTTGATGAAGTTATTGGTCAGGATGCGGTGCAACCACGCCTTGAGGTTGGTGCCCTCACGGAACTGGTGGTAGGACGTGTACGCCTTCGCCACCGTCTCCTGGACCAGGTCCTCCGCGTCGGCGGTGTTGCGAGTCAGGCGCATGGCGGAGGCGAACAGCTGCGACGTCACGGGCACGACATCCCGTTCGAACCAGTCCTGACGCTGCTCATCGGTCATAGTGATCAAATCAATCCCCCTTGCGCTATCCCCCGTTTCGGCACAAGCCGCCTGACAGCGGTTCCATCATCGCAAGCACCAGGTAAGGGGCGCGTTAGTGCGGTTCCGCCTTGGTCAGAAGGGGTCTTCGTCCATCTGCTCGCGGCGTGCGTGGTCACGTCCACGGCCGGACAAGTCTCATTATCATAACACTACCCACCCAATTTCCCAGTAGGAGTGGCAAGAGTCACAGGGGATAGCGTATAGGCATGAGTCTCGTCGACCGCCATGACCCTGGCGCCCGCCGCTGAGCGGCTGAGGCCGTTGTCGGGGTCGATGCCGACCGTTGTCGCGACACACATCTGCACGTCTTTCCGCTGCCCTCGGGCCGGGGTGTAAACCTCCCCTTGAAAGACGAGCCGATGTGCGTACTAGTTCACGCGGACATCGGGGTTTCTTCGTCCACGGGCCGCGCCGGCGACCGGAAACGGGGGCCGTCGGCGAGCACGCCGACCTCGTACAACACCGGTGACCCGGCCGGCCATTCCCGGACGCGGCATCAGGAGGCGGACCTCACGGGATCGACGGCGAAGAACTTCGCCACGTCGTCCAGCATCGCGTGCGCCCCCTGGATGCCCACGGCGCTCATCCAGGTCAGGTCGCTGACCTCGTGTTTGTCGCCCTTGAGCTTGCCCCACAGCGGGTTGTTCACGAACTTCTCCTTGGGCTCGTCGGACGACGGGTCCGGATAGGTCGCGACGAAGATCTGGTCGGCGTCCAGCTCGGCGATCCGCTCCTGGCTGACGTCCACGGCGATGGCGTCCTGCGCGTTCGGCTGGTCCTGCGGCCGGGGGAACCCGACGTCCTTCATGACCACGCCGGAGTAGGAGTTCTCCACGTAGAGCCGGGTCGTCGGCTCGCCGGCGAAGCGCACGATCGAGATCGTCGGCAGCTCGCCCTCCTTCTCCTTGATCGACGCGCCGATCGTGGCCGCGCGCTTCTCGTACTCCTTGATCCTGGTGTCGGCGAGCGTCTCCTTGCCCAGGGCCCGGCCCATGAGCCTGAGGTTGTCCTTCCAGATGGCCCCGGTGGTCTCGCTGAAGACGGTGGGCGCGATCTTGGAGAGCTTCTCGTACAGTGCCTCGTGGCGGACCTTGGCCGAGACGATCAGGTCGGGCTTGAGCGCGATGATCCTCTCCAGGCTCGGCTGCTCCAGCGTCCCGACCGGGGCGGCCTCCTTGCCGTGCCGCTCGGCGACGGCCCCGAGATAGCCGGGCAGCTCGGTGTCGATCGAGCGGTAGGTGGTGTAGCCCACCACCGGCGTCTCCAGCGTGAGCACCGCGTCGACGAAGCTCTGGTCGAGCGCCACCACCCGCTTCGGCTGCTCCGGGATCACCGTCTTGCCCATGACGTGTTCGACGGTCCTGAAGGGAGCGCTCGGCGAGGCGGCGGGCTCGGCCGAACCGCAGGCGGCCAGCCCTGTGGCGAGGACAGCGCAGACCAGCACGCGCAACGGTCTCATCAGCACCCTTTCGGTCAAGCTAAGGCAAACCTAATTAAGGTTAGCCCAGCCTAAGCTGGCATACTGCACCGGGACCCGGCGAACATCGAGGAGGGCACGGGTGAGCGCAACGGCCGTCGCCCCCCGGATCCGTGGCGTCCGTCACCGACGGCTCACGGTGCTGTTCGCGCTGCTCGCCGCCGTGCTCGTCGCCGTGGTGCTGAGCGTCACCGTCGGTTCCAAGTCCGTGCCGCTCGCCGACGCCTGGCACGCGCTCACCGCGCCCACCGGCACCGAGAACGACATCGTCATCCGCGCGCTGCGTGTCCCGAGGACGGTCCTCGGCGTGCTCGCGGGGGTCGCGCTCGGCGTGGCCGGCGCGCTCATGCAGGGCCACACGCGCAATCCCCTCGCCGATCCCGGCCTGCTCGGGGTGACGCAGGGAGCGGCGTTCGCGATGGTGTCCTCGATCATCCTGCTCGGGGTCTCCAGCCTGCTCGGTTACATCTGGTTCGGCCTGGCGGGGGCGCTGGTGGCGAGCGTCGCGGTGTTCGCGCTCGGCATGACGGGTGGCAAGGGCAGCCCCACCCCGGTCACGCTGGCACTCGCCGGCACCGCCGTCAGCGCCTTCCTCTACGCGCTGACCTCGGCCATCGTGCTGCTCGACGAGCAGGCCATGGACGTCTTCCGTTTCTGGCAGGCGGGCTCGATCGCGGCCAGGGGCGCCGACGTCGTCTGGCAGGTGCTGCCGTTCATCCTGGCGGGCCTCGTGCTGGCCGCGGTCAACGCCCCCGGGCTCAACGCCCTCTCGCTCGGCGAGGACGTCGCGAGGAGCCTCGGCCAGAACATCCCCGTGACCCGCGCCGTCGGCGTCGCCGCCGTCACCCTGCTGTCCGGCGCGTCCGTGGCCGCCTGCGGCTCCCTGGCGTTCGTGGGGCTCATCGTGCCCCACATGACGCGCCCGCTGTCGGGCACCGACCACCGGTGGCTGCTGCCCTACTCCGGCCTCGTCGGCGCGGCGCTGCTGCTGGTCGCCGACGTGGTGGGCCGCGTGGTGGCGCCGCCGGGAGAGCTGGAGGTCGGCGTGGTGCTCGCCCTGCTCGGGGCGCCGTTCTTCGTCGCCCTCGTACGCCGCAGGAAGCCGGTGCGCCTGTGACCACGCTCCCCCTCCGCGTCGGCGGCCTGTCCTGGCAGGTACGCCCCCGCGCCGTCGTGCTCACCCTGGCGGGGCTGGTGCTGCTCGCCCTGCTCATGGCGCTCAACATGCGCATCGGCGACCTCGAGATGAACCTCGCCGACGTGGTCACCGGCACGTTCGACGCCGACAGCGCCGGCCACTTCGTCATCATGGAGCTGCGCCTGCCCCGCGCACTCACCGGGGCCCTCGTCGGCGCCGCGCTCGCGCTGTCCGGGGCGATCATCCAGTCCATCGCCCGCAACCCGCTGGCCAGCCCGGAGATCCTCGGCGTCACCACCGGCGCCTCCGTCACGGTCGTGGCCGGCGTGGTGGCCAGCGGCAGCGTCTACGGCGGTGTCAGCGGCCTGCTGTCCACCCTCGGCATCCCCGCGCTCGCCCTGCTCGGCGGCCTGCTCGGCGCCGCCGTCGTCTACGGCCTGGCGTGGCGGCGCGGCCTCGACGGCTACCGCCTGGTGCTGGTCGGCATCGGCGTGGCCGCGGTGTTCACCAACGTCAAGTTCTGGCTGCTCACGGTCGGCGACGTCAACGACACCAGCCGCGCCATGATCTGGATCAGCGGCTCGCTCAACGGCCGCGGATGGGAGCACGTGACGCCCACGGCGCTGGCACTGGCCGTCCTGGTGCCGCTGACGCTGCTCGGCACCCGCTCCCTCGACGCCCTGCGCTTCGGCGACGAGACGGTCACCGCCCTCGGCGTGCGCATGAATCCGGCCCGCGCCCTGCTGATCCTCGCCGCCGTGCTGCTGGCCGCCGTGGCCACCGCGTCGGCCGGCCCGATCGCCTTCGTGGCGCTCGCCTCGCCCCAGATCGCGCTCAGGCTCGTCCGGGCGGGCCGGCCGCCGCTGCTGTGCTCGGCGGTGATCGGCGGCGTGCTCACCACGGGCGCCGATCTGATCGCCCGCACCGCTTTCTCCCCGCTCGAACTGCCCGTCGGCATCGTCACCGCCGTCCTGGGCGCGCCCTACCTGATCCACCTGATCTGGAGGTCACGCAAGTGAGACTGCAGGCCGCCGGCGTCAAGCTCGGGTACGGCGAGCGCATCGTCGTCGACGGGCTCGACCTCGGTATCGAGGCGGGCACCGCGACCACCATCATCGGCCCCAACGGCTGCGGCAAGTCCACCCTGCTGCGCGCGCTCGGCCGCCTGCTCAAGCCGCAGGGCGGCGAGGTGCTGCTCGACGGCAAACGCATCGACAAGATTCCCACCCGCGAGGTCGCCAAGATCCTCGGCGTGCTCCCGCAGGCGCCCATCGCACCCGAGGGGCTGACCGTGGCCGACCTCGTGGCGAGGGGCCGGCATCCCCACCAGACGTGGTATCGCCAGTGGTCCTCCGACGACGAGGGCGCCGTCACCGAGGCGCTCGACATGACGGGCCTCGCCGACCTGGCCGAACGGCCCCTGGACGAGCTGTCGGGCGGGCAGCGGCAGCGGGCGTGGATCTCCATGGCCCTGGCCCAGGGCACCGACCTGCTCCTGCTCGACGAGCCCACGACCTTCCTCGACCTCGCCCACCAGGTCGAGGTCCTGGAGCTCGTACGCCACCTGCACCGGCAGGCCGGGCGCACGGTCGTCATGGTCCTGCACGACCTCAACCTGGCCGCACGCTACGCCGACCGGCTGGTGGCCATGCGCGGCGGGCGGGTGATCTCCTCGGGCACCCCGCACGAGGTGCTGACCGAGGAGCTGCTGGGCGAGGTGTTCGAACTGGACGCCAAGGTCATCGAGGATCCGGTGGCCGGCACTCCCCTGGTGGTGCCGATCGGCCCCCGTACGCGTCCCGCAGGGCCGGCAGCCTGAGCCGGCCGAGCGGCGTGTTCGCCATGACGGCGGCGATGGCCAGCCAGCCGACCCCCGCGGCCACCATCAGCGCGTACGCGTTGCGCGCCTCCTGCTCGAACACGCCCGTGGCCAGCGAAGCGAGCGGGATGGACAGGAAGGCGACCATCCTGGCCATGCCGAGCACCCGTCCCAGCAGATGGTCGGGGACGAGCAGCTGGCGCACGGTCGCGACGGCCACGATCGACGTACCGGCGGCGGCGAACTGCCCCATCCAGGCGAGTCCGATCAGCACGGGGCCGCGCGCGGCGATCATGGCCAGCATCGACAGACCGCCCGCGACGACGGCCCAGCAGATCACCGGCCCCGGCGGACACCTGCGCAGCAACCGGCTGCCGAGCACCGCCCCGAGCACCGCGCCCGCCCCCTGGAAGGCGTAGACGACGCCGATCTCCTCCGCGGTGAACCCGTGATAGGAGCTGAGGTAGTAGACGAGCCCCGCCAGCAGCAGCCAGACCGCGAAGTTGCACGCCGCGGTCGCGAGCGCGGTGGTGAGCACCACCTTGTCGCCGCGGAACAGGAAGCCGATGCCCTCCTGCATGTCCGCGAGCATCGAGCGGCCCATCAGGGTGGCGCGGCTCGTCACCACGCCCCGTGCCACCCTGACGGGCAGGATCAGCAGCGCCGACAGCAGGAACGTACCCGCGTCCACGTAGATGGCGGCCTGATGGCCGAGGCCCACGACGAGCGCGCCGCCGGCCACGGGGCCGATCATGTTCACCGCGTGCTCGCCCATGTGGATCCGCGCGTTGGCCTGCGGCAGCCGCTCCACCGGAACCAGCGAGGGCACGATCGAGCGGAACGCGGGCTGGTAGAGGGGATCGACGCAGGCCAGCAGGAACGCCAGCGCGTAGATCGGCCAGAGCTGGCGTACGCCGGCCGTCACGATGACCGCGAGCAGTACGGTGACCGCGGCGGAGGCCAGGTCGCCGAGCACGAGCAGCCGCCGCCGGTCGACCCGGTCCGCGAGCACCCCGCCGAGCATGCCGAGCGCGACGTACGGGAGGTATTCCATGGCGTACACGAGCCCGGTGCCGAGGGCGGAGCCGGTCAGGTCATAGACCAGGAGCGGGAGGGCCAGCCGGTAGATCCAGGTGCCGAGCGAGGAGGCGAGGAAAGCGCTGAGCAGGAGCCAGTAGCGCCGTCCCATGGGATCACACCTCGGTGAGAGCCTGCCCGATGTCGCTGTCGCCGGGCGCCAGGACCGCGGCCCTGAGCAGATCGTCGCGGGCGTCGTCCGGGCGTCCCGCGGCCCGGTGCACCACCGCCCGGTTGAACAGCAGCTCGGCCGTCTCCTCCCGCTTGAGCGCGCTGGTCAGGTCGGCAAGGGCCGCGCCGTGGTCACCGAGGTCGAAGGCCAGCTCGGCCCGCCCGGCCCAGGCCGCCACCAGGTCGGGGTCGAGCTCCAGGGCCCGGTCGAAGGCGGACCGCGCCTCCTGGTGGCGCCTTTCTGCCAGCTCGACCTGGCCGAGCACGCACATCAGGTGCGGATCTCGCGGCGCGAGCCGCAGCCCTCGCTCGACGTCCTGCCGCGCCTCGGCGTACGCGCCGGCCGCCGCGCTCAGTCCTGACCTGTTCACGTACGCGGGCGCGAACTCGGGGTCCAGCTCCAGCGTGTGGTCCAGGTCGGCGCGGGCGCCGGCGACGTCGCCCGCCGCGTAGCGCAGCTCGGACCGGTTGTAGTACGCCTCGGGGAAGGGCGGGCTGAGACGCATGACGGCCTCGTAGTCGGCCAGCGCCTCCTCGTCGCGGCCCAGCTTGTGCAGCAGGTTTCCCCGGTCGAGGTAGTAGTCGGGGTAGCCGGGGTCGGCCTCCACCGCGCGCGTGTAGTCGGCCAGCGCCTCCTCCGCGCGGCCCGTCATGGCGAGCAGCTGACCCCTGTTGGCGTGGAGCACGAGCTTGTGGATGGGGTGCTCGCCCGGCAGGTCGGCCTCGGCCAGGTCGATGGCCTGCTGCACCAGCTCCATCGCGGCGGCCGGCCGGCCCCTGCGCACCTCGACCAGGGCCTTGCCGTTGAGGTCGAACCCGAGGTGGAAGGCCCGCTCCCTGCGGTCGGGCAGCAAAGACGTGATCGTGATGGCCTCGTTGACCCAGGCCAGCGCCTGCTCGGGGTCGCGTCGCGCGGGGTCGTGGTGGCGTACGAGGATCATGGCGGTGGCGTAGGCGACGGTGGCGCGGTGTTTGGGGTCGGTGCTCTCGCGCCTGGCGCGGTCGTAGAGCTCGCGGGCCTCGTCCTCGCGCTCGATGGCCTCCAGCGAGGCGGCGACGCGCTGCAGGAGCTGCCGCCACCGCTCCGGGTCGGCGCCGTACGCCATGCCGCACAGCGCCTCCAGGCCCGACTCGGCCATCGCATGGTGGAAACCCTCGTCGCGGTAGCGGTCGAAGTCGGCCGGTCGCGCCCCGGCCGACGGCACCCCAGGGCCTTCCTCGATCCGCAGCAGAGCGGGGTCGACGCGGCGCCGCAGCACGGCGACGAACTCGGCGTCGGTGTGGTCGGCGGCGTCGAGGTTCGCCACGGTCACGGTGAGCGGGCGCGCACGGTCGAGGTGGTCGCGGACGAACTCGGCCAGCCCGTTGGCGATCCTGAGGCTGCGCCGGGCTGCGGGAATGAGAATGCGCTGCGCCCGGGGCAGATCGTCGGCCAGCGAGCGCCTGCGCGCGGGGACGGCGTCGCGGAGTTTCGGCGCGGCCGTGCGAATCTCGATGTCGTGGGCTGCGGCCAGCTCGGGGTGCCGTTCCAGCGCGGCCGGGACCAGATGGCCGAGCAGCCCGGCGGCGAGCGTGTAGGGGCCGCCGAGGCGGCGGTCCGCGTTCAGCATGATCGTGTCCACACGACCCCATTTCCGTGGCAGGCAATGGCCGGCGCCCGTCAGCAGACGCCGGCCGAGTACGTCAGCTGCCGTGCCTCGGCGCTGCCGCGGCGGTCGGCTTCACGGTGCCGGGCCGGTGAACAATGATCTTCTTCATGGCTGCCCTTTCGTCGTCGAATGCAACCGAGCACTCAGGTTGGTGACCGATACATGTCAGCACATGAAAAAGACATCGATCAATGCTTATCTGGTAAGGGGTATTTCAGCAACAATTACGGGCATGCCGGAAATTGTCCTCAGTCGCCGAGAATCGCGTCCACGAAGACTTCGGGATCGAACGGCGCCAGATCGTCGGGCCCCTCGCCCAGCCCCACGAGCTTGACCGGCACCCCCAGCTCCCGCTGCACCGAGATCACGATGCCGCCCTTGGCGGTGCCGTCGAGCTTGGTCAGCGCGATGCCGGTGATGTTGACCACCTCGGCGAACACCTGCGCCTGGCGCATGCCGTTCTGGCCGGTGGTGGCGTCGAGCACGAGCAGCACCTCGTCGACCGTGGCCTTCTTCTCGATGACCCGCTTGACCTTGCCCAGCTCGTCCATGAGGCCGGTCTTGGTGTGCAGACGGCCCGCGGTGTCGACGATCACGACGTCGACCTTCTCCTCCGTGCCCTTGGCGACCGCGTCGAAGGCCACGGAGGCCGGGTCGCCGCCCTCGGGACCGCGCACCGTGTCGGCGCCGACCCGCTCGCCCCAGGTCTGGAGCTGATCGGCGGCGGCCGCGCGGAAGGTGTCGGCCGCGCCGAGCACCACCCTCTTGCCGTCGCCGACGAGGGAGCGTGCGAGCTTGCCCGTGGTGGTGGTCTTGCCGGTGCCGTTGACGCCCACGACCAGCACCACCGCGGGCCGTTCACCGTGCTTGCGCACGTGCAGCGTGCGGTCGAGACCTGGGCCGATCTGCGCGAGCAACTGCTCGCGCAGCAGGCCGCGCACCTCGTCGGGCGTGCGGCTGCCCAGCACCTTGACCTTGGTACGCAGCTCCTCGACCATGACCTGAGTCGGCGCGACGCCCACGTCGGCGGTGATCAGGCTCTCTTCGATCTCGTCCCACACGTCGTCGTCGAGCCGGTCACGGGAGAGCAGCTCCAGCAGCCCGCGGCCGAGGGCGCTCTGCGAGCGCGCGAGCCGCGAACGCAGCCGCACCATCCGGCCCGCGGACGGCGGCGGCACCTCCACCTCGGGCTCCACCACGACCGGCTCGGCCGGCTTGGCCGGAGGCGGCAGCGTGGTGGTCGCGCCCTCGTCCTCCGCGCCCGTTCCCGCCGGCCGCTTCTCCTCGGGAAGCACCGGGGTCTCGGGCGGCTTGACCGGCGGCGGCGCTTTTCGGCCGGGCCGGAAGAGCAGGAACAGACCGCCGGCCGCCAGCAGGGCGACGACGGCCACGATCACGATGACGCCGAGGTAACCATCCACAAGATGTCAGTTTTCCAGATCGACCGCCATGGTCATGCCCAAGGCCACACCTATCAGGCAGACTCGCGTTCTCTGAGCCGCTGGCTGACCACCTGTGTGACGCCGTCGCCGCGCATCGACACGCCGTAGAGGGCGTCGGCGATCTCCATCGTGCGCTTGTTGTGCGTGATCACGATCAGCTGCGAGCTCTGCCGCAACTCCTCGAACAACCTCAGCAGGCGCTGCGTGTTGGTGTCGTCGAGCGCGGCCTCGACCTCGTCCATCACGTAGAACGGCGACGGCCGGGCCTTGAAGATGGAGATCAGGAACGCCACCGCCGTCAGCGAACGCTCCCCGCCCGACAGCAGCGACAGCCGCTTGACCTTCTTGCCCGGCGGCCTCGCCTCGACCTCGATGCCGGTGGTCAGCATGTCGGCCGGTTCGGTGAGCACCAGCCGACCCTCGCCCCCGGGGAAGACCCTGGTGAAGATCTGCTCGAACTCCCTCGCCACGTCGTCGAAGGCCGAGGCGAACATCTGCTCGACCCGGTCGTCGACCTCCTTGACCACGGTCAGCAGGTCGCGCCGGGTCTTCTTGAGGTCTTCGAGCTGCGAGGTGAGGAAGGCGTGGCGCTCCTCCAGCGCCGCGAACTCCTCCAGCGCCAGCGGGTTGACCTTGCCGAGCTGGTTCATCTGCCGCTCGGCCGCCCTGGCTCGCTTCTCCTGCTCCTCGCGTACGTACGGCACGGGCGGGTCGCCGGGCACCGGGGCGTCGGGGCCGTACTCGGAGATCAGGGAGTCGATCTCGACGCCGTACTCCTCCAGCGCCCGCTGCTCCATCTGTTCCAGCCGCAGGCGCTGCTCGGTGCGGGCCACCTCGCTGCCGTGCACCCGGTTGACCAGTTTGTCCAGCTCCTGGCCGAGCTCGCGCACGCGCAGGCGCACCTGCTTGAGCTCGGCGTCGACGGCGACCCTGGTGAGGTCGGCCTCGTCGCGTTCCTTGGCCGCGAGCTGGACGGAGGTCGTCAGCGCCCCGAGCACCCGCCTGGCGCCCTTGCTGACGGCCTCGGCCACGGCGGCCTGCCGCCTGCGCCTGGCGCGCTGGGCGGCCGCCTGGGCGCGCTCCTGGCGCTCGCGCTGAGCGGCCCGCACCAGCCCGTCGGCGCGGCCCTCGATGCCCTTGACCCGCTCCTCGGCGGTGCGCACCTGCAGACGGGTGTCCATCTCACGCTGCCTCGCGACCTCGCAGGCGCTCGCCAGCTCGTCGCGGCCGTCGGTGGTGGGCTCCGACTCCAGCTCCTGGGCGTATTCGGCCTCGGCCAGCCGGATCTCCAGCTCGGCCAGCTCCTCCAGACCCTCCGCGCGGGCCTCCTCCGCCTTGGTGACGCTCCTCGCCAGGCGCTCGGCCTCGGCGCGGGCCGCCCCGGCGGCGGCCTCCAGCTGGGCCAGCTGCCTGGCGGCCGCGGCGTTGCGCTGGTCGGCCTCGCGCTGGCGGCTTCTCACCTGGTCGAGCGTGGCCTGCGCGGCGCTCACACCGGCCTGGGCGGTCGTGACGGCGGTCTGGGCCTCGGTGACGCGGGCCTGCGCGGCCTCCAGTTCCGTCTGGGCGGCCTGCTCCCGGGCGATCGCCTCGTCCAGGACACGGGCGGTCTCCTCCGCCCTGCCTCCGGCCTCCTCCAGGTCCGCGACCGCCTCGTCGAGGGCCGCGCGCACCTGGAGCACGGAGGTGCCGCCGTCGGACCCGCCGTCCGCGACGTAAGCGCCGACCAGGTCGCCGTCCGTGGTGACGGCCCGCAGGCCGGGATGGCGTTCGACCAGCTCGCGCGCGGCTTTGAGGTTGTCGACGACCGCCACGTCGGCCAGCACGTGGTCGAGGGCGGGTCGGAGATGGCCGGGCACGGTGACGAGGTCTGCCGCCCAGCGGCTGCCGTCGGGGGCGCTCCCCCGCTCCCGCGGCGCCGCTCCCGCCTCCTCCGCGGGCCGGTCGGCGACCAGGAGGGTGGCCTGGCCCATGTCCTGGGCGCGGAGCAGGTCGATGGCCTCGACGGCCGTGTCGAGGGACCTGACGGTGATCGCCTCGACGATCGGACCGAGCACGGCTGCCACGGCCGGCTCCGCCCCCGGAGTGACCTGCATGGCGGCCGCCAGCGGGCCGAGCACCCCTTCCAGGCCGGCGTCCAGCAGGGCCGGGCCGCCGTCGCCCCTGGCCAGCCCCAGCTCCAGAGCCTCACGGCGGGCGGTCAGCGCGGCCACCGCGCGCTGGGCCTCCTGGTCGGCGGCGCGCGCCGCGGTCATCGCCGTCTTCGCCGTCTGGAGGGCGGCCCGAGGCGCGTCGAGGCAGGACCTGGCCTCCTCCGCGGCCGATCGCGCCTCGTCGGCGACCGCCGCGACCTCCTCGACCATGGCCTGCGCCGTGGCCAGTTCCTCGGCCAGTGCGGGGTCGGCGGCGGGCTCCTCCAGCCGTCGCGCCTCCAGATCCTCCACGGCCTGGCGTTCGCGCTCGCTCGCGTCGGCCACCGCCGCCTGGAGCCTGCCGATCTCCTCCTCGGCGGCCCTGGCCCTGCTGCGTACGGAATCGACCCGGCCGCGCAGCTTGGCCAGCCCTTCGCGGCGGTCGGCGGCGGCCCTGGCGGCCATCGCGAGCCGCTGCTCCTCGGCGTTCAGCTCGGCCTCGGCCTCGGAGCGCCGCTGGACGGCCTCCTCCAGGAGCTCGTGCGCGTGGTCGAGCTCGGCCTTGAGTATCAGCTCCCGCTCGCGGGCCTCGGCCGCCTCGCGCTCCAGCTCCTCGGGGTCGCGGCCCCTGCGCTCGATGGCGGCGGCGTCGAGAGCGTGCCGGTGGCGTTCGGCGGCGAGTTGTTCGAGGCCCGTCACGCGCTCGCGCAGGGACGAGAGCCTGAAGTAGGTCTCCTGGGCGGCGGCCAGCCTGGGCTGGGCCTCGGCCTCGGCGGCCTCCAGCGCGGACTCGCGCTGCTGGCCCTCCGCCAGCTCGGCCTCGACCTGGTTGCGCCTGGCCGTGATCGCGGCCTCGTCGGCGGCCTCGCGCTCCAGGGTGACGCGCAGCGTGGCCACGTCGTCGGCCAGCAGCCTGAGCCTGGCGTCACGCAGGTCGGCCTGGATGACGGCGGCCTTGCGGGCGATCTCGGCCTGGCGGCCCAGCGGTTTGAGCTGACGGCGCAGCTCCGTGGTGAGGTCCTGCACGCGGGTCAGGTTGGCCTGCATGGCGTCGAGCTTGCGCAGCGCCTTTTCCTTGCGCTTGCGGTGCTTGAGCACGCCCGCGGCCTCTTCGATGAACGCCCTCCGGTCCTCGGGCCCCGCGTGCAGCACGGCGTCGAGCTGGCCCTGCCCGACGATGACGTGCATCTCGCGGCCGATGCCCGAGTCGGACAGCAGTTCCTGGATGTCGAGCAGGCGGCAGGTGTCGCCGTTGATCGCGTATTCGCTCTGCCCCGACCGGAACATCAGCCGGCTGATCGTGACCTCGGTGTAGTCGATCGGCAGCGCGCCGTCGCTGTTGTCGATGGTCAGGGTCACCTCGGCGCGCCCGAGCGGGGGCCTGGAGGAGGTGCCGGCGAAGATGACGTCCTCCATCTTGCCGCCGCGCAGCGACTTGGCGCTGTGCTCGCCCATGACCCAGGCCAGGGCGTCGACGACGTTGGACTTGCCCGAGCCGTTGGGGCCGACGACGCAGGTGATGCCGGGCTCGAACCGCAGGGCGGTCGCGGAGGCGAAGGACTTGAAACCACGCAGGGTGAGGGTCTTCAAATACAAGCGCGACCCCCTTCTCCCTAGACGACCTCGGAAAAGACTACTGGTCCCTGATGCCCGTCGCGGGCGCATGCCGTCGGAACCGGCGCGACCTGGGCAAAGGAAGCTTTCCGAACAGGAGAAAATAACAAGGGACGCCTCTTCGAGACGTCCCTGGGTCTTGCGCTCCGATCACTCTCAGGTGAGTGCCGGCTCGCGCTCTTGCATGCGACTTAGCGCTTCGTCGCGGGTTTGCGCCGCAAGAGCGTCATTCGTGGCCTGAAGTCGGATGAGTTCTGCCTCCAGATCCCGGATACGCTGCTGCAGGCGGCGCATTTCCGAGACCATTCGAGGGTCAGGACCGCCGACGTGGCCGAGTAGAGCCTTCGCCATGGTAAAGGGTCCTCCACGCTGAGTGACCAGACTGGTTCGCGCACTTCTATTCCGCGGGAGGGGTGCGCGTGGTACTTAACAAGAGTCGCACCGGCAGTGTGGGCGGTCAAGTCGATCGAACCGCTGAGCCCTACTGATGGGCACTCCCGACATACAACTATACCCCATTTGGGGGGTTTAAGGGAAGTCGCTATCGCTCCACAAAACCGCCCAAACTACCTCGCGGTTCACTCCAACGTTCCGCTACTCCATCGACCCTGCCCGGCGTGTCGCAACCTCTGAGCAACTCCAGCAGCTTGACGCACGCCGACCGTGGCCCCTCGGCGACCACCTCCACCCGGCCGTCCTCGGTGTTGCGCGCCCATCCCGCCAGTCCGAGCTCGAGCGCCCTGGCCCGGGTCCACCAGCGGAACCCCACACCCTGGACCCTCCCCCGCACCCAGGCGGTCATCCGGACGGCTTCCCAGCTTTCCGAACTTTCCGTATTTTTCGTGTCCTGCGGCATCTGTTCTCCCGTGGGTGTCACGCCACCATGGCCTCCGACCCGAGCGCGTGCCGGGCCGCCGCCTCGCCGAACGCCCGGATCGCCACCGTCTCGGCCGCCCGCACCCAGGCCAGCCCGAGGATCGAAGGAGGCAGGCCGGTGACGGCGACGAAGCTCACGTCAGGGCGCCTGTGGTGGGCCGCCGTGGGGGCGCAGAACAACATGCCGCCCCGGCCGAGCGCCACCTGGGTCAGGCCCTCCTGGCTCGTGGTCACCGTACCCGCCAGGGGGATCGGGCGTCCCGAAGGGGTCGCGGACGGCGCCACGCGTTCCCGCCAGGCGCGGGGCGCGGAGCCGTCCAGGCCGATCAGGGGCAGGCCCGCCAGTTCCTCCGCGCCGATGCCCGCCCGGCCGGCCAGAGGATGCCGGGTGGAGACGCCCAGCTCGTACGACACCCGGTTCAGGCCCTCGCCCGTCGCCAGGTCGGGCTCGTCGACGGGCAGCAGCGTGAACGCGATGTCCACCTGTCCGGCCCGCAACCTGCCGAACGGGTCGGACATCGGGATCTCCACCAGCTCGACCTCGCAGCCGGGGTAGCGGCTCTCGAAGGCGCGTACGCCGCCCGTGACGACGTCCGTGGGCGTGGCCAGGAACCCTACCCTGAGCACGCCCGTCACCTCGCGCGCGGCCGCCTTGGCCCGGCTCACGGCCGCGCCCAGCCCTTCGTAGGCCGGCCTCAGATCGGCCAGGAACCGTTCGCCGAGCGGCGTCAGCCGCACCCGCCTGCTGGTCCGGTGGAAGAGCCGGCCCCCGATCCTGGCCTCCAGCGAGCGCATGAGCTGGCTCACCCGGCCCGGCGACAGGTAGAGGCGCTCGGCCGTACGCGCGAAGTGCAGCTCCTCGCTGAGCGCCACGAAGCACTCCAGCTCCCTGAAGTCCATCCCCACCTCCGCCGATCGCTTAGCCTGCCTAAAGCAAGCTTTCGACCTTCGCCATTGTTCCCGCCCACGGGCGCGAGAAGGCTGAAGGCCATGACGTTGACTCATGTACGCGCCGCCACCCAGGCGCGCTGGCCCGCCGTGATCTCGGTCGCGGTCGGCACTTTCACCATCGTGACCAGCGAGATGCTGCCCGTCGGGCTGCTGACCTCGATCTCCTCCGACCTGCGCGTCTCCGACGGCACCGCCGGGCTGATGATGACGGCGCCGGGGCTCGTCGCGGCGCTCTCCGCGCCGCTGACGGCGGTGACCACCCGCCGCCTCGACCGGCGGTTCACACTGCTCGGGCTGATGGCGTTGCTGGCGGTGGCGAACCTGGCGGGCGCGCTCGCCCAGAGCCATCCCGTGATGATGGCCGCCCGGGTGCTGACCGGGGTGAGCATCGGCGGCTTCTGGGCGTTCGCGGCCGGGCTGGCGCCGCGGCTGGTGCCCGGCCGGTCGGTCGGACGCGCCACGTCGGTCATCTTGTCCGGCGTGTCGGTGGCGTCGGTGCTGGGGGTGCCCGCGGCCACGTTCGTGGCGTCGTTCGCGGGGTGGCGCAGCGCGTTCCTCGCCATGGGGGCGCTGGCACTCGTGCTGCTCGCCGTACTGGCCGCCACCCTGCCGCCGC
>NZ_SMJZ01000163.1 GCF_004348345.1 Nonomuraea longispora
CGGCTGGGGGACGCCGGGGCAGGCGCGGGGGAAGGGCACGTTCAGGGAGACGTGGACGCTGCGGTGGTGTCCGGAGCACGACCTGGCGCTCATCGAGCACGCCGCACTCGGCACCACCGTCCCGGCCGCCGCCACCCAGCGGGCCAGGGGCCTGGCGGGGACGGAGCCGGTGGCGCTGGCGGAGCTGACGTCCCTGGTCGAGCAGTGCCTGCTGGCCGAACTTCCGGATGCCCTGCCCGAGGTGCTGGCGGCCCTGTCGGCGAAGGCTGCCCTGGACACCGACGTCACGCATCTCATGGCGGCGCTGCCCGCGATGGTCCGGGCACACCGCTACGGCGACGTGCGCGGCACCCCTGCGGAGGGGCTGGCGGCGATCGTACGCTCGATGCTGGACCGCATCTGCGTCGGGCTGCCGGTGGCCGCGACGGGGATGGACGACGAGGCGGCGGCGGGGCTGCTCAAGCACGTGGACGGCGTGCATTCGGCCGTCGCCCTCCTCGACGCAGGCGCGCAGGGCGGCACGGGCGGGCCGCCCGCGGAGGACGGGAGGTCCGGTGGTGACGCGAACGCGGAGGCGGGGTCGCCGAGAAGGCGGTGGCTGGGCACGCTGCGGGGCATCAGCGACAGGCGAGATCTGCACGGGCTGATCGAGGGCCGTCTCACCCGGATCCTGCTCGACTGCGGTGAGCTCGACGACGCCGGCGACCGGATGTCCAGGGCCATGTCACGCGGTCGGCTCCCGGCGCGGGCGGCGGCGTGGGTCGAGGGGTTCCTGGCGGGTGGCGGGCTGCTGCTGGTGCACGATCCTCGGCTGCTCGGCCTCGTGGACGGCTGGCTCACCGGGCTGTCGTCCGGCCAGTTCACCGACGTGCTGCCGCTGCTGCGCCGCACGTTCGGCACGTTCGCCGCGCCGGAGCGGCGGGCGGTCGGCGAGCGGCTGCGCTCGGCCGGCCGTGACGCGGGAGAGCGGGAGGAGACCGTCGACGAACGTCGTGCCGCCCCCGCCGTCGCGACCGTGCTCGCCATCCTCGGAACGCCGAGCCGATGACCGCACGGCGCTCGGCCGCGCCCCCGCGCGCCCGCGTGCGGGGCCGGCGCAACGGTGAGCGGACGAACGTGAGCAGGCGGCGGGGGCCCTCGGGAAAGGTGAAGAAATGAGCGAGGCGGACGAGCGGATGCGCCGGTGGCGGCTGGTGCTGGGCGGCGGCGACGCCGACGGCACGGGATGCGACCTGCGCGGAGCCGACGCGCGGATGGATGCGGCGCTGGCCGCCGTCTACGAGGAGAGCGGCCGCGAGGGCGGGCTGGGCGCGTCGGCTCCGAGGGTGGCCCGCTGGCTGGGCGACATCCGCACCTATTTCCCTTCAACGGTCGTCCAGGTCATGCAGAAGGACGCGATCGAGAACCTCAACCTCACCCGGCTGCTGCTCGAACCCGAGATGCTCGAAGCCGTGGAGCCCGACGTGCACCTGGTCGGCACGCTGCTGGCGCTCAACAAGGTGATGCCCGACCAGGCCCGCGAGTCGGCCAGGGCGGTGGTGCGCCGGGTGGTGGCGCAGCTCGAACACCGGCTTGCGCAGCGGACGAGGGCCGCGGTGACGGGCGCGCTCGACCGTTCGGCCAGGACCCACCGCCCCAAGCGGGCGGCCGACATCGACTGGAACCGTACGATCAGGGCCAATCTGGGCAACTACCTGCCCGAGAGGAACACCGTCGTCCCGTCACGCCTGGTCGGTTACGCCCGCAGGCAGCGTTCGGTGCAGCGCGAGGTGGTGTTGTGCGTCGACCAGAGCGGTTCGATGGCGGCCTCGGTGGTCTATTCGAGCGTGTTCGGGGCGGTGCTGGCGTCGATCCGGTCGTTGAGGACGTCGCTGGTGGTGTTCGACACGGCGGTGGTGGACCTCACCGACCAGCTGCACGACCCGGTGGAACTGCTGTTCGGCACCCAGCTCGGCGGCGGCACCGACATCAACAGGGCCGTCGCCTACTGCCAGGGCCTCGTCACCAGGCCGGCCGACTCGATCGTGGTGCTGATCAGCGACCTGTACGAAGGCGGCGTCAGGCAGGAGCTGCTGCGCAGGGTCGCGGCGATGACGCAGGCAGGGGTTCAGGTGATCGTGCTGCTGGCGCTGTCGGACGAGGGGGCGCCGTTCTACGACCACGAGAACGCGGCGGCGCTGGCGGCGATGGGCGTGCCCGCGTTCGCGTGCACGCCCGACGCGTTCCCCGAGCTGATGGCGGCGGCGATCGAGCGGCGCGACATCGCCCGGTGGGCGGAGCACCACGCCCCGGTCACGGGGTAGGGGTCTCGGCCCTGGCTCCGCGGCGCTACGTCGAGATGTCCTCCGCCAGGTCGCCGGGATGGAGACGTGCATGCCCTGACCGGACCGGCGCCCTGCGTGCCTTAGGTCCAAGTGCCTAGGCCCCGCGCCCGATGTGCCGGCCTGAGGGTTCGCCATAGCTTGCCACCATGACGACGACTGTTGCAGGATCCGCGGCCGCGCGACCGGTCAGTGTGGTGTCCCCGCCCTATCGAGCGATCAGCGTGGGGCTCGTCGCGCTGATCACGCTGACGGCCTTCGAGGCGATGGCCGTGGCCACGGCGATGCCTGTCGTGGCCCGCGACCTCGGCGGCATGCACCTGTACAACCTGGCCTTCAGCGCCACCCTGGCGGCCAGTGTGATCGCGACGGTGCTGGGCGGGCGGTGGAGCGACGTGCGTGGGCCGCTCGTGCCGATCGCCGCCGGGGTGACGGCTTTCGTGGCCGGTCTGTTGCTGTCCGGGTTGGCGTCGACCATGGAGGTGTTCGTCGCGGGCCGGTTCGTGCAGGGCCTCGGGGCGGGATTGATCCAGGTCGCGCTCTACGTACTGATCGCCAGGGTCTATCCGGCCGCGATGCACCCCAAGGTGTTCGCTCTCTTCTCGGCAGCCTGGGTGGTGCCGTCGATGGTCGGGCCCGCGATCGCCGGGCTCGTGGTCGAGAACGTCGACTGGCGATGGATCTTCCTCGGCGTGCCGCTGATCGTCATCCCGGCGGCGTTGCTGCTGTGGCGCGGCACCGTCGGACGCGAGGTGCGAAGCGGCGCCGCCGAGCCCGCCCCCGGCCTGGGCCGGAAGCTCGTGTGGGCCGTGCTGACCGCCGTCTCCGCCGCCCTCATCCAGTACGGCAGCGCGCTCGAACTCGCCGGCCTGCCCCTGCTGCTCGCCGGCATCGTCCTGCTGGCCGTGGCGCTGCCCCGGCTGCTGCTGCCCGGCTCGCTCAAGCTCGCCCGCGGCCTGCCGACCGCCCCCGTACTGCGCGGCCTGGCCTTCGGCGCGCTCACCGCGGCCGAGGTGTTCGTCCCCCTCATGCTGATCAGCGAGCGGGACCTGACCCCGACGGGGGCCGGCATCGTGCTCACCATCGGCGCGCTCGGCTGGTCCACCGGCTCCTGGATCAAGGGCCGCGGCATGATCGGCGACATGACCGCCATCCGCGGCGGCGCCGCCATGATCGCTTTCGGCATCTCCCTCGTGACGCTGGTGCTGATCGACTCGGTGCCGATCGCGGTCGCGTACGTGGCCATGGCCGTCGCCGGTCTCGGCATCGGCGCGTTGCACCCCACGGTGTCGGTCCTGGTGCTGGAGATGTCCAGAAAGGGCGAGGAGGGCCAGAACAGCGCGGCCGTCGGCGTGGGCGAGTCGGTGTTCACCGTCGTGGCCGTCGCGGTCAGCGGCGCCCTGTTCACGGCCACGGCCGGGAACTATCTCACCGGTCTGGCCTTCACCGTCGCGCTGGCGCTGCTGGCCTTCCTGCTGGCCCCGCGTTTTGCCCAGCCCATGGCAGCGGGCACTATGGAAGGAAGCGCGTCATAGAACGACGAGAAATCTCCCTTTCCACCTTCCGCTGACCGGGCACGACCCGGAGGTGAGGGGTGGACGGGAAGGGCTCTCGCCGGTGAGGGGGTTACATGCCGCGAGTGCGGGAGCTGGAGGTCTTCCGGCTGGTTCTGCCGTTCGGCAGGAAGTCGGAGACCCTGCTCGTGAAGCTCACCGACCACGGCGGCATGACCGGCTGGGGCGAGGTGACCTCGCCGCGGCCGAAGACCTGGTCGAGGTTGGAGGAGTCGCTGGCCGCCCTGCTGATCGGCGTCGACTGGGAACATCCCGACACTGTGCCGAGCGGCGACTCCGCCGTCGACATGGCCTGCTGGGACCTGTGGACGAAGATGCGCGGCGTGCCGCTCGCCGAGGCCATCGGCGGCACCCGCACCTCTCTCATGGCGACCGTGCGGCTCGCGCCCGACCTGTCCATCGAGAGCCTCGTGTCCCGGGTCAACCAGCAGGTCTGCGCCGGCTACGGGCACGTCACGCTCGACATCAGGCCCGGGTGGGACGTCGAGCCCGTGCGCGCGGTTCGGCAGGCGTACCCCGCGCTGACCCTCGCCGTCGACTGCGGCAACGCCTACTCCGACCTCGGCCAGCTCGTCGCGCTCGACTCCTACGGCCTGGAGGTCATCGAGCGGCCCTTCGACTCCGGCGACGTCCACGCGCACGCCTCGCTGCAGGACCAGGTGGCCGCCTCGGTCGCCGTCGAGGTCGGCTCGACCGCCGATCTCGACGACTATCTGACGTTGCGCGCGGCGCGGGTCCTGCTGCTGCGGCCCGCCGCGTTCCCGTCGTTGTCGGAGACCAGGCGGGCGCACGACCGGGCCGCCGCGGCGGGCTGGGACATCCAGTGCGCGGGCGGGCAGGGCGCGGGGCTGGCCAGGGCCGCGACGGTGGCGGTGGCGAGCCTGCCCGGGTGCACGCTGCCGTGCGACGTCACGCAGCCGCCGCGGCAGAACCAGATCGTCACCCCGATCGTGGGCGCGAACGCCGGCGTCATCGCCGTGCCGCTCACCCAGTCGGGCCTCGGCCACGACATCGACGAGACCCGCCTGCGCAAGCTCGCGAAGGACACCTTCCACGCGTGACGGCGGCCGGCGCCTCCCCATCGCGCTGACCAGATACTTTCCGCAACGAAGGTCACAGCCCGGCGGAATCTCTTGTAACGGCCGGGGCATAACCTTGGTTAGGGGAGGTCCGGCAGCGACGGTCCGGCGATCGCCGGACCGCTGGAGTGATCATGGCTGAGTCGAACATCGTGAACGACTGCAGGCTGCCGTCGGAGCTGAACAGCTTCGTGGGTCGCCGGCACGAGGTGGCCGATGTCAAACGGCTCCTGTCCGAGTCCAGGCTGGTGACGCTGGTCGGCGTGGGAGGCGTCGGCAAGTCCCGGCTGGCCCTGCGGGTGGCGCTCGACGTGCGCCGAGCCTTTCCCGACGGTGTGTGGCTGGTCGAGCTGGCCGCTCTGGAGGACCCCGAGCTGCTCGTCCAGACGGTGAGCGAGGCCCTCGGGATCCAGGACCGGTCCGTACGCTCCCCGATCGACGTGCTCACCAGCCGCCTGCGGGACGAACACCTGCTCGTGGTCCTCGACAACTGCGAGCACCTGCTGGACGACTGCGCGGTCCTGGCCGCCACGCTCATCCGCGCGGTGCCCCGCCTGAGCATCCTCGCGACGAGCAGGCAGGCGCTCGGCGTCACCGGCGAGCTGACGATGCCGGTGCCGCCCCTCGTGATTCCGGGCCTGGACAGCGAATGCCCGTCCATCGCGTCGCTGCGGCAGTCGGACGCGGTGCGATTGTTCGTTGACCGGGCCCACGCCGTGCTCCCTGGCTTCGAGCTCACCAAGGACAACGGCGAAAGCGTGGCGCGCATCTGCCGCCGGCTCGACGGCATCCCGCTCGCCATCGAGTTGGCCGCCGTGTCGCTCAGGGCCATCTCGGTCGACCAGCTGCTGGCCCGGCTGGACGACCGTTTCCGGTTGCTCACCAAGGGGGCGCGGACCGCCATGCCCCGCCAGCGGACGCTGCGGGCGCTCATCGACTGGAGCTACGGGCTCTGCACCGAGCAGGAACAACTGCTCTGGGCCCGGCTGTCCGTCTTCTCGGGAGGCGTCGACCTGGAGGCGGCCGAGCAGGTGTGCTCCGGCGACGGCATCGAACCGGACGAGATGCTCGACCTGGTCAGCGGGCTCGTCGGCAAGTCGGTGCTGGCCCGCGAGGAGCACGGCACGTCCGTGCGGTACCGCCTGCTGGAGACCATCCGCCAGTACGGCCGCGACCGGCTGCGGGAGTCCGGCGGCGAGCACGAGATGAGGACCCGGCACCGCGACTGGTGCCGCGACCTGGTCGACCACGCGCAGCGGGCCTGGTACGGCCCCGAGCAGCTGGCCTGGTTCGCCCGCCTGCGCGCCGAGCACGACAACATCCGCGCGGCCCTCGACTTCTGCCTGACGACGCCGGGCGAGGGCGAACCCGGCCTGGACATCGCCACGGCCCTGCGCTTCTACTGGATCGCGTCCGGCTCGTTCCGCGAGGGCCGCAGCTGGCTCGACCGCCTTCTCGCCGAGGACCGCGAGCCCAGCGCGGCCCGCGCCCGCGCCCTCGTCGTCGACGCCCGGCTGGCCGTCCTGCAGAGCGACTTCACGGTCGCGGCGGCCATGCTGGACGAATGCCACGCCCTGGTCGAGCGGCTCGGAGAGGAGTCGATCCTGGCCAGGTCCGCCTACGTCGTCGGCTTCTCCGCCCTGCTCCAGCGCGACCTCGACGGCGCGCTCAGCCGGCTCGGCGAGGCGGTGGAGCGCAGCCGCGACGAGGACGACCAGACGGGCGTGGTGAACGCGCTGATCTACCTCGCCACCGCCTACTCGCTCCTCGGCCACGCCGAACAGGCCGTCACGCACTTCAAGGAGTGCATGGAGATGTGCGAGGCGCGCGAGGAGCACTGGTTCAGGTCGTACACGCTGTGGGTGTACGGGGTCGAGAAGTGGAGGCAAGGGGACACCGCGGAGGCGGTCGAGATGGAACGCCTGGCCATCCGGCTCAAGCAGCCCTTCGACGACCGCCTCGGCATCGCCCTGTGCATCGAGGCCCTGGCCTGGATGGCGGCCGGCGACGAACCCGAGCGCGCCGCCGTCCTGCTCGGGGCCGCGCGGGAGAACTGGCGCTCCTTCGGCGGACCGCTGTTCGGCAACCTGTCCGACTACCACGACGCCTGCGAGGCCTCCACACGGGAACGGCTCGGCGGCAGGCGCTTCGAGTCCGCCTTC
Organism: Nonomuraea longispora; assembly: GCF_004348345.1. Taxonomy (GTDB): domain Bacteria; phylum Actinomycetota; class Actinomycetes; order Streptosporangiales; family Streptosporangiaceae; genus Nonomuraea; species Nonomuraea longispora. Next base: position 7,137 of record NZ_SMJZ01000163.1, read on the forward strand.
CGCAAGGGCACGGAGCTCGGCTCCGCCGCCGCGGTCGCGTACGCCATGGGCGAGGACCCGTCACCATGCAAGCAGGCCACAGAACCGTCGCCGCTCACCCGCAGGGAGGCGCAGATCGCCCGGCTCGTCGCCGAGGGCATGAGCAACAAGGCGATCGCCGCCTCGCTGGTCATCGCCCAGCGGACCGCGGAAGGACACGTCGAGCACATCCTGAACAAGCTCGGGTTCACCTCGCGTGCCCAGATCGCCGCCTGGGTCGGCGAGCAGGACCACCGTAACTCCGGGAGTTCCTCATGAAGCCCAACGGCGGCCTGCTGACCGGCGGATCCTCCTTCATCGGCCGAAGACGGGAGCTGTCCACGGCCAGGAAGGCGCTGACCCAGGGACGGCTGCTCACGTTGACCGGGCCGGGCGGCGTGGGCAAGACCCACCTGGCACTGCGGATCGTGGAGCACGTGCGGGGGATGTTCCGCGACGGCGTCGCCGTGGTCGAGGTGGGCACGCTGGAGACGGGCGAGCTGCTGGAGCCGGCGGTGGCCGCGGCGCTGGGGCTGCACGACACGGGCCCCGACCCGATGAACGCGCTGGTGGACTACGTGTCGGGCAAGCGCATGCTGCTGGTCCTGGACAACTGCGAGCACCTGTGCGTGATCTGCGGCCGCTTCGTGGACCGGCTGCTGCGGGCCGCTCCCCGGCTGCGCATCCTGGTCACCAGCAGGCAGACGCTGGGCGTCTACGGCGAACGGGTGCTGCCCGTGCGTCCGCTGCCCGTGCCCGACCCCGGCAGGCCGCCGGGGGAGATCGCCCGCCACGACTCCGTCCGTCTGCTCGAGAGCCGCATGGCGGCCGTCCTGCCCGGTTTCTCCCTGGCCGCGGACAACGCGCACCGTGTGGCCCGGCTCGCCCAGCGCCTGGAGGGTGTGCCGCTGGCGATCGAGCTGGCCGCGGCCAGGCTGCGTACGATGTCGCTCGACCAACTGCTGCGCGAGCTGGACAGGCCCATCGACGTGCTGGCCGCCGACACCTGCGCCGCCGCGCTGCCGCGCCACCACTCCGTGCGGGCGACCACGGATTGGAGCTACGGGCTGTGCTCGCCGGGGGAGCAGCGGCTCTGGGCCCGGCTGTCCATGTTCCCCGCCGGGGTCGACCTGGACACCGCCGAATCGGTGTGCTCCGGCGACGGGATCGACGCCGCCGACGTGCTCGACCTGCTGGCGGGGCTGGTCGACAAGTCGGTGGTGTGCTGCGAGCGGCGGGAGAGCGGGCTCAGATACCGCATGCTGGAGAGCCTGCGCGCGTACGGCGGCGAGCGGCTGGCGTCCTCCGACAAGGACCTGCTGCGCGGGCGCTACGTCGACCACTATGGGGACCTCGTGCGGAACAGCCGGATCGACCGGCTGGTGCCCGACCAGCTCGAACGTTACCGGCGGCTGCAGGCCGAGCTGCCCAACGTGCGGGTCGCCCTCGAAGCCTGCCTGAGCCGGCCGCCACTGGCGCGCGCGGGCCTCGACATCGCCTCGACGTTGTGGTGCTTCTGGCTGCTGGCCGGCTCGCTGATCGAGGGAAGGTACTGGCTGGAACGCGGCCTCGGCCTGGTGCCGGAGCCGGGCGGGATCCGCGCGACGGCGCTCTGGGCGGACAGCATGCTCGCCCTTCGCCAGGGCGACCTCATGAGGGCGCTGCCCAGGCTGGGGGAGTGCCTCGACCTGGCCCGCCGCCCCGGCAACGAGGCCGTCCTGCCGTACGCCATCAGGACCGCCGGCGTCGCGGCCTTCTCCAGCGGGGACCACGAGCGCGGCCTGTCGCTGCTACGGGAGTCGCTGGCCCTGCACCGGTCGGGGGAGAACCTGGACGGCGTCATGCTCAACCTCTACTACGCGGCCGCGTACGGCTCCGTCGGCCACCCTGGGCAGGCCGCAGAGTTCGGCGAGGAGCTGCTCGACATGAGCGAAAAGCACCACGCGCAGGTGTCCCGCGCGTACGCCCAGCTGGCGCTCGGCGTCGTGCGATGGAATCTGGGCGACTGCCGGCGGGCCGAGGCGCTGGTGACGTCGGCGGCCGTGTTCACCGGGGCGGTCGACGACCGCTGGTGCCTCACCCAGTGCCTGGAGGTGCTGGCGTGGATCGCGGGCGCCCGCCAGGACCACTGGCGGGCCGCCGGGCTGATGGGCGCCGCCCACGCGCTGTGGCAGGCGATGGGGGCCTCGCCCGAACGGCTGTGGTACCACGCGGCAGGGCACGAGCGCTGCAGGGAGCAGGCGCGTGGCGCGCTGGGCGGCCGGGCGTTCGCGACGGCCTTCCGCCAGGGGACGCGGCTCGGCCAGGAGCGCGCCGTGAATTACGCCGTCGCGGGGCCGTGAGAGGGCCGTCTCACGTCAGGGCGGCCTCCAGCAGCAGGGCGCCGGCGCCCAGGAGCGCGGCGTCGCGGCCCGCACGCGCCGGCGCCACCTCCAGGTCCCTCGTCGCCAGGGGGAGGCAGCGTTCCCACACGGCTGCCCGGATCGACGTGATCAGCGGCTCGGCCGCCGAAAGGCTGCCGCCCACCGCCACCACGTCCGGGTTGAAGAAGTTCACCAGCACGGTGAGGACCTCGCCGATCCGCCGGCCGGCGTTGCGCACCAGGCTGGTCGCCTCCGGGATCGCGTCGTTGACGAGCCCCACGATGTCGCCGGTGCGGGTCACCACGATCCCGGCCTCCGACAGGGAGGCCATCAGAGCGGCGCCGCTGGCGTAGGCCTCCAGGCAGTCGGGGTGGCCGCAGGCGCAGATGACGGAGGAGTCCGAACGCACGCGGACGTGGCTGATGTCGCCGGCCGCGCCCCGGCCCCGGTGCAGGCGGCCGTTCACGACGACGCCGCAGCCGATGCCCGTGCCGGCCTTGACGACCATGAGGTTGCGGCGGTCAGGCCAGCACCGCGCCTCGCCCGCGGCCATCAGGTTGGCGTCGTTCTCGACCAGGATGGGCAGGTCGTAACGGGTGGCCAGGTGCTCGGCCACCGAGAAGTCGTTCCAGCCCGGCATTCGCGAGGGCGTCACGACCCGCTGGGTGAGCGGGTCCACGGGGCCGGGGACGCCGGTGCCGATCCCGCGCAGCGGCACCGCCGCGGGCACGTGCTCGGCCAGCAGTTCGTCGAACGCGCCGGCTATGCGGTCGAGCGTGGCCCGCGGGCCGTCGGCGATCTCGCAAGACCGCTCCTCGATGACGAGCGGGGTGCCGCTGAGGTCGAGCAGGCCGAGGCGTACGTGGTGGGCGCCGAGGTCGGCGACCGCGAGCACGCCGGCCGTGTCCGACAGGCGCAGCCGCCGGGGCCGCCGGCCGCCACGCGAGGTGCCGGAGCCCTCCTCGGCGAGCAGGCCGGCGTCGAGGAGCTCTTCGACGCGCAACGACACGCTGGACGCGGCCAGGCCGGATAAACGCGCGAGGTCCGCGCGTGACTCGGCCCTGCCGGTGGCGACGAGTCGCAGCAGGTCGCCCTGTGCCCCCTGCACGGGCAGCCGCTGGTTCATGTGAAAATACCTACCATGTGTCGACTTCAGACGACAACGTATTGACTTGGTGCGAAATATCCGACTACGGTCCGGCTTATCTTCGATATCGAAGGAAGTGAGCTGTTCATGAAGAGGTTTGTCGCCGCCGCCGCGTTCGCGGTGTTAACCCTGGCGGCCTGCGGTGAGTCGAGCAGCCCAGCCGTGCCGGGAGAGCCCCGCAGCAGCGGCCCCGACGTGCTGGCCGAGGCGCCGGTCGCGACGGCGGCCGAGATCCTGCCCGGCTCGACCATGGAGAAGATCAAGAAGCGCGGCGAACTGCTCGTGGGCGGCTCGCTGGACGCTCCCCTGCTCTCCCAGCAGAACCCCGTCACCGGCGAGGTCGAGGGATTCGACGCGGAGATGGGCAGGGCGCTGGCCAAGTACATCATCGGCGAGCCCAAGGTGAAGATCGTCAACTCGGCGTCGGAGACCCGGGAGGCGCTGCTCGCCAACGGCACCGTGGACGTCGTCTTCCAGACGTACACGATCACCGAGGAACGCGCGAAGCAGGTGTCGTTCGCGGGCCCGTACTACACCTCGGGTCTGTCGATCGCGGTGAAGAAGGGCGCGACCGGCATCGCCAAGCCGGAGGACCTGAACGGCAAGAAGGTCCTGGCGGGCGCGAACACCCCGGCGATCCCCGCGATCAAGAAGCTGGCGCCGCAGGCGGAGATCATCACGTTCGGCAGCGACCCCGAGTGCGTCCAGGCGCTCAAGCAGGACCGCGGCGTCGCGTACGTGCAGGACGAGACGATCCTCATCGCCGACGCCAAGGCCGACCCGGCCATCGAGATCGTCACCAAGCCGTTCACCGAGGACCCGTACGGCATCGGGCTCAAGCACGGTGACGACACGTTCAAGAAGTTCCTCAACGACTGGCTCAAGAAGACGCAGGACGCCGGGGTCTGGCAGCAGATCTGGAAGAAGTCCATCGGCACCGTCGTGACCGGCGAGGCTCCCCGGCCGCCGCGGATCGGCTCAGTGCCGGGGTCCTGATGTCCGTCCTCCTGGAGCACCTGCCCGAGCTGTGGCAGGGGCTGGTCGTGACGTTCCAGCTCACCGCCGGGTCGTTCGCGGGCGCGGCGGTGCTGGGCGTGCTGGTGTGCGCCCTGCGGGTCAGTCCTGTCAGGGTGCTGCGCGCCCTCGGCACCGCCTACGTCGAGACGTTTCAGAACCTGCCGCTGCTCGTGCTGCTCGTCCTCGCCTTCTTCGGCCTGCCGGAGATCGGCGTCCAGGCCGGCCTGCTGGTGACGGCCGTCGTGGTCATCGCCGTGTACGAGGGCGCCTACGTCGGTGAGGCCCTGCGCTCGGGCGTGAACGCGGTGTCCAAGGGCCAGGGCGAGGCCGCCAGGGCGATCGGGCTCACGTTCGGCCAGTCGCTGCGGCACGTCATCCTGCCGCAGGCGCTGCGCACGGTCGTCCAGCCGCTCGGCAACATCTTCATCATGACGACCATGAACACCGCACTCGCCGCGGCCGTCGGCGTCGTCGACCTGACGGCCGCGGCCAACCGGGTCAACCTCGTCGAGGCGCAGCCGATCCCGATCTTCGTGGGCGCGGGCACGGCCTACGCCCTGATCGCCGCCTCGGCCGGGTTCGTCACCGGGAGGCTCGAACGCAGACTGGTGATCCTGCGATGACCACCCTCCGGCCACTTCCAAGGCGGTCACCCCGATGACGAGCACCGCGCTCTTCGACGAGCCGGGGCCGAAGGCCAGAAGGCGCATCCGGATCGCGACCGTGCTCGGCACGCTCGCCGCCGTCGCGCTCGCCGCCCTGGCCGTGCGGCAGTTCGCCGCCAACGGGCAGCTCGACGCGGCGCGCTGGCAGCCGTACGCGACCTGGCCCATGTGGCGCTACCTCCTCGACGGCCTGTGGTCCACCTTCCTCGCGGCCGTCGTCTCCGCGGCGCTGTCCATGGCGCTCGGCCTGCTGCTGGCGCTCGGCCGGCTCTCGCCGCGCCGGTGGGTCCGCCTGCCCGCCGCCGGATACGTCGAGGTGGTCAGGACCATCCCGGCGCTGCTGCTGGTGTACGTGGTGCTGTTCGCGCTGCCGCGCTACGGCATGGACCTGCCGCTGTTCTGGAAGCTGGTCGTGCCGCTTACCGTCTCGAACGCGGCCGCCTTCGCCGAGATCTTCCGCGCCGGCATCAACGCGATCGAGCGCGGCCAGACCGAGGCGGGCCTGGCCGTCGGGCTCACCCGCTTCCAGACGATGCGGCTGATCGTGTTGCCCCAGGCCGCGAGCCGGGTGCTGCCGTCCATCGTCAGCCAGTCCGTCGGGCTGCTCAAGGACACCTCGCTCGGCTTCATCGTCAGCTACGGCGAACTGCTCTACAGCGGCAAGGTCCTGGCCGCCTACAACCATCTGGTCATCCAGACGTATCTCGTGGTCGCGCTGATCTACCTGGTCGTCAACGCGTCGCTGTCCAAGCTGGCCCGCACCCTGGAGGCCCGCCGGCCCGCCCTGCCCGCAAGGAGACCCGCACGTGCCTGAACTCGCCCTGCTCGCCGAGGTGATCCGGTCGGGCTTCGTGGAGAGCGTGCACTACGGCAGCGCCGTCGGTCTCGGCCCCTCCGGGCGTACGGAGGTGGCGCTCGGCCCGGTCGGCGCGCCGGTGCTGCCGCGCTCGTCGGCCAAGCCGTTCCAGGCGCTGGCCTGCCTGACGGCGGGCGCCGCGCTGGCGGGGCCGAGGCTCGCCGTCGCGGCGGGCAGCCACACGGGCGAGGACTTCCACGTACGTCTCGTCCGCGAGCTGCTCGGCGACTACGGCCTCGGCTTCGACGCGCTTGCCTGCCCGCCCTCGTGGCCCGAGGACCAGCCCACCATGCGCGAGCTGATCAGGCAGGGCCAGGACGTCTCGCGCGAGCGTATGAACTGCTCGGGCAAGCACGCCGCCATGCTCGCCGCCTGCGTGGCGAACGGCTGGGACGTACCCGGTTACCTGGCTCCCGAGCATCCCCTGCAGCTCCACGTCCGCACCGTGACCGAGGAACTGGCGGGGGAGAAGGCCGCGCACGTGGCGATCGACGGATGCGGGACGCCGCTGTACGGGCTCACGCTGACCGGCCTCGCGCGGGCCGTGCGGGGGCTGGTGGCCGCCGCGCCCGGCAGCGGGCCGCGCCAGGTCGCCGACGCGATGCGCGAGCACCCCGAGTACGTCGGCGGCACCGGACACCAGAACACCGGCCTCATGCGGGCGTTGCCCGGCGCCCTGGCCAAGGGCGGCGCGGAGGGCGTGCTGGTCGTGGCGCTGGAGTCGGGACATTCGGCGGCGGTGAAGGTCATCGACGGCAGCCCGCGCGCCACCACCGCCATCGCGCTGGACGTGCTGCGCATGATGGGTTGCGACGTGGGCGGGGCGGCGGCGTACGAGCGGGTGGACGTGCTGGGCGGCGGCGTGCCGGTGGGCCGGATCGCCACCAGGCTGTCCTGACCGGCCGGTCGCACGCCGGTCGCACGCCGGTCGCACGGCGGTCGTGCTACCGCCGGTTCGGGCTCGCCGGTCGCGTCGTGGCCGGTCAGCCGTTCGCCAGCGCGGAGCCGCAGCCCTCCTTGAGGCCCGTGGCCGGATCGTCGCCGGCCTTCTTCTCCGTCGGCCCGGCGGTCGTCGCGGTGGTCGGCTCGGCGGTCTTCCTCGACGGCCGCTCCGCCTTCCCGGTCGGCTCCGTCGACGGGGTGGCCGAGGCGGCGACGGCGGGCTTGGTGTCCTTCGAGTCGCGGATGGCCTTGTCGGCGACGTCTCGGATCTTGTCCCAGTCGGGGTAGCCGGTGTTGATGAGCGGCGGCACGAACTGCACGCTGGACACGTTCGCGTTCTTGACCTTGAGCGCGAGCGGCACGAGGTGCTTGAGCATCGGCCGCGGGATGTCGGTCCTGATCAGCTCTTTGGTGGCGAGCGCGATCTTGTTGAACCTGGTCAGCACCGTCGCCGGGTCGGCCTGGTCGAGGATGGCGCCGAGCACGCAGCGCTGCCGGCGCATCCGGGTGTAGTCGTCGCTGTAGGTCCGCGAGCGGGCGTACCACATGGCGTCGGCGCCCTTGAGCTTGCGCGTGCCGGCCTTGACCAGGCCCTCGTTGTACCTGCCGAACACGACGTCCTTCTCGACGGTGAGGATGACACCGCCGATGGCGTCGATGAGGCGGGCGAACCCCCACATGTTGACCAGGGCGTACCAGTCGACCTTGACGCCGAGGGTGTAGCCGATCGTGTCCATCAGCACCTTGGCGCCCTGGTGCTCCTTGCCGCCGAAGATCTCGGGGTGGCTGTCGGCGTACTCCCAGACGCTGTTGAGCAGGTCGCTGCGCCCGCCGCCCGGGTCGGCGGGAAGGCGGAAGCCGCCGGGGAAACGCTCGGCCATCGGGGTGCCGGGGCGGAAGCGTACGTCCTCCAGGTTGCGCGGCAGGCTGAACAGCACGGTGTTGCCGGTTTCCACGTCGACGCTGGCCAGGTTCATGCTGTCGGTACGCACGCCGACCCTGTGGTCGTCGGCGTCGCCGCCGAGGAGCAGGATGTTGACCCGGCGCCGGCCCGCCCACGGGTTCTCCGGCTCCGGCTCGGCCGCGACGGGCCCGTCGTCGCCGTCGTCGGCGGGCTGCTGGAAGATGCCGTCGAGCGTCTGCTGCGAGGTCCAGACGAACTGCGCGACCAGCCCGAACGGCACCACGACGGTGACGGCGAGCAGCCCCGCGAGCGTGCCGGTGACGATCTGCCCGGCCTGCGGCAGCCGCCCTGGCCGCAGCACGACGAACGAGTGCACGATGAGGGCGAACCACGCGACGCCCAGCGCGGACGCGCCGACGAGGATGGCCGTCAGCCAGGAGTCCTCGGTCAGCGAGCCGAGCAGGTTGTCGGTCAGCAGGCCCAGGGCGAGCAGGCCCAGCAGCAGGGCGGCGTAGCAGGAGAGCAGCGCGAGGCCCGTCCTGCGCCATCCGGCGCGCAAATGGGCGGCGCCGGGCGCGAGTGCCCCCAGCACCAGCCAGCCCAGGATCGCTCGGGCGCTCATCGGTTCCCTTGCCTGCCGCACGCCTTCCCCGTTTCCCCGCGTTCTCCACCATAGGCGCGATAGCCGCATCCTGTGGTGGACCCGCCGGTGCGGCTCGCCGAGGACACGGAGATCGCTGCGCTGAGGCAGGCCGCTGACGTGGCCCGTCTCAGGTCTGATCGAGGCGGCAGCCTACGCAAAGAATACGAAATGTCTCCTTATCGGAGGATGAACATCAGGAACCGAATAAGATTCGGGTCATGGCCTTCGCCGAGACCGGGTGCGAGGTGAGCGATCGCGTCGCCACCGTGACGCTGCGCCGGCCCGAACGGCTCAACATGTGGTCGGGCCTGTCGGCGGCCTCGCCCTGGGAGGCGCACGCGGCCGACTCCCGGCTCATGACCGAGCTCGGCGGCGTGCCCGACGCGGTCGAGGGCGTCAGCGCCTTCCTGGAGAGACGGCCCGCCCGATTCCCCATGACGGTCAGCCAGGATCTCCCGCCCGGCGTGCCGTCGTGGCCCGACGATCCTTATGGTGTCTGATGTGTACGAGACCACCGTGCTGCCCCTGCCCGACGACTTCGAAGGCCCGGTCGTCGCGACGCTGGTCGCCAGGCGGGCCACCACCCCCACCCGCAGGGCCGTGCTCTACCTGCACGGGTTCACCGACTACTTCTTCCAGCACCACCTGGCCGACCACTACGTCGGCCGCGGCATCGACTTCTACGCCCTCGACCTGCGCAAATACGGCCGCTCACTGCTGCCCCACCAGACCAGGGGCCTGATCAGGAGCGTCACCGACTACTTCCCCGAGATCGACGAGGCCGTCCGCATCATCAGGCAGGACCACGACGAGCTGACGATCAACGCCCACTCCACCGGCGGCCTGATCGCGCCCCTGTGGGCCGACCGCGTGCGGGGCCGCGGCCTGGTGCAGGGGCTCGTGCTCAACAGCCCGTTCTTCGACCTCAACGTGCCCGCGCCGCTCCGCATCGCCGCCGACCTGCTCAAGACGCCGCTGTCCTACACCCGCTGGGTCATCCCTCTCGGCGCCGGCACCGTCTACGGGCAGACCCTGCACCGCAGCCTGCAGGGCGAATGGGACTACGACCTGGAGCTCAAGCCCCTGCACGGCTTCTCCGTGCACGCCATGTGGCTGGCCGCCATCCGCAGGGCGCAGCGCCGGCTCCACGCGGGCCTGTCGGTGGACGTGCCGGTGCTCGTGCTCACCTCGGCGGCGGGTCTGCGCGTACGCGACTTCGTGCCGGAGGCGCGCACGGCCGACATCGTGCTCGACCCCCGGCACATGGCCCGCTGGTCCACCTCGGTCGGACCGCACGTCACCTGCGTACGCATCACGGACGGTCTGCACGACCTGGTGTTGTCGGCCGAGCCGGTGCGCAAGCAGGTGTTCGCCGAGCTCGACCGCTGGATGAACGCCTTCGTCTACCAGGGGAACGAGAACAGCCCGTAGTAGGCCGCCGCCACCATCAGCAGGCCGGTGCCGCCCAGCACACCCGCGATCGCCACATGCTGCCAGCGGCTCGGCCGCATGCCCTCGCGCAACGCCGACACGAGCGCCGCCACCGCCGTGACCTCCTGGATCAGCATCCACACCGCGAGCACGCGTACGACCAGCCAGCCGGCCAGCACGGCTGGCCAGGCACCCGCCTGGTTCACCGAGAACAGCACCAGCAGCATGATGAACGCCACCACCGACACCAGCAGGCCCAGGCTCGTCCACGCGATCCTGCTGAGCCGGCGCCGCAGCGGCGGCCAGAGGCGGGCGTTGGCCTCGGCGGTGACGCCCGCGCGGCCGCGCAGGCGGACGACCATGGCGGCGACCGGCCCCGCCACGTAGCCGACCGCCGCCAGGCAGATCGTCAGGCCCAGCATCGTGCCGCCCGCGTACCAGGGAGCGGCGGGCACGTCGCTGGCCTCGAACCGCTGGACCGGGGTGGCGCCCGCCAAGTGCACGGACGGCTCGGCGGTGTCCGGCAGGCCGAGGATCCAGTTGGCCATGGTCTCCAGGTAGCCCTGGGTGAAGTCGCCGCCGTTGACCCGCATGGCGTGGTCGCCTTCGGCCATGAAGCGGATCGTGTAGTCGTCGTTGCCCGCCTTCTTCATCGCCGTGATCAGCGCCTGGGTGGACTCGACGAAGGGGATCGAGGGGTCGGTGGTGCCGTAGAACGCGAGGACCGGCTGCTCGACCTGGCTTAAGGCCGGCATCGCGTCGTAGCGCAGGAAGTCGAAGCCGACCCCGCCCATCGCCCTGGTCAGCAGGTCGCGTACGCCGATCGGGGCGTGCAGCCTGAGCAGCTGCTCGTTCAGCGCCCACGCGACCTGGCGCAGCGGGGAGACGTTCGGGGACGACACCATCACCAGGAACTTCACCGCGGAGCTCTTCGCCGCCGCGATGGGCACCACCCAGCCGCCCTCGCTGACCCCCCACACCCCGATGCGGGCGGGATCCACCTCGGGACGGTCGCGCAGGTACTCCACCATGCGCAGCACGTCGTCGGCGAGCAGCCCGAAGTCGCGGTCGCGGAAGTTGTAGCCGATCGTGCGCTTGTCGAAGGCGATCGTCACCACGCCCGCCGCGGCGAGGAACTCCGCCTGCGGCGCGAACTCGGTGCGCGATCCGTTGCCCGACCCGGACACGAACACCATCGCCGGATGCCGCCCTGGAGTCGCCGGCGCCCGGAGCGTTCCCTCAAGGCGCTGCCCCTCGCCCGCCACCGAGACCTGCTCCCTGCGCACGGAGGCGATCGCCGCCACCGGCTTCAGCTCGGCGGCCGGCTGCTCCGGGATCGACTGGAAGGCTGGATCGGCCTTGAGCGGCGGCGGGTCGAACGCGGGTGGCAGGACGTATCCGACGGTCGCGAGAGCCACCAGCACCAGACCGGCTGCCACGCTCAAGGTGCCACGGCCCGTGCGCATCGGCCTCCCCATGTGCGTTGGTTTGCCCGCCGATCGTCCAGCGTACTCCCGGCGCGTGAGACAGGTGAGCCCGCATTTGTCGGCGAGAACTGTTAGCTTCCTGCGACATGCGCATCCTGCACACGTCCGACTGGCACCTCGGGCGCTCACTCCACCGCGAGAGCCTGCTCGCGGCGCAGGCGGCGTTCGTCGACCACCTCGTGGAGACGGTGCGGGCCGAGCGGGTCGACGTCGTGGCCATCGCCGGCGACGTCTACGACCGGGCGCTGCCGCCGGTCGACGCGGTCGCCCTGCTCGACGACGCGCTGGCCCGTTTGCGCGGCTCGGGGGCGCGGGTGGTGCTGATCAGCGGCAACCACGACTCGGCGCTGCGGCTCAGGTTCGGCTCGGCGTTGTTCGAGACCGCGGGGGTGCACCTGCGCACCCGCCCCGGCCAGGCATGGGAGCCGGTGATGGTCGGCGACGTCGCCTTCTACGGCATCCCCTACCTCGAGCCCGAGCTGGTCCGCGCCGGCTGGGAGCTGCCCGACCGCAGCCACACCGCGGCGCTCACGCACGCGATGACCCGCGTCAGGGCCGACGCCGCCCGCCACCGCGCCTGCGTGGTGCTGTCGCACTGCTTCGTCACCGGCGGGCAGGCCAGCGACAGCGAGCGCGACATCAGCGTGGGCGGGGTGGCCCACGTGCCCCTGCCGGTCTTCGACGGGGTCGGCTACGTCGCGCTCGGCCACCTGCACGGGCGCCAGCGCATGTCCGAGACCGTGCGCTACTCCGGATCGCCGCTGGCCTACTCGTTCTCCGAGGCGGGCCAGGTCAAGGGCTGCTGGCTGGTCACCCTGGGCGAGGAGACCGAGTTCGTGCCCGCGCCCGTGCCCCGGCCCGTCGCCACCCTGAAGGGCCACCTCGACGACCTGCTGACCTCGCCGCGGCACGCCCGCCTCGAAGACCACTGGCTCCACGTCACCCTGACCGACGCCGTCCGCCCCAAAGCCGCCATGGAGCGCCTGCGCTCCCGCTTCCCCCACACCCTCGGCCTGGCCTTCGAGCCGGAAGGCGCCGCCCCCGCAGTCCGGCCCGCGCGCCTGAGCGGGCGGCCGGAGGCCGAGGTCGCCCTCGACTTCGTCCGCGAGGTGCGCGGCGAGCCTGCGGCGGCCGAGGAGGAAACCCTGCTAAGACAGGCGATCGAGGCGTCGAGGGTGAAGGAGACGATGGCATAGATGCGGCCGCACCGGCTCACGTTCACGGCCTTCGGGTCCTTCCCCGGCGCCGAGACCGTCGACTTCGACGCCCTTGCGGAGGCCGGCCTCTTCCTGTTCCACGGGCCCACAGGCGCGGGCAAGACCACGATCCTCGACGCGCTCTGCTTCGCCCTCTACGGCCAGGTCCCCGGCCAGCGCAACAGCGCCCGCAGCCTGCGCTGCGACCACGCCCCGCCCGCGACAGGGCCCTCGGTCGGCCTTGAGGTGACCATCCGCGGCCGGTTACTCCGCATCCAGCGATCACCCGCCTGGCAGCGGCCCAAGCTGCGTGGTGCCGGCTTCACCGAGGAGAAGGCCAAGGTCGTCGTCTCCGAGCGCCGGGGGTCGTCGTGGCACGGGCTGACCACCCGGCTCGACGAGGCCGGGCACCTGGTGGGGGAGCTGCTCGGCATGAACGCCGACCAGTTCTGCCAGGTGGCGATGTTGCCGCAGGGGGAGTTCGCCAGGTTCCTGCGGGCCGGCGGCGACGAACGCGCCAAGCTGCTGGAGCGGCTGTTCACCGTCAAGATCTTCACCCAGGCGGAGGCGTGGCTGGCCGAACACCGCACACTGGCCTGGCGCGAGGCCCAGGAACTGCGGCAGCAGGTCGACTTCGCGATCAAACGCGTAGAGGAGGCCGCCGGCGACACCCTCCTCACCGCTCCCGGCCCGGCCTCACCGGCGTCGGCCGCCGCGCCCACGGAAGGCGCCGCCGCCCGGAATCCCGGGTCCGGCGGAACGGGGTCCCGGGAGCCGGCGAGCGGGGGCCCGTGCGCTCAGGCGGGGGACGCCGGGCGGCTCACACCGGAGGCCGACCCGTTGCGCTGGGCCGGAGCACTGCTCGACGCCGCACGGGCGGTCGTGGAAGGAAGCGCCGAGGAGCAGGCCGCGGCGGGGCGGGCGCTGCGCGCGGCCCGCGAACGTCACGAGCAGGCCGCGAGCCTCGCCGACCGCCGGCGCCGCCACGCCGAGGCGCTCGCCCTCCGCCGCACCCTCGACGAGCGCGCCGATGAGAGAGCCGACCTTCAGGCCCTGCTCGACGACGCCGCCAGGGCCGACCGGGTCATGCCGCTCATCGCCGCCGTCAGACAGCGTGCGGAGGCCGCCGCCAAGACCCGCACCCTGGCCGCGGACGCCCTCGCCCGAGCCCGCCC
>NZ_SMJZ01000164.1 GCF_004348345.1 Nonomuraea longispora
GGACTGGGGGCGGGAGCGGCCCTTGATACTGGCTGGCGGTGTCTGAGCGGGTGGTCTGCCGTGGTCAGGTGGTCCTGCGCAGCCAGAGTGTGTGCGCGGGCCAGGCCGCCGCGGCGCCGGCCGCGTACCAGAAGAGGTCGGGCGGGTTGAACGTGCTGCCCAGCAGGGGGCGCAGCACGGCCGGGATCGTCCAGAGCTGGGCGAACTCGATCAGCCAGCTCGCTCCGGCCGACGAGACCGCCGCCACCCACGGTCTCACCCCGGGACGGGCCAGGACCACAAGCGTGTAGATCAGCACGGTGTAGAGGGCGTCGCCCGCGTATTTCGGCACGGGGCCGTCGAACAGTGCGCGCACCCCCAGGCCGGCGGCGACCGTCAGGGCGGCGGCGCAGAGAACGAGCAGGCGAGGCATGCGATCACGGTAGCGCCGGACATCATCGCTGTTCGCCTTCACGAGCCGCATGAACGTGTTGGGCCGCTCGCCCCGGTACGTCCAGCGTTTGAGCGCCGCGATCCCCCCGCAGGACGGCGTGTCCGGCGGACCGGGGACCTGTCCGCCGCGTGGTCATGCCGGCCTTCTCCACAGCAGCACGACCGCCACGAGACCGGCCGCGCAGGGAAGGACCTGCAGCCAGCCCAGCAGCGGCGCCAGACCGACTTCACCGTTGACGTCCTGGATGGTCAGGGCCGAGACCGCGAAGCAGGCCGCGACGGCGAACATGCCGGATGCCTGCCAGCGGGCCCAGCCCCTGCCGGCGCGGGCCGCCCACACGGTGCCGAGCCAGCCCAGCAGGCCCAGCACCCCGACGACGGACAGGATCACCGTGTAGGCGGTGACGGCGGCGTCGACCTCCGCCGGCCCGTAGGCCGGGTAACCCGCCTGGATGTGATCGGCGAGGCCGGCCCGGTGGACGAAGGCGGCGAGGGTGGCGATCACCGTGAGTGCGGCGCCGCCGTACATCCAGGCGAGGGCTCCGCGCTGGTGCTGTTTCGTGGCCGGTGCGCTCATGGCCGCGTCCTTCCTTCGGGATTCTTACAACGTATGTTTACTCTGGCACCACTATACTTACGTCGTAAGAATCGGCGCTGTGAGAAAGGCCACCATGTCCCCGAAGCGCACCCGCGGCCAGAACGCCGGGCTGACCCGCCAGGCCATCCTCCAGGCGGCTCTGGAACTGGCCGACCGCGAAGGGCTCAAGGCGTTGTCCATGCGGCGCATCGGCCAGGAGCTCGGGGTCGAGGCGATGTCCCTCTACCAGCACGTCGGCGGCAAGGAGGCCCTGCTGGACGGCCTGGTCGAGCAGCTCTTCACGCAGGCGGCGCCGCCGCTGGCCGAGGCCTCCTCCTGGGAGGAGGGCCTGCGCGAATACGCCCACACGCTGATGCGCGTCCTGCTCGCGCACCGGGACGTCGTCCCGCTGGTGGTCGGCCGGCCCGCCATCACCCCGCGCAACCTGCGCCTCATGGAGGAGGCACTGCGCATCCTGCGGGCGGCGGGACTGCCGCCGGAGCGAGCGCTGGACATGTTGTACGCGGTGACCGGATTCGTCGTCGGCCACGTCGCCATCCTGGCCGCCGGCGGGCGTGACCGGCACACGCCGGCCGACCGGCTCCAGGCGATCCCCGATCCCGACCTGCGGGAGACCCCACTCCTCGCCGAGGCCGCCCGGGCCCAGCCGGCGCGGGCGGGTGGGCGCGACGCCCCGGACCCCCGGTTCGGCTTCGCGCTGGAGGCCATGCTGCGCGGCTTCGCCTCCCTGTGACCGGTCCGGGGAGCGGCCCCCGCGGCACCTTCACGGGCTCCCCGTCGCAAACCCGAAACGCGCCTCGCCTCGCGATATAGGATCTTTCCTTTGGTATGTGCACGCCTGTCGGAAAGGTCTTCATGTCCCACCCCCTCAGCCGGCGGTCCGCACTGCTGGGCGCCGCGGGCGTGGCCGGCGTCGCCCTCTGGGACACACCAGCCGAGGCGACCGGCCGCGCCGCGTTCGACACCGCGCGCGAGCGGTGGGTGAGCCTGCTGGCCGGCGGATCGTACGACCCCGCCTACGCCGACAAGACGCGGGCCGTCGAGGGCTCGGCCCATGCGGTGCTGCGCAAGCTGAAACCCGCCCCCGGCCGCCCGAGCCTCTGGCCCGACCTGCCGCTGGACGACCCCCGTACGGGCAACTTCAACCGCGCCTACAACCGCATGCGCACCCTGGCGCTCGGCTGGGCCACCCCGGGCACCGCCATGCACGGCGACCCGCGGGTCGCCGAGACCGCCGTCAGGGCGCTCGACTTCCTGTACGAGCACGCCTACCACGAGGACCTCGACCGGCGGGGCAGCAACTGGTTCTGGTGGGAGATCGGCGTGCCCCGAGCGCTGACCGACACCTGCGCCCTGCTGTACGACGGCCTGCCGAAGGACCGGCTCAAGCGCTGGCTGCTCCCGCTGCGCCGCTGGTGCCCCGACCCGGAGCGCCGCGTCAGTCACCCCGGCGTCGTGGAGACCGGCGCCAACCGGGCCGGCAAGGCCATGGCGGTGGCGATGCGCGGGCTGCTCACCCACGACGCGCGCCTCGTCAAGCGGGCCAAGGACGCGGTCTCCGACCTGCTGCGGACGACCAAGGGCCCCGGCGACGGCTTCTACCGTGACGGCTCGTTCATCCAGCACGACGTGTACCCCTACAACGGCAGCTACGGCGTGGACTACCTGGAGAGCGTCGCCAAGCTGATCGCCATGCTCGCGCAGTCGCCGTGGGAGATCCGCGGAATCGGCAACGTCTACGACATCGTGGACCGTTCGTTCGTGCCGTTCGTGTTCGACGGGCTGATGATGGACTGCGTCCGCGGCCGGGCCGTCTCACGTCAGGGCCACCGCGACTACCACGCGGGGCAGACGGTGGTCGAGTCCGTCCTCACCCTGCTGGAGGCGGCGCCCGAGAGCCACGCCCGGCGCTGGAGGCCGCTGGTGAAGGGCTGGCTCACCCGCAACCAGGCCATCCCGTACGCCACGCTCGCGCCGCTGGCGAGCGTCGCGAAGGCCAACGCCCTGCTGGCGGACCCGTCGGTGCCGGTCGGGGCGCGTACGACGGGCACGTACGTCTTCGCCGACATGGACCGGGTCGTGCACCGCCGCCCCACCTGGGCGTTCGCGATCGCGATGAGCTCGGAGCGCATCGGCGCGGCCGAGGCGATGAACCGGGAGAACCTGCACGGCTGGTACACCGGCGACGGCATGACCTACCTCTACACCGGTGACCTCACGCACTGGAACGACGAACTGTGGCCCACGATCGACCCGTACCGGCTGCCCGGCACGACGGTCGACCGCCGCAAACGTGCCGATCTCCGGCACGGCGAGTCCCGCCTGCCCTCGACGCCCTGGGCGGGCGGGGTGGCGCTGGACGGCGAGTACGGTGCCGCGGCCATGAAGCTGATCGCCGACGGCTCCTCGCTGCGGGCGAAGAAGGCGTGGTTCCTGCTCGATGACGCCGTGATCGCGCTGGGCGCCGGGATCACCGCCTCCGACGGCCGCCGCGTCGAGACCGTCGTGGAGAACCGCAACACCCACGACCGGCATCCCCCGCTGTGCCGGGGCGGCGGCTGGCTCCACCTGTCCGGCGTGGCCGGCTACGCGCTGCTCGACGGCGCCGACGCGAAGGTGATCCGCGAGAAGCGCACCGGCCGCTGGCGCGACATCGACAAGGGCGCCACCACGGGAGGTGACAAGACCCGCGTCACCCGGCACTACACGACGATCGTCGTGGACCACGGCGTCGATCCGCGCAGGAAACGTTACGCCTACGCCGTGCTGCCCGGCGCGACGGTCGCGCAGACCGCGGCCTACGCCGGGCGGGTCAAGGTCCTCGCCAACTCGGGAGCGGCGCAGGCCATCTCCCGCGACGGCCTGCTCGCCGCCGTTTTCTGGCGCGCGGGGACCGTCGAGACCGCGGACGGGCCGCTGCGCGCCGACGGCCCGTGCACGCTGGTGGTCCGCCGCGACAAGGACCAGGTACGGCTCGCCGTCTCCGACCCGTCCAGGACCGCCGACGAGGTGAAGATCACGCTGCCCTGGGCGGTGAAGTCGCTGAAGGACGGCGACCGCGGCGTGCGCAAGACCAAGAAGGCGGTCAAGGTGGAGCTCGGGCGCAGCCGCGGCCACGCCCGCACCACGGTGGTGCGCGTCTGAGAGGCCGGTCGCGCCAACACCACGGTGGTGCGCGTCTGAGAGGCCGGGCACGTCGGCACCGCGTGGTGCGCGTCCGAGAGGTGTGCCGGGTCAGCTCGCCGCCGACCCCCTTGCCGTGTGGGCGGCCGGGTCCGCTTCCGCCGGCCGCCAGTCCGCCGTCCACAGGCGCGCTCCCGACCGGCGGTCGAGGCGGCGCAGGAACGACACCACGCCCGCGGTGCCGGTGCTCCAGGTGTAGGCCGCCTTGTCGAGGTCGTTGCCGGGGAAGACCGGCTGCGCCGGCTCCCCGCCGGCCCGTACGAGCATCAGCTCGGCGATCTCCTCGGCGTGGCGCCAGTAACCGTCGTCGCCCGTGACCATCGCCAGGTCGATCAGCGCCTCCCCGATTCCCGCCAGGCCGCAACACTGGGAGACCACCCAGGCCTGCGGGGCGACGACCAGGCACGCCCGCGCGCCCCGCTCGGCCAGGTCGAGGTAGCGGTCCTCGCCGTACGCGCGGGCTGCGCGGGCCAGCGTGCCGGCGATGCCCGACATGCCCTGGCACCAGGAGGCCCCCATGGCTCGGGCGTCCGGGCCGTGCAGCTCGCCGATCAGCGCCTCGGCCTGTACGGCCAGCGCCGCCGAGCGCTCCCTGGCCGCCTCGCCCGCCGCGCGGTCGCCGGTGACCTCGTGGTAGGCGAGCAGGAAGTCCGCACAGCCGGCGTCGCCGTGGGCGTACGCCGTGTCGACCGACACGCCGGATCCCGGCTGGGCGGGCGCCACCGCGTCCTCCGAGCGCGTGACCTGACCGGTGACCAACAGCCGGGCGCACTCGGCGGCGATCCGCAGGTGCCGGGTCTCGCCGGGGTCGAGTGCGGCCAGCGCCAGGTGGCCCGCGCCGATGCCGGCCACGCCGTGTGCCTGGTCGGCGCGCTGCGGGCCGTCGACGGCGACGGGCTCGGGCGCGTCCAGGTCCGGAGCGGCGGTCACGCGGGCGGCGGTGAGGAACAGCGAGGTGCCGGTGCGGCCGAAGTACAGCGAGGGCGGCAGCTTGGCGGGCGGCATCACGCGCCCCGTCCACCGGGCCAGGTCGGCGGCCACCGACCGGGTCTGCGGGTGGTGCAGCAGCTCCATGCCGACTCCGGCGCTGCCGCCGTAGACGTTGGTCACCGCGGGGCTCTCCCGCCGGGCGTCCTGCGGCCCGGCCATCAACTGCTCGGCGAAGGCCGCGCACTCGCGCACGCTGTGGTCGAGCGCCTTGGACAGCAGTTCCCCGGTGAGTTCCGGCGTGGCGGGCGGCCTCCACCGCCTCGCCTGCGACCGTTCCCCGCCGGCCGCCGGGAGACCGGACCTGATCTCGGCGGCGGCGGCGGTGCGGTCGGCGGGGTCGAGGCTCAGCAGGCCGGGCAGCAGGCCCACGACGCCCGTTGTGACGTCAGGGAACATCCGCGCCAGGCACATGAGCGTGCGCTCGACGTTACGGACCGGGTCGGGGCCGATCATGATCGGGTTCATCCCGGTGACCGCGAAGAACAGCGTGGCGCCGAGCGAGAAGTAGTCGTCGGCGGGCACCGACTCGCGGTCGGTGTGCTGGTCGGGCACGCTGTAGCCGCGGCTCCATCCGGGCAGCTGCAGTCGGTCGTACCTGCTGTTGCCGAAGTCGATGAGGGTGCAGCGGCCGTCCTCGCCGAGCACGACGTTCTTGGGCGACAGGTCCCGGATGACGACGCCGCGCTCGTGCACCGCGTCGATCACCTCCAGCAGCCGTACGGCGAGCGCGCCGAGGTTCCGCTCCCCGCTCGCGGGCTCCGTGGTGAACAGGCCGGTCTCCGCGACGAACCGGTTGAGGTCGCGGCTGCCCGCGTCGGTCATGACGAGGAACTCGTCCTCGCCGTGCCGGAAGTGGTCGATCGGCTCCGGTACGCCCGCCACGCCCTTGAGCGCATGGAGCACGCGCAGCTCGTTGCGGAGGTACATCCGCAGGTCCCAGCCCTCGACGTTCTCCCCGACGTACGCGCGGGCCTCCTTGACCACGACCCGGCGGCCGGTGGCGTCGGCGGCGCGGTAGACGTTGCCACGCGGGCCGCGCACCACGCCGGACGTCACGTGGTACCGGCCGCCGATGATCCGTCCCGCGCCGGTCTCGTCGGAGGTCTCCGGCGGCGGCCCTTCACCGGCCTCGTCACTCGCCCCCGCCCGGTCGGGCGCGGCCACGGGAGGTTCGGGGCGGAACGGGTCGGCGGCCCAGGGCGGGCAGGTGAACTCGGGGCCGGCGGCGCCCGGGAGCTGCTCGCCGTCCGGCCCGATCACGATCAGTTCGAAGTCGCCGTTCTCGTCCACGCGGTACTGCGGGGCGAACGGGGCGTACCGGTAGTACACCGGAGCGCCGGGGCGGACCTGCCGGTCGCTGACGATGCGCGGCGCCGCCAGCCCGGACAGGGCGTCGGCGAGGGCGTGGCCCAGTTCGACAACGGCGTCCTGGTCCGGGTAGATCGTCATGGCCTTGCCCACGGCTCCCGGGTCGACGTCGCCGGTGTTGAGCTCCATGAGCCTGCGGGCGGAGCGGGCGGCCTTGAAGGCGCAGCCGGTGCCCGCCAGGATCGGCAGCACGCGGTCAAGAGTGTCGGCGAGGGTGCCGGGACGTGCGGAGACGTGAATTTTCCAGCCCTGTAATGGAATGTCGTGGTGAGGGTCGTGAACGCTGACCCACGTGTCGTCCTCGACTATTTCCCTACCATTCAACTCGGCAAATATGGTAAGG
The DNA here is from genome assembly GCF_004348345.1 of Nonomuraea longispora. Taxonomy (GTDB): domain Bacteria; phylum Actinomycetota; class Actinomycetes; order Streptosporangiales; family Streptosporangiaceae; genus Nonomuraea; species Nonomuraea longispora. Next base: position 6,915 of record NZ_SMJZ01000164.1, read on the forward strand.
CGGTCGACCACATTACTGTCCACAGTAAACCCCACAGAACGGAGCACATCGGCCTCATACGAGAAAGGCCATCAGAACCGCGCCGATGGCCTTTCTCCAGCGCTTCACATCACCACGCGTCACCGCGTGGCATCAGGCGCTTCACACAATGGACGGGCAGCACGGGAAGCTGCTGCACACCGTGCGCTTGCAGGTGTTGACGCAGGCCTGGGGGCCGTGGAGCAGTTTGCTCAGCTCGCCTTCGAAATCGACGGCGAGGTCTTCGTACTCCAGGACTCCGGCATCGCGCGGTTCCAGGGCGAGGACCGACATGAGGGCTCCTTCCTTGGCCGCCTTTGGGCGGCCGACGTGGGGATCCGAGCCTCGGGAGTGCGCCGGTGGACGCCTTTCCCGTGCCCTGCCCGCGGCCTGGAATCGCCGGTGCGGCCCCGTGCCGCGAGCAAACGGATGCATTATGGGCATAAGCCTGGAAGTCTGTCCAGAGGGTGACCGTAACGACCGAAATCTATTTACATGCACCTTTACACCGAACCGGTCAATCTTCTAGATTGGCGTGCGTGATGGGGGGATCTCCGGTGCGCCGGTCTCGGAACGACGCGCTCGCGTGAGGCCGTCCCGCATGAGGCTGTGGCTGCGCAAGCGCGGCACGAACGTCCCGGACGACCGGTCGGGGCTCGTGGTCGCGTACTGGGAGAGTCACGACGAGCACCTGCTGACCGCCGGCCTCGGCACGATCGCCCGCAGGCTGCCGTCCTTGGTGGCCGCCGCGCTGCGGCTGGCCTGGCAGGCCAGCCCCCGCGACACGGCCGTGGCCCTGGTGGGCAACGTCGCGGCCGGCGTCTTCACCGTCCTCGGCCTGGTGACCACGTCTGAGGTGCTGGCCTCGCTCTTCGCGGCCGGCCCCACACCCGACCGGGTACGGGCCGCGCTGCCCTCGCTGCTGCTCGTGGCCGCCGCGACAGGCCTGCGCGGCGCGCTGCTGGCCGGCTCCGGATGGGCGCAGGCCCGGCTCAAACCGCTGGTCGAACGGCTGGCCGAGACCCGCCTGTTCGAGCTGACCACCCGCGTGGAGCTGGCCGCGTTCGACGACCACGACTTCCACAACGCGATGCGGCGGGCCCGCGACAGCGGCGTGCCGGACACCGCCACCGTGGTCGAGACGACGATCGCCGTGCTCACCGGCGCGGTGGGCGTGCTGGCCTCGGCCATCGCGCTCGGCCTGCTGCACCCGATCCTCATGCCGCTGCTGCTGGTGGCCGCCGTGCCCGCGGGATGGGCCGCGGTGCGCATGGCCCGGCTGGGCTACCAGGCGTTCTACCGGTTGTCCGCCGCACGGCGGCGCAAGTTCATGTTGTCGGACCTGATGGCCGAGCGGCAGCCCGCCGCCGAGGTGCGGGCGTTCACGCTCAGGGACTTCCTGCTCGGCCAGTACGCCAAGGTCGCCGACCTGGAGCAGGGCGTCCAGCTCGACGTGGCACGGCGGCGCGCCGTCATCAAGGCGGGCGGCGACCTGATGACCGGCATCGCCACCGCAGGCGTGTACGTCGCGCTCGGCGCGCTGCTGGCCGTCGGCGTCATCCCGCTGTCGGTGGCCGGCGCGGCCGTGCTGGCGATCAGGGCCGGGCAGGGATCGCTCACCGCCCTGATCCAGACCATGAACCGGCTCTACGAGGCGGGCCTCTACTTCGGCGACTACCTCGCCTTCCGCGAGATGGCCCAGGAGCGCATCCCCGCGCCGCTCTCACCGCCCGCGGAGCCGGCGCCCTTCCGCCTGCTGACGGCCGAGAACGTCACGTTCACCTACCCCGGCGCCGACCGCCCCGCGCTGTCCGACGTCAGCGTGACGGTCGGCAGGGGCGAGGTCATCGCCCTGGTCGGCGAGAACGGCTCGGGCAAGACGACCCTGGCCAAGCTGCTCGCCGGCCTGTACCGGCCGCAGGAGGGCACGATCCGCTGGGACGGCGTGGACCTCGGGGCGTTCGACGGTGAGGCGTTGCGCCGCCGGATCTCCGTCATCGCCCAGGACCACACGCGCTGGCCGCTCACCGTACGCGAGAACATCGTCATGGGACGGCCCCTGGAGGAGGACCGGCTCGCCGCCGCCAGCGCGGCCGCGGGCGCCGACGAGGTGGTGGCGCGGTTGTCCGACGGCTACGACGCCCTGCTCGACCGCCGCTTCCGCGGCGGCCATGACCTGTCGGGCGGCCAGTGGCAGCGCATCGCCGTGGCCCGAGGCTTCTACCGCGACGCCGCGCTCGTCATCTTCGACGAGCCCACCTCGGCCCTGGACGCCCGTGCCGAGCACGCCCTGTTCGAGCGGATCCGCGGCCACGCAGACGGCCGTACGATCGTGCTCATCACCCACCGGCTGGCCAGCGTCCGCTACGCCGACCGCATCTACGTGCTCGACGGCGGCGCGATCGCCGAGCAGGGCACCCACGCCGAGCTGATGGAACGCGGCGGCATGTACGCCGACCTGTACGAGCTGCAGGCCTCGGCCTTCCAGGCGGTGCCATGATCGTCGCCGAGTCGGCATACCTCGCCGTGACCGCGGCGCTGCTGGTCGCCGCGCTGGGCAAGCTGCGGGACGTGCCCGGCTTCGCCCGGTCGGTGGCCGCCTACCGGGTGCTGCCCGGCCGCCTGGCATGGCCCGCCGCGGCGGGCGTGCTCGCGGCAGAACTGGCCGCCGCCGCGCTGCTGCTCGTGCCGGGCGGCCGGCGGTGGGGCGCCGTTGTGGCGGGTGCGCTGTTCGCCGCGTTCCTGGCGGCCATGGCCTCCGTCGTGCGGCGGCGGATGACCGTGGACTGCGGCTGCTTCGGCGGCCGTGACCTCGTGGGGGCCGGCACGCTGGTGCGTACCGGCCTGCTGCTGGTCCTCGCGGTGACGGCGGCCGTCGCCGGGCCGGTCGTGTTCGAGCCCGTCCAGCTCGCGGTGGCGGCGGTCCTGCTCGGCCTGGCCGTCCTGCCCGCGCGGCTGCTGCGTGCGGACAGACCCATGTCAGGACCGCGTCCCGGCACGCGGTTCGAGGTGGCCGGGGCGCCGGAGCCGGCCGGCGACCGGGTGATGTACGCGCTGGTCTCGCCGGAGTGCGGACTGTGCGCGGCGATGCTGCCGGAGTTCGCCGCGGCCGCCGCCCGGCTGGAGGTCGTGCTGGTCAGCGCGGTGGACGGGCACGACGGCGACGGGCTGCCCATGGTCGTGGACCCCGACGTCTTCGAGCGCAACGACATCCCCTGGCCGCCGTACGTCGTGGTGACCGGCCGCGCCCGCACCGTCCTGGCGGCCGGCGGCGCGGCCGAGCCCGCACAACTGGAGCAGATCCTGAACCGCGCCGGAACGGTCGCGCCCCGCTGAGTCACGTATGGTCCTTGCTCTTGTTCCAGCACTTCGGGTAACTCGAGCCGTGCACGGATCGGAAGTTGGCCACGGACGTGCACCCGTGCGTCCTGGTCCCCTTGATCCGCCGCTCGTTGCAGGAACGCATCTTCGGCTTGACCTTGAGGTTGTACGACCCCTTCATGACACCCCAGCCGTCGTCCAGGTTAGGGCCGGAGCCCCGGACCGCCGCGCACGGCATGGACGTCGCCGCCTGTGCCGCCGGGGCGCCCACTAAGGTGAGGCCCGCGATCGCGCAGACGGTCGCGAGCACTGCCGTGGACTTGCTCCAGTGACGCATACGGGTCCCTTCTCCGGTGATCCGCGCCTTCGCGCGCCATCCGGAGTGGGGGACTACTGATGTTGAGGATCTGTTGAGACGGTGTTGGGTCCGCTGAGGATAGCAGGGGGAAGTCAGGCACCATCGCGCTAGCGGCACGCGATCGACGGGCTAGAGCTGTCGGTGACCCTTGAACCTCGTGGTCTCCATCCGTGCGCTGCGCACGCGCGCCCGGCGGGCGGAGCCGGCGAATGCCCCTACACCATGAGGAATGAGTCATGACATCTGTGCTGGGAAGACTCAGCGACCGCCTGCTGGCGATGATCGTCCCGCAGGAGAGCGCCGCTGCGGTGGAGTGTTACTACATCTACAAGTGCATCTACCCCATCAGGCTCCGCGCCCACTGCTGTGACGGAAGCTGCACCAAGTACGAGATCATCAGCGAGAACGGCTGCTGATCACCCGGCCGAGGTGAACCCTTCTCCGTGCCTGCCTGTCGCGCCACGGCCACCCGGTTGATCCGGGGACGCCCGGCGTGACGGGCAGGCATACCTCCGTCATACCCGGAACATACCGTCACCGACCATGATTCTGGTCGGAGGTGGAGGATGTTCACATTGCTGGGACGTCTGGCGGTGGCGGACGGAGGTGGCCGGACGATCGCCATCCGGGCCGCCAAGCAGCAGGCCGTGCTGGCCGTTCTCATTCTGCGTCCGGGCGAGGTCGTCACCATCGATCGGCTGATGGCGGAGCTGTGGCAGGACGAGCCGCCCGCCACGGCGAAGGCGAGCGTGCAGACGTACGTGTACCGCCTGCGGCGCGCTCTGTGCCCGCTCGTCGCCGACGACGTGACCCTGGCCACCGTGGGGAACGGCTACGCCCTGACCGTTCCTGACCGGGCGGTCGACGTCAGGAGGTTCGAGTCGGCCGTCGCCGAGGGGGCGGACGCCCTGGCGGAGGGCGAAGCGGGCGCGGCGGTCAGGTCGCTGCGGGAGGCGCTCGCGATCTGGCGCGGTCCCCTGGTGCCGGAGATCGACGTCGAGACCGTGCACGACGAGCGGAACCGCCTGGACGAGCTTCATCTGAGCGCACGCGAGCTGTGCGTAGAGGCGGAGCTGCGGCTCGGCCACCACAACCAGGTCATCCCCGAACTGGAGCGGCTCGTCGAGGCCCATCCGTTCCGCGAGGCCTCGTGGGCGATGCTGTTGCGGGCGCTCGCTGGCCGTGGCCGCCGCGCCGAGGCCCTCGCCGCCTACCGGCGGCTGCGCCACATCCTCGGCTCCGAGCTCGGCATCGAGCCAGCCGACGCACTACGCCGGCAACATCAGGAGATTCTCCAGGGCGACGGCGTTCTGGTCATGGAGTAGAGCGATCGACTGAGGCCGTGCCCCGGATGGGCACGGCCTCCCTTTATGAGACCCCCGCGCTCTCGGGCTCCTGGTAGCCGCTGGCCTGCAGCCGGAACAACCGGGCGTAGCCGCCCGCGGCGGCCATGAGCCGGGCATGGGTGCCGGACTCGACGACGACGCCGTTCTCGATCACGACGATCAGGTCCGCGTCGCGGACGGTGTTGAGCCGGTGCGAGATGAGCAGAGTGGTGGCGCCGTCGCCCTGGCGGCGCGTCCTGGCGTGCACGTCGGCCTCGGCCTCGGGATCCAGCCCGGCGGACGGCTCGTCCAGGATCATGAGGTCGCGGCGTCCGCGGAACATCGCGCGGGCCAGTGCCGTGCGCTGCCACTGACCGCCCGAGAGCACGACGCCGGTGTCCGGGTCGCCCTTGTCCTCCTCGCTGAAGAAGATCCGCGTGAGCAGGGTGTCGTAGCCGCGTGGCAGGGAGGAGAGCGTGCCGTCGATGCCGGCCCGCTGAGCCGCCGCCTGGATGCGGGTTCTGTCCTCGCGGGCGGCGACGTAGCCGATGGAGATGTTGTCGGCGGCGGTCATGTCGTACGTCATGTGATCCTGGAAGACGCCGCTGATCCGGTGCCGCAGATCCTCGGGGCGAACGTCGCGGATGTCCACGCCGTCCCAGGTGATGGTGCCGTGCTGCGGGTCGTAGAAGCGGCAGAGGAGCTTGACCAGCGTGCTCTTGCCGGCGCCGTTCAGGCCGACGACGGCGACCGCCGTGCCGGCCGGGATGAACAGGTCGAGGCCGCGCAGGATCCACGGATGGTCATCGCTGTAGCGGAACCAGACGTCGGTGAGCCGGATGCCGTGGCGCAGCCGGGGGAGTGGCGCGGACTCGGCGGGGACCGGCAGATCGGGACCGGTTCGCACCACCGTCACGTAGTGGCCGAACATGATCAGGTCCTGGTGGAGCCCGGCGATGCCGGACACCAGTCCGTTGAGCGCGCTCTGGACGGCCGCGACGGCGGCGATCAGCAGGGACACGTCGCCGACGCTCAGCGCGCCGGAACCTGCCGCGACGACCGCCCACACCAGCCCGCCGCCGGCGACCGCCGCGGCGAGGAGGGTCAGCAGGCCCTCGACGGAGAGCTCACGGAGATCCATCCGGCGGCGGGCGTCGTTGGCCGTGCGCAGCTCGCTCATCATGCGGTCGCGCAGGAACCCGCCGCTGCCGAAGAGCCGGATCTCCTTGGCCGCCTCTACCGTGCCCAGCAGGTCGCCGTAGAACATCTGGCGCCGCTCGGCCGGGCCGATGTCCCACAACATCGCCGCCCGGCGACGGGACATGCGCAGCTGCGCCACGAGCGCGGGCCCCCCGGTGGCCAGCACGATGCCGGTCAGGACAGGGCTGATCACCAGCAGCGATCCGACCATCCCCACCAGGGTGATCGACGACTGGATGATCCTGAACGACCCCATGATGACGCCCTGCCCCGTCTGCAGGCTGTTCTGCGCCAGCCGCAGCCGGTCGTGGAACTCGGGATCCTCGTACGGCCGCAGGCTCGCGAAGCGCAAAGTAGCGGTGAACAGCTCGGCGGTGGTGTGGGCGGTGAACAGCCGGCCGATCTGGCTGCCGAGATACTGACTGACCTGCGGCAGGGCGGCCACGAGCACCCCAGCGCCCGCCAGGCCCAGCGCCAGGGCCGCCAAACCCGTCCCCGGCCCGTCGCCGGCCAGGGTGTCGACGACCATCTTGGTCAGCCAGGCCACGGCGATCGGCAGGACCGCCTCGGCCAGCATCACCAGGACGTAGAGGAGCGTCAGGCCGGGAGCCGTCCTGATGGCGGTCGCCGCGGCGATCCGGGCGATCGTGATCATGCGCCGCTGGCGGCGGGCATCGCGTGATCGCTGTCGACCACCGTTCCGTCCGCGCCGATGAGGACGACGGTCGGGTATCCGACGATCTTGAAGGCCGACTGGACCGGCCCCTGCGGATCCTCGGCAACGACCCTCGCCACCTGCGAGAGCTGCTCGACGTACGGCGTGGGGTCGTCGCCGGAGACGGCGGTGACCACGGCGAGCACCGCGTCAGGCGTGCGCCGTGCCCGCTCGGCGAACTGGGGCAGCAGGTCCTCGCACGGCTTGCAGCCCACCGAGAAGAAGCCCACCATGGCAGGCCCGCCGAGCAGTTCCCCCGAGATCGGCTCACCGTCCGTCGTCATGGCCGCGAACTCCGGCACGTCGTCACCCGGCGCGAGCTCTCCGCCGGCCGGCGGACCGGACAGGTCCTGCCGCCCGGCCTGCTGACGGAGGCGGCGGATCACCCCCACGGTCAGCAGCAGATTCACCATGCACAGCAGCCCGATCAGCACGACCGCGGCGACCAGGTACGGCATCACACACTCCCCGGTGTTTGCATGAACAACCCAGCGATGTCGTCGAAGGCGATCAGCATGATCGCCCCGGCCAGCCCGGCCGGCACCGCGACCGCCAGCCCGGCGGCGGCCGGCGGCCCGCCGGAGTAGATGAGTCCCGTGCCGCCCAGCGCCACGACCAGCAGCAGCAGGGCGTTGCGGACCAGGTGCACCCGTCCGAGCGGGGTCGCGGAGAGGCCGAAGCAGCGGCACGGCGCGCGTACGCCCTTACGGATCGAGACGACGATCGCCAGGGTGAACCCGGCGAGCAGGATCGCGCTCAGGGCCAGCCCCGCCCGCGGGACCACCATGAGGGCGGCCGCCACCGCCTCGCCGGCCGCCACCGCACAGGCGGCCGGCAGGCGCAGCCCTTCGGGCAGCATCACCAAGGACGCCGCGAATGACCGTACGGCCGCACCGCTGCGAAGTTTGGTGAACGCGGAGACCGCGAAGACGACGCCGAGCAGAACCTGGCACGCGACGAGCAAGAGACCCACGACGACCAAGGGTCTCCGGTTCTTCTAGCGCGTCTCTAGCGCGCCGCTGGCGTACGGCGGTCGCTCAGGTGAGGCGGTCGACGCGCTCGGCGATCCCCCGGCGGGCTCGGCGCTGTTCAAGGGAGGAGTACCTGGCGCCCGGCATGACCGCGCTCGCCGCGGCGGCGTTTCCCGCCGCATGTGGAGGGCAACCGCCTGTGCATGATGCGCGAACTTCTGAAGGGCGCGGTGTGCGGCTCGGTCGCCACCGCGGCGATGAGCGGGGTCATGGTGGCGGGAAGCCGCATGGGCCTCATGCGGGACCAGCCGCCCAAACGGATCGCCCGTGCGGCCCTGCCGGGGCGCAAACACGACCCGAAGCCGGGTGAGGGCGTCGCGGGCGCGCTCGCCCACCTCGGGTTCGGCGCCACGGCCGGCGCGTTGTACGGCGTGCTGGCCCGGGGGCATCGGGCCCCGGCCGCGGCCGGCGTCGGCTACGCCCTGGCGATCTGGGCCTCCAGCTATCAGGGCTGGATCCCCGGTCTGGGGATCCTGCCGCCGGCGTCCGACGACCGTCCGGGCCGGCAGGTGGTCATGGTCGCGGGGCATGTGGTGTACGGCACGGTGCTGGCGCTGACGATGAACCGGCTCAACATGCCGGCGGGCCCGGCGACGGAGCGCGAGAGCGCCGCCCGATGAGCGAGCCCGCCGCGTTACGGAGGGGAGCGGGCGGGCAGCAGGTCGGACAAGGGGAGATGAGATGAGTCACCACGTACCAGAGCACGACCCTCGTTCGCGCTTCGAGGACGAAGGGATCCCGGATCTGCAGGACGGCACGCCCCAGCAGCAGTGGTCGGTCGATCCGCAGGAGGCGCCTCTCCCGGCGGACGAACCGGTCGCCGTGGAGGACTTCGGCACCACGGACGACGAGCAGATCCAGGGCGAGTCGCTGTCCGGACGGCTCGAACGGGAGGCCTCCGAGGAGCAGCCCATGTTCGGGGTGGAGGAGTCCGCCGCCCGCCCGTCCGGCGAGGGCGGCGACGCCCCGGCCGTGGACAGGGTGACCGAGGAGAGCGGCCTCGGGGTCGGCTCCGACCTGGACACCGAACGCGAACCGGACACCGGCGTCGACCCGGTGGGGTCGGCGCAACCCGAGGAGCCTTCGGGGCAGGTCCAGGACGAACCGCGGCCCGCCGGCCGTCTCGTGGCCCCCGACGAGGGGACGCGGGCGGACGCGGAGCCCGACGAGGTCGCCATGGAGGCCGGACCGGACGCCGGCGGCTTCACCGCCGAGGAGGCCGCCATGCACGTCGAACCGGAGTGAAGCCTCGGCCGAGCCGGTGTGAGCCGGCACCAGACCGAGCCGGAGTGCCCGGCGAGCGGGAAGGGCGAGCAGGAAGGGCGAGCATGGCGAGCAAGGACGACGAGGAGCGCGACAAGCGGCGCGAGCGGGACAGAGGCACCACGTCCGACGCCGACCTGCACAACATGGGCGGCGACGTGGGCCCAGCCTCGATCCGCGGCTCCAACGTCAGCCCCGGCTCCAAGCCGCGCGACGACGCCGAGCCGGAGAGCGGCTACGCCGAGCCCATGGGCTACGTCACCGGCCGCGACGACGAGTGGTCCGCGACGGCGGGATCGGACGAGAAGGCGGTCGCCGCCCGTACGGATGAGATCGACGACCACGTCGCCACCTACGGTCCGAGCCCGCACTCCATGCCGCCGCAGGAGCGGGAGCAGCGTGGAGAGCCCGGCGACCCGGGTTTCCGGGTGCAAGGCCCGGTCGACGAGGACGAGCACGGGCTGATCGTGGACGAGGACGACGAGCCGGGGGCGTCGGGCGAGGCGATGCGCGGCGGGGAGCACATCAACGCGAACGCCGACTGGGTGCCCTCCGATGAGGAGGACGACCCGGACGGCGGATCGGGCCGTACGGGAAGCGGCGACGGAGGATATCTGCCCGGCGAGGGCACGGGCCGTCCGTACGGATAGCTCCGGCGGTCCGGCTCCATCGGCCATCCAGCTACAGGGGGACGTCATGAACGACACGCCACGAGAAGAGCAGCCGGTCGATCGCGGGAGCAGCGAGGAGGCCAGCGGCGCGCCGCTGACCCCGACCGAGGAGGAGACGCTGCGGCGTCCCGCGGGGGTCACACCCGGCGTCACTCCCGGCACCGGCGAGGAGGACTCCGGCGAGGAGGGCGACGCCGCCGGGGAGCACCGTGAGGGGCTCAATCCCGACGACTAAGTCGCCGGTCCCGGCGTAGCGGCGCATCATCTCCAGCCGGGTGCGCTCGGACTGCGACGTCCAGCTCGCCGGCCGTGAACCGGCCGTGAACCGGCCGTGCACGTCGTCGCGCCCGGACCGGGCGCAACCCGGCGTGGTAGGCGGCGGCCCGCACGCCCGCCTCGCCGAGCAACCGCTCAGGCGGCCGGTGTGCCTGCGTACCGCCGTGTACACGATGCCGGGAGCCGCTCGCTCGGCGACCGCGGCGGCATGGCCCGCTCCGGCGCCTCACTTCTGTGGCGGGGGAAGTGTGAGAAGGCGGTTGAGGCGACTGCCTCAGGGTACGGGACGGGACTCGGCGCACTCAGCGCTGGGCGTGCACGAGCTAGGAACCTTCATGAGACTGGATCTCAGTGTCAGCATGTCGGCCGGCGCTCCCGTCGTGGGGGTGAGCGGCGAGGTCGATGTGCTCACCGCCGATGATCTGTACGAATTCCTCGCTACGGTGATCCGCCAGCGTGGCCCGCGGCTGAGCGTGGACCTGCGGCGCGTGACGCACATGGACTCGCGCGGCGCCGCCGCCATGCTGCGGGCCCGTCGGCTGGCGCGCTCGCTCGGAGGGAACCTCACGCTGGTCGGTCCCAGCGCCCCGGCGGCCTTGGTGCTCCAGGCCGTCCTGCCCGAACAGGACCTCGCACCGCCGGGCCGGGCCGCGCCGGCCACGCGCCGCAACTAGCCGTTACCGCGTGCGCCACCGGCCGTACCGGCGGGGGCCCCGGGGTTGCGCGTGCCGCCGGAGGGCAGGGGAGCGGGATGCGAGCGCCGTCCTCTCCCCGCGTGTCCTTTCCCGTGATGTACCACCGCTGGTCGCGGATGACCTTCATCCACTGGCGCTACCGGCCCGAGCAGGTGCAGGCGCTGCTGCCGGCCCAGCTCAGGGTCGAGCCCTTCGAGGGGGCGGCGTGGGTGGGGCTCACGCCGTTCCTCATGCGCGACGTCCGGGTGCCCGGTGTGCCCGCGCTGCCGTGGGTTTCGACGTTCCCCGAGACGAACCTGCGGACCTACGTGCGCGATGCGCGGGGGCGTACCGGTATCTGGTTCCTGTCCCTGGACGCGGGATGCCTGCCCGCGGCGCTCGGCGGGCGGGGCGGTTACCGGCTGCCCTATCACTGGTCCGACATGTCGGTCGAGGCCAAGGACGGCCACATCCGGTACAGGTGCCGCCGGCGCCTGCCCGGGCCGGCCGGCGCGCGGTGCGACGTGGACGCCGGGATCGGCGTGCCGCTGGTGGAGCACGAACGGGACGAGCTCGCGTACTTCCTGACGGCCCGGTTCCGGCTGTTCAGCCTCGTGGCGGGACGGCTGGCCGCCGCGCAGGTGGAGCACCCGCCGTGGCCGCTGCACCACGCCCACCTGGACGCCGTGAACGAGGACCTGATCCAGGCGGCGGGGCTGCCCGCGCCGGAGGGGCAGCCCGTCGCGCACGCCTCTCCTGGGGTGCCGGTACGGGTGGGCATGTGGAGCTGGTGACCGTGCACCACGTATACACCTCCGCCGCATGACCAAACACGCTGAGCGACGCCCGGCGCTCCGAGCTGCGCCGCAGCGCCGTCGGCATTGTCTTCCCGTTCGGCCGGCTGGTGCCGGAGCTCACGGTGGCCGACAACGTCGCCCTGCCGCCGCTGCTCGGCAAGGCCGGGCGGCGTACGGGCGAGCTGTCCGGATCGTTCCGTGAAAGGGGGACTGACGCGGCGGCGCTATCCTTGCATGGCGAGCATTGATGCGCATCGTGCATCTTTGTAGGGTCGTCTGAATGACCCCCACCGAGAACAAGGACGTGCCGATGGCCGAGGACAGCGTGACCGAGGAATCCCCGAACGTGAGTCCCACGATGATGCGGAGGATCCTGCCGGCGGACATGGTGGAACGAGGGCGTTGTCCGTTCGATCCCCCGCCCGGCCTGCGGGACAAGAGCGCGGTCCGGCGGCTGGAGCTGCTGAACGGGGCCCCCGCGTGGCTGGTTACGGGGTTCGAGGAGGCCCGTACGGTGCTGTCGGACACCCGATTCAGCGCCGACAAGGTCCGCAACAGGGAGGCGACCTCGCTGCAGCCGCACGAGGTGGTTGAGACGCAGACGGCGCAACCGCTGACGGCGGAGGTGGCCGAGCGGGAGGACGGGCTCTTCGTCTTCATGGACCCGCCCGAGCACACCCGGCTGCGGCGGCTGCTGACGGGCCAGTTCACGGTGCGGCGGATGCGCGAGCTGGAGTCGCGGGTGACGGAGATCGCGGTCGAGCACATCGAGGCGATGAAGGCGGCGGGCACACAAGCCGACCTGGTGCAGGCGTTCGCGCTGCCGCTGCCGTCGCTGGTCATCTGCGAGCTGCTGGGCGTGGACTACGCCGACCGCCGGTTGTTCCAGGAACGTACGGCCATCGGGCTGAACGCGAACGCGACCCCCGAGGAACAGGCCGTGGCGCGCGCCGAGATGTACGCGTTCATGCAGCGGCTGGTGGCGGCCAAACGCGCCGACCCCGGCGACGACCTGCTGTCCGGCCTCATCCGCGACGCCGACCCGCCCCTGACCGACGCGCAACTCGTCGACGTCGCCGTCATCCTGCTCAACGCCGGCCACGAGACCACGGCCAACATGCTCGGGCTGGGCACGTTCGCGCTGCTGGAACACCCCGGCCAGCTGGAGGCGCTGCGTGCCGATCCCGCTCTGATCGACAACACGGTGGAGGAGCTGCTGCGGTTCCTGTCGATCATCCAGCTCGGGGTCAGCCGGGTCACCACGGAGCCGGTGACGCTCGGCGGCGTGGACATCCCCGCCGGCGCGACCGTCGTGATCGCCACGCCCGAGGTCAACCGCGACCCACGGCACTGGGCCGATCCCGACGCGTTCGACGTGCGCCGTGAGCGCACCCCGCACCTCGCCTTCGGGCACGGGGTGCACCAGTGCCTGGGCCAGCAGCTGGCCCGGGTGGAGATGCGGATCGGGCTGAGCGAGCTGATCTCCCGCCTGCCGGACCTGCGCCTGGCGGCGCCGGCCGAGCAGGTGCCGCTGCGCGACGAGATGCTCATCTTCGGCGTGCACGAGCTCCCGGTGACCTGGTCCTGAGCCGCCCGGCCCGGGGCAGCGCCGGCCCGGGCCTCGTCAGTCTCCGCCGCCGCCGAGCTTCTCGGCGACCGTACGGGCCGTCTCCAGCGCGCCCGCGGTCATCCTGCCCTCGGGGTCCTCGTTGACGTCGCGGTCGTACTCGACCTCCACCACCGCGTTGCTCACCCGGACCCCGGCGATCGCCTTCGTCGGCCCGTGGTCGTCACCCTCCAGGGTGTACACGGCGACGTAGGAGTCGTCCCCGACGGCCGGCTCGGCCTTGGCATAGCCCCGGGGGATGAGCGCCGCCTTGTGCCGGCGGGCGACGAACTCCTCGTGCGCCTGCGCCACCCCGTCGGGGAACACCTTCGTGTACACCTTCAGCCTGAAGGTCATGTTCTCCGGCAGCCCCGCCCCGTACTGCGGCAGGGTCGTCCACTCGCACTCCTCCTTGTACAACTTGGTCTGCTTGGGGAAGACCACCAGCTTGGTCCGCAGTTCCTCGGTGACGAGCTCGCACGGGTCGACGTCGTTCGAGAACTTCGCCTCACCGGTCGGCGGCGGCTCGCTCGACGGGGGCTGCGTGCTGGGCGGCGCGGACGTGGCCGTCGTCCGCGCGGCGACCGGTTCGCCGGGCGGTGGGGGCGGCGGCTCCTGCCTCGTCAGCAGGAAGGCCACCGTGAACACCATGAGCACGAGCACCGCCATGGCCCCGCTGAGGAGGCCGGGCGTCACCCGGACGCCGCTGGGCCGCGGGGCGCGGGGCGGGGTG
>NZ_SMJZ01000165.1 GCF_004348345.1 Nonomuraea longispora
GGTGCGGGGACGATGTGGCGGGCCACGTGTCCTGGGAGGCCGACGTCGACCCGCGTGCCCCAGGGTTCGGGTACGGGCCGGGGGGCTCTACGGGAGATCACCCATCCGTTTACCCATGCCCTGACTGTTGCGGGATGGGCCTTATTGAGAACCTCCGTCATGCAATCCAGCTTATTGTCTGAGGTCTAGTCATCGACCGGGCGTAGCAGGATAAAAAGGACACGGCGTGGCACTGTCTAGTCGCACCCCCAGCCAGGTAGGGTCCGGGTTGTGCGCGTTGAGATTCATGGTCACCGGGGTGCTCGCGGCCTCTGGCCGGAGAACACCCTGCCGGGGATGAGCCGCACGATGGAGCTGGGCGTGCACGCGCTCGAGCTCGACGTCGCGCTCACCGCCGATCGGCGCCTCGTGCTCACGCACGACCTCACGGTCTCCGCCGTGACCAGCGCCGACAGGCGGCCCATCCGTGCCGGCGACCCGCTCTTTCCCTATGTCGGCAAACCGATCAACTCGCTCAACCTCGCGCAGCTGCGCACGCTCGACGTGGGCGTGCGGCTGCCGCGCCATCCCGACGACCCCTTCGCGCTGACCCAGGTCCCGATGCCCGAGACCCGCATGCCGACGCTCGGTGCGGTGCTGGGGCTGGTGAACGCCTACGAAGCCGAGAGCGTACGCCTGCACGTCGAGCTGAAGTCCGACCCGACCAGGCCCGAGCTGACGCCCGACCCGGAGGCCTTCGTCGAGCAGGTCGTCGAGGAGCTCGACCGGCACGGACGGCTGGACAACGTCGCCATCCTCAGCTTCGACTGGCGCATCATCCGCCATACCGCCGGGCTGGTCCCTGGCGCGCGCAGGTTCGCGCTGATCGAACCCGACACGCTGCACTGGCACGACGACCTGGGCGACGACGTGGCCGCCGCCGCGCGCGACGCCGGGGCGACCACGCTCTCGCCCAAGCACACCATGGTGGACGAGGCCCTGATGGCGCAGGCGGCGGCGGCCGGTCTCGACGTGGCGGTGTGGACGGTCAACGACGCCGAGCTGGCGGGCCGGATGCTGGATCTGGGGGTGGCCGGGATCGTGACCGACTATCCAGACCGGATGCGGGACCTGTGGCGTGAGCGCGGGCTGCAGCTGCCCGAGCCGGTGGGGCCGCTCAAGCCCGTCGGCGTCTGAGATCGGGGCGGGGAAGCCGGACCTAGAGCCAGCCGTTGCGGCGGAAGCCCCGATGGAGCAGCACGCAGGCCGTGATCATGACGGTCAGCACCGCCGGATAGCCCCACACCTGCTTGGTCTCCGGCATGAAGTCGAAGTTCATCCCGTAGATGCCGGCGATCATCGTAGGCACCGCGAGGATGGCCACCCACGAGGAGATCTTGCGCATGTCCTCGTTGGCCAGCGCGTTGGAGCGGGCGAGCGCCGCCTGCAGTATGGAGCTGCACAACTCGTTGGACGACTCCACCTGCTCGCACACGCGCGACAGGTGGTCACCGACGTCGCGGAAGTATTCGCGCATCTCCGACGGGACGACGCGGCGCTGGGGCAGCGCCGACAGCGGCGCCTGCAGCGGGGTGACGGCCCGCTTCATCTCCAGCATCTCGCGCTTGAGCTGGTAGATGCGGTTGATGTCGCGGGAGCTGACGTCGGCGAACACGGTCGCCTCGACATCCTCCAGCTCCAGCTGCATGAGGTCGGACACCTGGAGGTACTGGTCGACCACGTGGTCGGCGATGGCGTGCAGCACGCCGGCCGGTCCGCGGCTCATCAGCTTGGGTTTGTCCTCGAGGCGCTCGCGGACCGCGGTGAGCGGGCAGTGCTCGCCGTGCCGCACGGTCACCACGAAGTCGGCGCCGAGGAACACCATGATCTCGCCGGTGGCGATGATCTCGTTGTCGCCGGGCCCTCTGCCGGGGTCGAGGTAGGCGACGGTCTTGAGCACCATGAACAGGGAGTCGGCGTACCGCTCGATCTTGGGTCGCTGGTGGGCCTTGACCGCGTCCTCGACGGACAGCGGGTGCAGCTCGAACACCTCGGCCAGCCACTCCACCTCGGGCGCCTCGGGCTCGTGCAGCCCCACCCAGACGAACGCGTTGGCGCCCTCGGCGCTCTTGTTGTGCTCGCGTACGAGGTGGAGCGCCTCGATGATGCCCGGGGCGGCGACCTTTGCGCCGTGGACGTAGGCGCCGAACTCGACGACGGACTCAACGGGAGGCACACGTACGTCACGCACCGGGGTGGCGTGCTGGCGCGCGACGTGCTGCCGCACAGGGTGACGGTTGATGCGACGGAAAAGCGTGGACGAGCGCATGGCAGTCCCTTTCCGCCCGACCTGGCACGCTCCACGCGCGACGAGAAGTCACCTCAATCAAGAACAGAGGCGTGGAGGCACGATCAGGCTGCCGGATTGGAGTGGTCGGGGGTACGCAGGTCGTACGTGAAAGAGCACGTACTGCTGGGATCACCAGGTTTCATCCCGGACCACCTCCAATCACACAAGGACGCCGCAAAGCCGCCTTAACCTATCACAGGCGGGGGAAGCAATCTGACGATACTAGGCCGAGAGCAGTCCTCCCCGGTGGAACTCACCAAAGATCGTCGTCTATTCCGGCAGGCGGTCCGCGCCGCGGACCTGTGGGAGCCCACGCCGGCGGGCCTGCGACAATGAGTGCGTGCGCGTTCTAGTCATTGGTTCCGGAGGGCGTGAGCACGCCCTGTGCCGTTCCCTCAAGCTCGATCCCCAGGTCAGCGAGCTCCACTGCGCTCCGGGCAACCCGGGCATCGAGCAGGTCGCGACCGTCCACGCGGTCGACCCGCTCGACCCCGCGCAGGTGGCCGATCTGGCGACGCGGCTGCGGGTCGATCTCGTCGTCGTCGGGCCCGAGGCGCCGCTCGTGGCGGGCGTGTCCGACGCGGTGCGCGAGGCCGGCGTCGCGTGTTTCGGGCCGTCCAGCGAAGCGGCCATGATCGAGGGCTCCAAGGCGTTCGCCAAGGAGATCATGCAGGCCGCCGACGTGCCCACCGCACGGTCGCGGACCTGCGAGAACGAAGAGCAGGCCGCGGCCGCGCTCGACGAGTTCGGCCCGCCCTACGTCGTCAAGGACGACGGGCTCGCGGCGGGCAAGGGCGTCGTCGTGACCGACGACAGGCAGCAGGCGCTGGACCACGCGCGCTCGTGCGGGCGGGTGGTGATCGAGGAGTTCCTCGACGGGCCGGAGGTGTCGCTGTTCGCGTTGTGCGACGGCAGCACGGCCGTTCCGCTGCAGGTCGCCCAGGACTTCAAGCGGGCCCTCGACGGCGACCATGGCCCCAACACCGGCGGCATGGGCGCCTACACGCCGCTGCCGTGGGCGCCCGACGAGCTCACCGACCAGGTCATGCGGGAGGTCGTGCACCCGACGATCGCGGAGTTGTCGCGGCGCGGGCTGCCCTACCAGGGGGTGCTCTACGTCGGGCTGGCCCTGACCTCGAAGGGCCCGAAGGTGGTCGAGTTCAACGCGCGCTTCGGCGACCCGGAGACGCAGGTGCTGCTCGACCGGCTGGAGACTCCGCTCGGCGGCCTGCTGATGGCGTGCGCGACCGGCGAGCTGGGGCTCGACCCGGTGTTCAAGGACGGCAGCGCCGTCACGGTGGTGATCGCGGCGGAGAACTATCCCGGCACTCCGGTCAAGGGCGACGTGATCACGGGGATCGAGCCGTCCGACAACGCCTACGTCATCCACGCCGGCACCAGGCGCGAGGGCGACACGATCGTCTCCAACGGCGGGCGGGTGCTCAGCGTGGTGGGCCACGGCCCCGACCGGCAGAGCGCGCGGCGCCACGCCTACGACCTCGCCGGGCGCATCACGCTGCGCGGCTCCCACTACAGGACGGACATCGCCCTATGAAGCACGTGCACTCCGGCAAGGTGCGCGATCTCTACGAGACGGATGACGGCCTGCTGCTGATGGTCGCCTCCGACCGGATCTCGGCCTTCGACCACGTGCTGGAGCCCGGCATCCCCGACAAGGGCGCGATCCTCACGCAGTTGTCGTTGTGGTGGTTCGACCAGCTCGGGGACATCGTGCCCAACCACATCGTGGCGAGGGGCGACGAGGCCCGCAGCGTGGTGTGCAGGCCGCTGACGATGGTCCAGGTCGAATGCGTGGCCCGGGGCTACCTGACGGGCGGCGGGCTGGCCGAATACCGCGAGAGCGGCACCGTCTCCGGGGTGCGCCTGCCCGAGGGGCTGCAGGACGGGTCGCGACTGCCCGAGCCGATCTTCACGCCGTCCACCAAGGCGCCGGTGGGTCAGCACGACGAGCCGATCTCGTACGAGCGGGTCGTGGCGCAGGTCGGCGAGAAGCCGGCCGACGAGCTGCGGCGCATCACGCTGGCCGTCTACGCGCGCGGCGCGGAGATCGCCCGCGAGCGGGGCATCATCGTGGCCGACACCAAGATCGAGCTCGGCTGGGACTCCGACGGGGTGCTGACCTTGGGCGACGAGGTTCTCACGCCGGATTCATCGCGTTTCTGGCCGGCCGATGCCTGGCAACCGGGCCGTCCGCAACCTTCTTTCGACAAGCAATTTGTACGCGATTGGCTACTATCGCCCGAATCCGGATGGGACAAAGCCTCCGGAACCCCCCCACCTCGCTTGCCTGACGACATCGTGGAGCGCACGCGCGAACGATACCTAGAAGCGTATGAGCGCATCACGGGAGCTCCCTTTAGCGGATGATTCGGCTGGGTCATGTGGTGTTACCGACTACTGTTGGCCCGATCGAGCCTCACCGCCGGAATTCAAGGAGCCGCACGAAATGGTCCGTTACCGCGTGCGCGGTGGCAACGCACTGCGTGGAACCGCGTTCATCCAGGGCGCGAAGAACGCCGTGCTTCCCATGATCGGTGCGGCGCTGCTGGCCGCGAAGGGCCGCACCGTCCTGCGCAACGTGCCGATCATCGAGGACGTCCGCCGCGCCATCGAGCTGGCCGAGGCGGTCGGCGCGTACGTCGAACTCCACGAGTCCGAGCGCACGCTCGTCATCGACGCCTCCCGGCTGACCAGCCCGGTGCTGCCCGCCGAGATCGCCCGGCGCTTCCGCGGCTCGGTGTTGTTCACCCCCGCGCTGCTGCACCGCCTCGGCGAGGCCGTCGTCGAGGGCGTCGGCGGCTGCAACCTCGGCAGCCGCAACCTCGACTTCCACTACCTCGGCTACAAACGGCTGGGCGCGATCGTCGACGAGGGCGAGACCGTCATCCACGTCAAGGCGTCCGGCCTGACCGGGGCGACCCTCTACCTCGACACCCCCTCGCACACCGGCACCGAGAACCTCATCATGGCCGCCTCCCTGGCCAAGGGCACCACCGTGATCGAGAACGCCGCCCTCGAACCCGAGGTGCTCGACGTCATCGACATGCTCACCAAGATGGGCGCGCGCATCAGCGGCGGCGGCACCGGGTTCATCACCGTCGAGGGCGTCGACAAGCTGCACGCCGTCGAGCACACGGTCATGCCCGACCGGCTCGACGCGGGCGTGTTCGCGATGGCCGCGGCGATCACCGGGGGCGAGCTGAGCCTCGTGGGCACCGGCCTCGACCTGGGCGTCGTACGGTACAAACTGGAGCAGATGGGCGTCGAGTTCGCCCGGCAGGGCGCGGTGCTGCACGTGCGCTGCGAGGGCCCGCTGCGGCCCATCAACATCATCACCGACACCTATCCCGGGTTCGCCACCGACCTGCAGTCGCCGATGATGACCGTCGCGGCGCTCGCCGACGGCACCAGCTACATCCACGAGCGCATCTTCGACGGCCGTTTCGCGCTGGCCGGCGAGTTGAACAAGATGGGCGCCGGCGTCGAGGTCGACGGCAGCAGGGCCGTCGTGCGCGGCCGCACCCCTCTCACCGGCACCGAGGTGACGGCCCACGATCTGCGCTCCGGCATCGCTCTCGTGCTCGCCGGACTCGCCGCCGAAGGCGAGACCGTCATCGGCAGCGGCTACCTCATCGACCGCGGCCACGCGCATCTCGCCGCTCGAATGCGCGCGCTCGGCGCGGACATTACACGAGAGATTTCCCCGCACTAAAAAACGGGAGAAAATGCTCGTTGAGCTGCTAGGACATCTTGTCGGGCGGTCAACCTGAACGGCTTTCCGGAAAAGTCGGGCGTGACATTACGGCCCCCGCGAGCGATCGTTCCAAAAGAGAGCACCGCAACGGACGGCAGGATGGGACGAACATTGGTCGAGAGGGCCGAAGAAACTCCCCGAGTGTCACGCCCGGGCGCCATGACACCGGACCTCACCATCGGCGTGGTCGGACCCCACGACCTTGTCGAGCGAGTCATGCTGATGGGACACGCCGCGGCACCGCTGCCGTGTCGCCTGGTGGCGGCCGCCTACCGCGACGAGCAAGAGGCGCCCGACAAGGTGACGAGGCTCGGACCCGGTGTCGACGCATGCTTGTTCGCCAGCCCGGTCCCTTATGACCTGGCCAGGCGATCAGGCGTGCTGACGATGCCCGCGACCTACGTGCAACTCGGCGGAGCAGCATTGGTGGCGGCGTTGGCCAAGGCCGCGCTCGACACCCGGATGGACCCCAAACGGGTCAGCATCGACGTGGTCAGCCGGGCCGATGTCGAGGAGGCGTACACCGACCTCGGCATCCCCGCCACGGACGTGCACAGCCGCGACGAGCCGGGCGCCACCGGCACGATCGCGGCCTACCACGAACGGCTGGCCAGGCAGGGCGCGACCACGGGAGCGCTCACATGCCTGGCCGCCGTGGCCGAACGCCTGCACACGGCGGGCGTGCCGGTCATCAGGATCAAGCCGACCTCCGCCGCGGTCCGCACGGCGCTGCACACCGCGGCGCTGCTCGGGGCGCATCACCGGCTGGAGGAGTCGCAGCTGACCGTGGTGCTGGTGGAGGTGCCGACGCTGCGCGAACCCGTGCGCCGCGCCGCGCCCCGCTACTGGCGCGACGAGCTGCGGTTGTCGCTGCAGCGGCTGCTGGTCCAGGAGGCGAACCGCATCAACGCGACCGTCTGGCCCATCGACGATCACAGCTACCTGGTCACGGCGACCAGGGGCTCGATCGCGGCGGCCACCGACGGTTTCCGGGTGTTGCCGTTCGCGGCCAGGATCAGGGACGAGCTGGGGCTGGCGGTCGAGGTCGGCGTGGGCATGGGACGGACGACCCACGACGCGGAGTCGCACGCGCGGGCCGCGCTGGCCCGCACACAGGCGGGCAAGCAGGCGCAGGGGTTCGCGGTCGACCGCGAGGGACGGGCGCTCATCCCGGCCCCGCGGATGCCGCCCACCGGCGCCACGGCACTCAAACCCAAAGGGGTCGAGGTGCTGGCCCGGCTGGCGGCCAAGCTGGAGGGCGGCGACACGGTGGTGGACGCCGAAGGGGCAGGCAAGATGCTGGGGGTGACACCCCGTACGGCTCGGCGGTTGCTGCGCACGTTGGTTGACGAGGGACTCGCGTGGCCGCTACCGCCCAACCGCACTCCCCAGCCCGGCCGGCCCCGGCAGCTCTACCGGCTGATCGTGGAGAAGCTGGGGCCGCGCTGATCGCCCCCGGCTGATCCACCCGGTACGCGGCCCGCCGCCTCACCTTCCCCCTCCGACGGCGGCGGGCTCGCTTCCGGTTGCCCCGCAGCGTGGCCTTCCCTGCCCTGAGGCGTGTCCGGAATGTGATGCCTTGGCGAATCTGCGGTTGACACTTGGGGAAATGGCGGTTGGTCCTCGCGAGAAGGGGTATGAATTGCGACGCCCCCGATCGACGGGATTCGGACGGGGGCACCAATCTTCCGATGGTCCCTCGTTCGCCGTGCGCAGGTGAGAGTTCCCTGCCACCGCAGAGATCGGGCCACCTGCTTGTCCGAAAGCCGCGCGGTTTCTGTCGGGCCGCTCCGCTACTGTCATGACCCATGGACCACAATGCTCCTGACTCGCGGTCCCCGCTCATCGTCTGGGGCGCCCTCGCCATCGTCTACGTGGTGTGGGGATCGACCTATCTCGGCATCGGCATCGTGGTCGAGTCGATCCCGCCGCTGCTCGGCGCCTCCATGCGGTTCCTCGCCGCGGCCGTGCTCCTCGGCGGCTTCCTGCTCCTGACGTCCGGCAAGCGGGCCTTCACGATGACCCGGCGGCAACTCCTCAGCGCCTCGCTGGTGGGGGTGCTGCTGCTCACCCTGGGCAACGGCATGCTGTCGGTGGCGGAGCAGTACATCTCGACCGGGCTGGCGGCGCTGCTCGTGGCGTCGGTGCCGCTGTGGCTGGTCGCCTTCAGGTTCGTGGTGCGTGACCGTCCCAGGGCGGCGACCATGGCGGGCGTGCTGGTGGGGCTCGGCGGCGTGGCCGCGCTCTCGCTCACCGGCAACGAAGGCGCGGCCGCCACGGGCATCGCGGTGGTGCTGGTCGCCTCGCTGCTGTGGGCCGTGGGCGCGTTCCTGTCGGGGCGCGTCACGATGCCCGCCAACTCGTTCGCGACGAGCACGATCGAGATGCTCGCGGGCGGCCTCGGCCTCGCGGTGCTCGGCGCCGCGACGGGCGAGCGGCTCGACCCGGCGACGATCACCGGCAGGTCCTGGATCGCGCTCGCCTACCTCATCCTCGTGGGCTCGCTGATCGGGTTCACGGCGTTCTCGTGGCTGCTCGGCAACGCCCCCATCTCGCTCGTGTCGACGTACGCCTACGTCAACCCCGCCGTGGCAGTCGTGCTGGGCGCGCTGGTGCTGAGCGAGCCGATCACCCCGCGCATCCTCGTGGGCGGAGCGATCATCCTGGTCGGCGTCGCCCTGGTCATCACGACGGAACGCCGGTCAAAGGTCCCGCAGCGCTCCGGCGAACGCGTCGACCGTGGCGTCGACGTCGGCCGCCGTGTGCGCCGTCGACATGAACCACAGGCCGCGCGGGACCATGTTGACTCCCCTGTCGAGTAGCGCCTCGTGCAGCCTGGCCATCTTGGCCCGGTCGGTGGCGGCGAAGTCCCGGTAGTCCCGCACGGCGGGCGCGTCGGTGAAGTAGGTCTGGAACACCGGGCCGGGGCCGTCCACGAGCATCGGCACGCCGGCCTCGGCCGCGGCCGACCGCAGGCCCTCCATCAGCGCCGCGCCGCGCTCGTACAGCGTGCCGTAGACCTCCTCGCGCCGTTCGTCGAGGACGCGCAGCGTCGCCTCGGCCGCCGCGATGCCGACCGGCTGGGAGTTGAACGTTCCCGCGTGGGCCACCTTGCCCGTCGAGATGTGGTCCATGACCTCCGCCCGGCCGGTCAGCGCCGACACCTGCATGCCGCCGGCCATGGCCTTGCCGAACACCGACAGGTCGGGGGTGATCCCGAGGTGTTCCTGGGCGCCTCCCGGCGCGAGCCGGAAGCCGGTGATGATCTCGTCGAAGATCAGCAGGGAGCCGTGCTCGTCGCACAACCGCCGCACGCCCTCCAGATAGCCGGGGTCGGGGCTGATCGCGCCGGTGTTGCACAGGACCGGCTCGGCGATGACGGCGGCGATCTGCCCCGAGTGCCGTTCCATCAGGCCGGTCAGGGTATTCAGGTCATTCCACGGGCAGATGACCAGGTCGTCCGCGTGTCCCGGCTGCTGCCCCGCCGTGCCCGGCACCGCCACGGGCTCCTTGGACGGTCCTGCGGCCTCCACGGCGGGGTGCACGCTGTAGAGGACGGGGTCGAGCCAGCCGTGGTAGTGGCCCTCGAACTTGAGGACCTTGGAGCGCCCTGTGTAGCCGCGGGCCAGCCTGAGCGCGCCGTGCACGGCCTCCGAGCCGACGGTGTTGAACCTCACCCGTTCCGCTGAGGGCACCATGGCGCAGACCCGCTCGGCCACGCGTACCTCGGCGGCGTGCTGGGCCGAGTAGACCATGCCGCGGGCCGCCTGGGCCGCGATCGCTTCCACGACCTCGGGCGGGCAGTGGCCGAGCAGCGCCGGCCCCTGGCCGAGCACGTAGTCGACGTAGGAGTTGCCGTCCACGTCCCACAGACGCGCGCCCTGGGCGCGGTCCGCGTAGAGGGGGACGCCGGCCACCCGGCGGGCGTCGCTGGAGACGCCACCGGCCAGGTAGCGTCGGCCGTCGGCATGGAGGTCACGGCTGACGTGCAAGGTCCTGCTCATGGGGACCATCAAAGGCCGCGGCGACGTCCGCCGACAAGGAGGAGAGCAACAAGGAGGGCGTCATCGCAAGGACGGGCCCTTGTGAGGCCCGCGAGGCACCTGGTGAGCTTGAGAGGACCTCCAGGAAGGAATGGCCGTGTTTCTCGGGCGTATCCGGCGCTCCCCCGCCGATGAAGTGGAACTGGTGGCCTGGCGCGAGGGTGGGGATCTTCTCAGCCTGGCCGGGATGCGAGCCGGTGACGATCCGGTGGCCCTGCTCGGCGAGTACGGGCTCGACCGGCTCACCGACGAGGTGAACCGGCTCTGGGCCGGCGCGCGGGAGTTGCTGCACGAGTCGTCGGTGGTGTTCGAGCCGCCGGTGGCGACCTGCACGAAGATCTGCTGCCTGGCGCTGAACTACGTCGCGCACGCGGAGGAGAGCGGGCTGGAGGTGCCGCCGGAGCCGGTGTTGTTCTTCAAGCCGCCGTCCGCGCTGACGGGCCACAACCGCCCGGTGACGGCTCCGGCGCGTACGAAGCACCTGGAGCACGAGGTCGAGCTGGCGGTCGTCGTCGGCTCGACGGTCCGCGACCTGCCCGCCGAGCGCTGGCGCGAGGCCGTGGCCGGCTACACCGTGATCAACGACATGACGGCCCGCGACCTGCAGCTGGCCAACATCGCCCGCAACGCGCCGTGGGACCAGGCCAAGGGGTTCGACACGTTCGCGCCGGCGGGGCCGTATCTCGCGACCGTGGACGAGGTGCCCGACCCGCAGAATCTGGAGCTGACACTCGAGGTCGACGGGGAGGTGCGGCAGCGGGCCAACACCAAGCAGATGGTGTTCGGGATCCCCGAGCTGGTCGCCGACCTGTCGGACGGGATGACGCTGCTGCCCGGCGACCTCGTCGCCACCGGCACCATCGCCGGGATCGCCCCGCTGAAGGAGGGGGACGTCATGCGGGCCACCGTGCAAGGCGTGGGCACACTGATCAACCGGGTCGACTTTCGGTCCGCCTAAACCATAGATATCGGCGCACCTTACTCGTACCCTGGAAGGTATGGAGTTCACGGTCGGCGCCCTCATCGACATCGACGACTACGTCGCCTCGACGCGGGCCCACGGCCGTGAGTGGGCGCGCATCCAGCTCGACCAGGCCGACCGCGCGGTCCGCGCGGCGACGGCACGGCGGCCGGCGTCCTGCGAGCCGCTGCCGCCCGACGAGTGGCTGGTCAGGCTGAGCGGCGACGACCCCGACCGGCTGATGGGGGAGGCGACCGCGCTGGCCGAGCAGATCCGCGCGGGCATCGTCAACGCCACCGGCCTCACCGCGACCGTCAGCCTGGGCACCCCGCGGGAGGGCCCAGACAGCACGACGGTGATCGAACGGGACGCCCGGCGTACCAACTCCTACAAGCTGCTGCTGGGCGGCGACAGGGTCATCACGGCGCCGCAGGAGGAGCACTCCTGCGCGCCGCCTCCCGTGCGCATCGAGGCGGAGCTGGCCCGCCGCGTCCAGGCCGGCGACAGGGGCGGCGCGGCCGGGCTGCTCGCGGGCTGGGTGGACAGGTGCGTCCAGGAGCGCGGCCTGTCCCCGAGCACGCTGCACAACTGGCTGATGGGCGAGCTGCTGTTCGTGGTCGACGTCGTCAACCGGGGACGGCTCACGGGCGGCTCCACCGACTGGGTCGACGCGTTCGCGCGCCTGCCCATCGAGGAGCTGACCACGGTGACCCAGATCCACGAGCGCTCCTACCTGCACATCTGGATCGAGGAGACGTTGTGGCGGCTGATGCCGCCCGCCCCCCGCGACATCCTGTCGATGGCCGAGAGCTACATGGCGGTCCACTACACCGATCCGCGGCTGCGGCTGGCGGCGGTCGCGCAGGCCGTCAGCGCCAGCCCGTTCTACATCGCGCACCTGTTCGCCGACGTGCGCGGGACGACGTTCCTGCGCCACCTGACCGCGTTGCGGCTGCGCCACGCCCGCGTCCTGCTCACCGCCACCACAGCGCCGATCGACATGGTGGCCGCCCGCTCGGGCTATCTGAGCGCGAAGGTGTTCCGCGGCGTGTTCAAGCGCCACGTCGGCTGCTCGCCCAGCGAGTATCGCCGCAACCACCGGCCTGTGCCGTCCTGAGACCGCCGCCTCCGTCCGGCCTCCGGCTCGAAGGCGATCTCGTGTGGGAACGATCCCACACATCGGACGGAAGGCGCTCATGGATCAGCGATGGGAGCTGCGGGGTTTCCTCGGGGACGACTGACCTGCTCTCCGGGTGGGTGTCGCAGCGCACCCGGGTCTACCGGACCAAGCTGAGCGCGCCGGACCTGGCAACCGGCCAGCGGGCGTTCCTGGAGTTCGACGGCATCGGCCACTCCGCCTCCGTCCACCTCGACGGCGAGCGCATCGCCACGCACGAGGGCGTGCTGCTCGACGGCTGGAACGTCGGCCCCCCGGCTGATCAGCGGAGAAGAGGGCTAGTCGGCGCGCGACACCAGCCGGTACGGCTGCCGCGGCCGGCCCGCCTGCGACGACCTGACCGGCGGGAGCGCCCACGCCAGCCCCTCCTCCACGAGGCTCTGCAACACGCGGCGGGCGCTGCGCGGCGCGACGCCCAGCACCTCGGCCACGCTCTCCGCGTCGACCACCATCGCCTCGGGGTCGTCGCCCAGCCGCTCAAGGAGCCGGTCGAGCGTTCTGGCCGCCTTGGAGCCGGCCGCGGGCTCCTCCACCGGCTCCCTCCTGCGCCGTTGCCGCAGCGGCAGCGAGGTAGCGGTGCCGTCGCCGCCGACCAGGAAGGCGGCGGTGGCGTCGGCCGCGCGCGCACGTTCGACGGCGATGAGGGCGTGGGCGTCGGCGTCGCGGGCGGTGTTGCCGAGCCCGATGCCCACCTCGACGACCATCCCGAGGTCGGCGCGCACCCGGTCGGCGAACGGCGCCACCCGGAACCCGTCGGTGGCCTGCGAGAGGGCGCCCACCGTCGCCGTGATCACGTAGCTGTTCTCCTCCCGCGGGGCGACGGTCGCGCCCATGAGCCGGGCCTCGGCCAGCAGCGACCGGTGCAGCGACAGCTTCAGCTCCTGCTGCCAGTAGTTGCCCGGCCCCGACTGCGCCGGGCGGGCCGAGGCCGCGAGCTCGACGAGCACGATGGCGATCTGCGACTCCTCCAGGCGGCTGCCCGTGCCCAGCAGCGTCGCGGTGTTGATGGCCAGCCGCAGCGTGTGCGGGGTGGGCATCATCCGCAACACCGGCACCTTGGCCGCCTCCAGCTTGCGTGCCACGGTCCTGACCGTGGTCAGCGCCGCCGTGGTGGCGCCCTCGCGGTAGAGCCGCTCGTGGAAGGCGACGAAGTCGCGCACCGAGTCGGGCTGCCGGTATTCGGAGACGTGCACGCCGTTCATGGGCACGCCGATCTCCTGGTAGGCCTCGGCCACGTCGGCGCGGGCGATCGAGTCGATGCTCACCCTGGCGGGGTCGATCCGCATGGACAGCGTGCCGCGCAGCAGGCTGGAGTAGAGGCCGGCCCCGCTCACCGGCACGAACGTGGCGGGCACCGGCAGCTCGCCCGTCTGGGTCGCCAGGTCGTGCTGGAGCGGCCCGGTGAACAGGACCGCGTCGATGCTGCCCGCTATCTTGGCGAGCTTGTCGCGGGTCTCGTGCTCACCCGCATGCGGCGCGCCCACCAGCCGGAACGACGCGGCCGAGGGCAGGCTCGCGCCGATGTGCACGATCTGCTCGACCAGATCGTGCGGCCCCACCACACCAATCGCGATCTTGGATCGTAGACCGTCCAACCTTTATGCCCCTGTTTTTCCGAGCAGAGCGGTAATGGTGCCCCCGAGTACCGCTGCCCTGTCGTCGTCGCTGAGATCTGAGAACAGTATCCGTCCCAACGACATACGCAGATCGATGA
Organism: Nonomuraea longispora; assembly: GCF_004348345.1. Classification (GTDB taxonomy): domain Bacteria; phylum Actinomycetota; class Actinomycetes; order Streptosporangiales; family Streptosporangiaceae; genus Nonomuraea; species Nonomuraea longispora. Next base: position 14,000 of record NZ_SMJZ01000165.1, read on the forward strand.
AGGGAAAGTCCGATCCGTACACGACCCTGTGCGCGCCGAGTCTGCGGACCATCCCGGCGATTGCCGCGCCCGTGTTGTACGACCCGCACACCTCCAGGATGACCCGCTCGTGCCGCTCGGCCACCTCGATCGACTGGTCGATGCCGAGAGGCGTCACCCCCGAGTGCCCCGCCAGGATCGTGGCGCGCGGGTGCCGCCCGGCCACCTCGCCGACCAGCGGCAGGTCGTTGTACGGCGAGCCCGAGTAGGTGTGGGTGAGCACCGGCCGCCCGGTGAGCTCCGCGTACTCCCAGACCGGGGCGTAGCGCGAGCCGGTCAGCGGATACTCGTGCAGGTCGGGATGGAGCTTGACCCCGCCGAAACGCGGGTCGTCGCCCCACCGTTCGAGCTCGGCGACCGGGTCCTGCCACGGGTTGACGGTCAGGTAGCCGGTGAACCTGCCGGGCGCCCGCTCCACGATCTCCGCGGTGGCCGCGTTGCCCTTGGCGGCGTCGAGCTGGATCGCCAGGTGGCTGGAGAGCATCGCGTGCGCGACGCCGCACCGGTCCATCACCGCGATCATCCCGGCCGGGTCGGGGTCGGGGATGAAGAACACGCTGTACGGCCCGGCATGGGCGTGCGCGTCGACGATCCTCGTCGCCTGCTGCGGGCGGCGCGCCCACAGAGCCGTCGTCAGCTCGTTCATGCCGCTCTGACTTCCTTCCTCAGCAGCCGGCGCAGGTTGCCCGCGCCGATGGCCGCGACCTCGGCCTGCCCGAGCTCCGACCAGAGCAGCCGGGTGACCGCCTCGGCCGGATCGCGGTAGGGCGCTCCCGTGCCGAAGACGAACCGGTCCGCGCCGAACCGGGAGACCAGCCACTCCAGCCCGCGGTGCGAGGACAGGTCGGCCAGTCCGATGCTCACGTTGCCCGTCCTGTCCAGGACGCCGGCGATCTGCCGCAACTTCCGGTAGCCCACGCCGCCGACGACGATCCGCAGGCACGGATGCGCCCGCGCGAGCGCCTCCACCTCCTGCCAGCTGGTCTGGCCCGCGTCCACGAGCAGCGGCAGCCGTACGGACTCCACGGCGTCGAGGCCGGGAGCCGCGTCGGCGCCCGCGAGGTCCCAGCCGTGCTCGCGCGGGAAGGCGCGTACGGCGACCACGCCCGCCTCGACGGCGGCGCCGGCGAACCCCGCGCCCGTCTCCCCGCACGTGTCGGGCAGCAACACCCAGCACGGGCTGAGCCTCGGCTGCCCGGCGAGCAGGCCGGTCAGCTCCCGGTTGCCCCTGGCCGGGTCGTGCAGCCACGACGTCATGCTGCCGACCACGGCCTCGGCGATGCCCACGCGGTCCATCGCGGCGAGCAGCTCGGCCACGGTTCCCCCGCCCACGTCGCGACGCGGGTGGCGGCCGAGCATGACGTCCGCGTCGATCAGGACCGGCCGGTCCTCGCTCATCGGCCGCCCCAGTGCTCGGCGAGCCCGTCCCGCGCCCAGCCGTGCGCGGTGAACGTGTCGGTCACGCCGTCCACGCGGATGGCGGGCGGGCTCACCTGGACCTCGGGAGGTACGTCCTGGAACGGGAAGACGGCGACCGTGAACCGGCCGTCGCGGCGGCGCAGCCCCAGCGAGTGGATCTCGCCGTAAGGAGCGGTGGCGGTCGCGGGGTCGGGCATCCTGGCCGGCCCGCTGCCGAACGTGACCTCGTCCGGCGGCTGCGCGGGCACCACGAGCAGCCCGGGGCCCTGGCTGCTCGCGTGGCCGGGGCCGTGCTCGACCCACGGCGACGTGCCGTGGATCAGCCAGATCGCCTCCGCGTCGATCTCGTCGGTGATCAGCCAGTAGGACGGCTCGGTGCGTACGAAGACGATCCGGCGGTCGTGCCTGGCCCGGTAGCCGTGGTGGTGGCCGGCGAAGACGTCCACGTGCTCGCCCGCGTGGAACAGGTCGCGGGCCGCCCTGCGGTCCTCGGCGTAGTCCTCGCCGGGCACGAGCAGGGTGTTGTGGCCCCTGGTCGCCTGGAACCAGTCGTAGTAGCCGGGGTCGTCGTAGGACGGCGGGCCTCCCGCCTCCCAGGCCAGCGGCACCCCCCAGCCGGACGACACGAAGTCGAGCGCCGCGTGGTGGCTGTGCGGCTCCAGTTCGTGGCCGATGTAAGGCCCGTGGTTGATCACGGTGTGCAGGGTGCCGGAGCGGAAGATCGTGTACGCGCTGTCCTCCAGGGCGTGCGAGCCCTTCACGGGCACCACCGGCTCGCCCAGCAGCTCCTCCCCGGTCCGCATCATCTCGGCGGGCCACACCACGCCGCTGTCCTGCAGGTGCGGCACCCAGCCGCCCGAGGTCGTCAGCGAGGCCAGCCAGTCGTGCATGGCGCGGAAACGCGGGTGGGCGACCAGGTCGGGGTCGACCGACGCGGCCCGCTGCACGCCCCCCAGGCACATGCCGTGATAGCCGGGGGAGCGCTCGTGGTGGCCGCCGTCCTCGCGCACGTCACGTTCCAGGTGTTCCAGGATGCGCGCCCTGGCCACCTCGGCCCACTGCCCCGACTCGGGCAGGTCGGCGAACACGCGGGCGACGTGCAGCAGCTCGCAGACGGTGGCGAACTGCCAGTTGCCGTGCCGGAACTCGTCGTGCTCCTCGGCCGCCCACCGGGCGCCGCCCACCACGGTCTTCGTCATCTCCAGCCAGCACGCGTCGCTGAGCGCGGGCTCGGTGCCGAAGACGGCCAGCGCCCGGGTGACGTGCATCGAGCGGGAGGCGACGCCGAGGGAGTACCACACCACGTCGAGCCCCGGCCAGTCGCCTTCGACCAGGTCACGGCCGGCGTACCACTGGCGGAAGAAGCGGTCCCACTCGCGGGCGTAGCGGGGGTCGCCGGTCTGCGCGTAGGCCGACACCAGGGGCATCATCCACCTGAGGTAGTGGAAGCCGTACAGCCGGGAGCGGCCGTGGCCCTTGTCGAGGAAGTCCACCTCGGTGCCGACCAGCCGGTCCGCCTCCGCCACGTCCTCGGGGCGGGGCCGCGGCCACACCGGGTCGCGTCGCCGCCACGGCCGCGCCTGCGCCACCGACGTCACGCCCAGCTCGGCGAGCAGCGCCTCGTCGGTGATGTGCCGCATCCGCACCGGGTCCACGTGCGGCGGCTTCTCCACGTACGTGACATCCGTCCCCATCAGAGCTTCACCGGCTTCCCCGTACGGGCCGACTCGTGCGCGGCCGCCAGGATCGCGGTCACGTGCCGGGAGCTCTCCACGGTGATCAGCGGCTCTGTCCCCGCGATCGCGCAGTCCACGAAGTGGTGGATCGCGTCGCGGTAGGCCCCCGCCGGCACCCCGTGCACCACCCGCTGCAACATGTTCCTGGGATAGGCGTAGCCGTCCTCCGTCGCCACCTGGATGTTCTCCTTCTGGCGGTCGAGCTGGATGACGCCCGTCTCGCCGGCCACGGTGACGTAGCTGTCCACCATGGTGGGGAAGGTGTCGGGGTAGATCCAGGCCGACTCGAACGTGGCGACCGCGCCCCGGCCGAACCTGGCCTGGATCTGCATGGCGTCGGGGGTGTCGATGCCCCGGCCGCGCAGCTTGCCGTATCTGGCCGTGGCGAACACCTCGACCACCTCGTCGTCGTACAGCCAGGTCATCAGGTCGACGTCGTGGCTGGACAGGAACCAGGCGCAGGTGGTCTCGTCGGCCCAGCCGAGCATCTCGGTGGGCACGTGAATGGTGTCGTCCTTGCGGGCGTAGCCCACGACCGGCTCGCCGATCGCCCGCATCTGGTCCTTGGCCTGCGCGTACGCCGGCACCCACCGGTGGTTGAACAGGCACATGGCCACGACGCCGGCCGACCGGATGGCGGCGACGGCGCGGTCGGCGTCGGCCACCGTGGTGGTGAACGGCTTCTCGACCAGGATGTGCACGCCCGCGCGGGCGGCGGCCACCATGACGTCGGCGTGCAGGTGGTCGGGCGTGGTGATGGAGACCGCGTCCACCGTGCCGGAGTCGAGCAGCTCCTGGTAGCCGGGGTAGACGGTCGCTCCTGGAGCGTGTTCGAGCGGCCGGCGGGCGACCGCGGTGATCTGGGTCATGGGATGGGCGGCGAAGACCTCGGCGTGGCCGCGGCCCATGAGGCCGGCGCCGATGATCCCGATGCGGAGTTCAGGCAAGTGCGTCATTCCATTTTTTCTCGGCGGCGTCGAGTGCTTCCTCGGCGCTCTGGGATCCCTGGAGGAAGGCTCTGACCTCTTCCATGAGGTATTCGGCGAGCTCGGCGTCCTTGGTGGTGCCGAGCGGGACGTACTGCAGCTGCGGCAGCCCCTTGACGATCACCTGGCGGGCGGCGGCCATCGGATCGTCGCCCTCGGCATCGGTGAAGAAGGGGTCCTTGGTCGAGGAGACCGTGGACGGGTAGATCGGCACGATCTTGCAGAAGGCCAGCTGGTTGGCGCCGTTGGTGAAGTACTTGATGAACTCGGCGGCGGCCTTCTTGTGCGTGGAGGCCGCGGGGATGGAGAAGGCCTGCTGGGCGAGCAGCGTGTAACCGCCGGAGCTCATCCTCACCGGCTCGGTGATGGCGAGGTCCTCGTAGACCTCGGGGGCGTTCTTCTGGATGTTGAGCAGCTCGGCGGCGTTGGCCATCGGTTTGAAGGCCACCTGGCCGTTCTCCAGCGACTGCGGCAGGTTGCGGATGTCCTTGGAGACGGCCCCTGGCGCGATGCCGTGCCTGTCGTAGCTCTTCTTGAACATCTCGAGCACGGCGACCGCCTCGGGCGTGTTGAACGCCGCCTTCTTCTTGTCGTCGGTCAGCAGGGGGACGCCGTGGTAGCGCAGCGCGGTGTGGTCGGGGATGGTGTTGGTGCCGTTGACCTTGGTCCTGTCGTAGACCGTGTCGGCCAGCTTGAGAGCCTCGGACCAGGACGTGGGCGGCGCCTTCTCGTCGAAGCCGGCCTTGGAGACCACCGACCTGCGGTACATCGCGACCGGGGCGCCGCCGTTGTACCAGGGCACGGCGTAGAGCTTGCCGTTCATCCGCATCGGCTCGACCAGGTTGGGCTGGAAGTCCGCCAGGTCCTTCTGGCCGAAGTAGGCGTCGAGCGGTTCGAGTGACGGGACGAACCTGCCCAGCTCGATCGAGTTGACGTTGACCGCGTCGGGCACGTCACCGCTGGCCACGGCGGCGAGCAGCTTGGTCGCGCTCTCCTGGCCGGGGACGTCCACCCACTTGATGCTGACCTTGGGGTGTTCCTTCTCGTACTGGGCGATGAGGCCGGTGATGTAGTCGCTGTAGTTCTTCTTCAGGTTGATCGTCCAGAACTCGACCTCACCCTCGAAGGGCGGGTCGTCCGCGGGCGCCGCGGCGGTCTGGGGCGAGGTGCCGGCGACGCAGCCGGCGGTGAAGAGGGACAGCGCAAGCGCGCCGATCGTTAAGGCACATCGAGTCATCTCCGCGAGCCTCCTGCAAGATATGGCCGTCCTTAATCGCCACTTTCGGCACCATGTCAGCCTCACAACGGAACGTCAAGAGGCGCGGTCTTGACCATCTCGATCAGCCGAATGTACGCTTCCCCAAATTCTGGCCAGCCTTTATCAAATCTTAGGACGGCAAAAAGGATGTGATGCGATGGCCGCCGGCCGGATCCCAGGGCAGCGGTGGTACACGCCCTACCTGTTCGTGATCCCGGCGCTCGTCCTGTTCGGCGTGTTCTTCGCCTGGCCGGCGGTCACCGCGATCCAGCTGTCGTTCCTCGAGTACGACGTGGTGTCCCAGCCGGTCTACATAGGGATGGAGAACTTCACCAGGATCGTCGGAGACGGCAGGTTCTGGACCGCACTGCTCAACTCGCTGCTCTTCCTGGTGGGCATGTTCCCGCTGCTGGTGGTGGTGCCGCTGCTGCTCGCCGTACTGGTCAACCAGAGACTCCCCGGCATCAGGACGTTCCGGATGCTCTACTACCTACCGGTCGTGACCTCGATGGTCGCCGTCGGCGTCGCCTGGGAGTACGTCTTCCACCAGCAGGGCGTGCTCAACTGGATCCTCACCGCGGCAGGGCTGCTCGACCAGCCCATCCAGTACCTCCTCGACCCCTTCTGGGCGCTGCCCGCGCTCGTCCTGGTCGAGGGCTGGAAAAGCATGGGTTTCTACATGATGATCTATCTGGCCGGACTGCAGACCATCCCCACCAACCTGTACGAGGCCGCGAAGGTCGACGGCGCCACCGCCTGGCACCGGCTGCGTCACATCACGGTGCCGCTGATGGTGCCCTACATCGCGGTCGCGGTGACGGTGGAGATGCTCGACGCCATGCAGGCCTTCACCTCCATCTACGTGATGACCCGAGGCGGCCCGCAGGACGCCACCCTCACCCTCGGCTACTACATCTGGTCGGCGGCGTTCGAGCACTACGAGATGGGCTACGCCAGCGCGATGGGGCTGGTGCTCTGGGTGCTGATGATCGCCATGGCCGTCCTCAACTACCGGCTCACCCGCGGACGGACGGTCGTGCCATGAGCCTGCCCATGAGACTGCGCCGCGCCGGGATGTACATCCTGCTGACGGCGATCGCTCTGGTCTTCGTCGGCCCGTTCCTGATCCTGCTCTCCGCCGGGCTGAAGCCCGCCGGCCAGGCGGTCTTCTC
>NZ_SMJZ01000166.1 GCF_004348345.1 Nonomuraea longispora
CGGCCCGCCCCTGTCCCTGGCCAAGAGCACGGTCCCGGCGGCCAGCCCTCCACCCGCGCTGGCCCCGCCCACCGCCAGCCGGTCAGGGTCGATGCCGAGCTCGCCCGCGCTCTTGGCGGTCCAGGCCAGCCCGGCGTAGCAGTCCTCGACCGGGGCGGGATGCGGGTGCTCCGGCGCGAGCCGGTAGTCGACGGAGACCGCGACGATGCCGAGCCGCTCGACGAACCCGACCATCGACGCGTCGTCGATCTCCGGTCGGCCGAAGATCATCCCGCCGCCGTGGATCCAGTAGAGCGCCGGCCGCCTCTCTCCCTCCCCTGCCGGGCGGTAGATCCGTAACCGGACGTCCGGGGCGCCCGACGGCCCGGGGACGTGGCGGTCCTCGATCACCACGTCGGTCTCCAGGACCGGTTGCACCCCCAAGGCCTCGTCGATCTGCGCCCGGTACCGGGCGAGGTCCTCGTACGACAGCGTGGACAGGTTCATCTCCGGCAGGGGCGCCTGTTCGAGGGCCGCACGCAGCTCGGGGTCGAGATTGGCGTGGAACGCCATGAGCTTTCCTTTCCGCGGGATGTTGCGGGCTTTTCCCCGATGTTCATGGGCCCCGCCCATGTCACACAACAGGCGCCGGGTCACAATTCGCCCCTCGAACCCGCCGACGCCGGAACGGCCGCCTTTACCGCGAATCCCGATGCTCAGCCCTGCCCGAAGAAGGCCAACCACCGCCACGGCCGCTCCGCCAGGCGCGAAACCGCCGAAGCGACCCGCTGAGGGCTGGATATCGCCCCAACGCCCTGGGCATGCTGTCGGGATGTGCCATTCGACCGACAGCAGACCACCGGCGCCGCCCGTCCAGGGGGAGGTGGCCTCGCATGAGCAGATAGAGCTGACCGCCGCCGACGGCAACCGTTTCCTCGCCTACCGGGCCGAGCCCGCAGAGCCGAACGGGCGGTGCGTGGTGATCCTGCCCGACGTACGCGGTTTGCATCCCTTCTACCGCGACCTCGCCGTACGCTTCGCCGAGGCGGGATTCCCCACGATCGCGATCGACTACTTCGGCCGCACGGCGGACGGCGGCGAGCGCGACGACGACTTCGACTTCATGACGCACGTCAACCAGCTCACCCCCGAAGGGATCAGAGCCGACGTGAGGGCGGCGACCGAGGAGCTGTCGGACAGAGGGCCGGTGTTCACGGTGGGCTTCTGCATGGGCGGCTCCCAGTCGTGGCGGCAGGCGGCCGAGGGCAACGGCCTGGCCGGCGGCATCGGCTTCTACGGCGCGCTGCGCTTCATCGACCCGCCGCAGGACGGTCCTGGGGCACCGCTGCTCCTCCTCAGGGGCGGGGCCGACACGGTTTCGACGCCGGAGGAGTTCGAGGCGTACGAGGCCACACTCGACCGGGTGGGCACGGAACACGAGACGCACGTCTACGAGGGCGCGCCGCACTCGTTCTTCGACCGCTCGTACGGCGAGTGGGCCGAGGCCTGCCAGGACGCGTGGAAGCGCATCCTGTCCTTCACCGAGCGCCACGCTCAGCCCGGATAGGCGACCCTGACGACGGGGTCCTGCCTGATCTCCGCGGGCGTGCCGACGGCGATCACCTTGCCGAGGTCGAGCACGATGACGCGGTCGCAGACGTCCATGACGAACCCCATGTCGTGCTCGACCAGCAGCACGGTCGTGTCCGGCCCTCTGACCACCTCGCCGAGGCGGGCCGTCTGCCCGCCGTCCAGCCCGGAGGTGGGCTCGTCGAGCAGCAGCAGCTCCGGCCGGTCGCGAGGTCGGCGGCGATCCCGCCGCCTCCGCCGTGCCAGTCGAGCGCGGCCAGCACGTTGTCGGCCACGGTGAGCCGTCCGAACACCTGGGCGCGCTGGAACGTACGGCGCAGCCCGGCCCGCGCCCGCCTGACCGGTGACCTGCCGGTCAGGTCCCGCCCGGCGGGCCTGACCCGTCCCTCGCTCGGCCTGCGCAGCCCGGACACCATGTCGAACAGCAGCGAGCGTAAATTCGCCTGGCAGGGGTGTCGACGAGCTCCCGAGCAACCGCTTGCTCATAATCTCGGCGCCGGGTTACCGTTTGGCGCATGCTGATGCGCGCGGCCGTCCTGACCAGGTTCCACGCCCCCATGGAGATCCGCGAGGTCGAGATCGCCGACCCCGGCCCCGGCGAGGTGCGCGTACGCATCAAGGCGTCCGGCGTGTGCGGCTCCGACCTCAAGGCCATCGACGGCAGGAGCCCGGTGGCGAGCCGGCCGCCGTACATCCTCGGACACGAGAGCGCCGGGATCGTCGAGAGCGCCGGCACCGGGGTGACCACCGTCAAGCCCGGCGACCACGTCATCATCGCGATGAACGGCCCCTGCGGCCGTTGCCGCCCGTGTGGCGCGGGCCACTTCCACCTCTGTTCGGGCCCGGCCCGGCTCCCCACCATCATGGGCGGCCCGCCGCGCGTCACCCTCGACGGCCAGGAGACCCGCCGCTTCATCGGCATCGGCTCGTTCGCCGAGTACACCGTCGTCGCCGAGACCATGTGCGTACGCATCGCCGCCGACGCGCCCTCCGCCGCCATGTGCCTGCTGGCCTGCGGCGTCGTCACCGGCGTCGGCGCCGTCACGAACGTCGCCAAGGTACCGCCCGGCGCCACCGTCCTCGTCGTCGGCTGCGGCGGCGTCGGACTCAACGTCATTCAAGGGGCGGTGCTCGCGGGGGCGACCACGATCATCGCCGCCGACGTGGCCGAACCGAAGCTGAAACTGGCCGAACGCTTCGGCGCCACCCACACCCTCCTGGCCACGGACCTGCCCGGGCAGGTGGGGGAACTCGTGAAAGGCGGTGTCGACTACGCCTTCGACGCGACCGGCGCCCCCGGCGTACTGTCACAGACGTTCGCCGTCACCCGGCCCGGGGGGACGGCGGTCATGGTCGGCAGCCCACCGCAGGGCCACCCCGCGCAGATCGACACCGGCCTGCTGTTCGCCTCCCGCCGCCTCATGGGCACCCAGGGCGGCGACGCCGCGCCCCACCGCGACCTGCCCATGCTCGCGGCGCAGTACCTCCGCGGCCGCCTCGACCTCGACGGCCTCATCACGGAACGCCTGCCCCTCGACCAGATCAACGAGGCCGTCGACCACGTCCGCCAGGGCACCGTCGCCCGCACGGTCATCACCTTCTGAAACCCGGAGACCCTCGCCGCCTTGCCGAAAGCGCGCTAAGACCCGTCGCGCGTGGGGTTCGCCTCCTCCCAAACGATCAGGTCGCCCGCGAAACCGCCTTGGGACACTTCCTTCACGTGGAAGTAGGCCGCCTTACCCTCGGTTGTCTTGATGCAGTAACGGCCTCCGTGCTCCAGCGTGATGCTGCGCACCCCTTCAGCGCGGGCCGGCTCCCGGCAATCCGCGAAGCCAGGCGTGTCGGCTTTCAGCCAGGGAGCGATGAGAGCGCCCTTGTTCATGTGCATCATCGGGTAAGACCATTTCGCGATGTCGTTCTGAGGGCTCCAACCGGCCCGCTCCGGTGGGTCGCGGTCGAGATCTTTCGGCTCCAGACCGACCCTGAATCCTCCCTGATAGCGGACCGACGGGTCAGGCGTAGGAGTTGCGGAAGCGGGTGAGTCCACGACGGGCGCTTCTGACGTCCAGAGCTTGAGGTCGAGAAGGTCTCTCCCGAACGTGACCACCCCAAGGGCGACAGTGGCAAATAGGGCATAGAGGCTGATTTTCACGGGGTCCTTGTACCACGGGATTACCGCGGTTTTTTCCTCCCCGGGTGCACGGTGGACGTCCTCCTGGACGCGGACTCCGGCCCCGGGCACGAGAGGCCGGGCCGGGCGGGGTATGTGCACGGTGATGCGTGGATCCGGCCCGGATTGAAGTCTTCCGCAGGTCGGGCAGGCCGAGTGCGCGTTCTTCTTCGGCGAACCGCACCACAAGCAGCCGTCCTTCACCTTCGGGAGAAAGACCTCCTTACGAAGGAAGAACGCATGCACGGTCCCGCCGACCCACATGCCCCCGAAGTAGAGCCACATGGCGAACGTGTCACGCAGTTGATCCTCTGGAGGAGGGTTCACCCCAGGAGCGAGGATGAGGATAAAGACGAAATATCCGAAATAGCCACTTGCCGCAAACCATAGCTTCTGTCGCTGGAGTCGCGCAGCGGCTGAGCCGATGATGAAGATCGTTCCAATACCCAGGCTAATCAGCGGCACAAGAGCCCAGCCGATGCTCAGCGTCTGCCGGAGAGGCGACAGCTGAATGGGGGGATGCTGCGAGGACACGTAGGCATGATACGGATGAGACCAGGTCGTGAGCGGCCATTCTGCTCTGCGACTTTCGCGTATTTCCCGACCAGTTCTCGGCAGGAGACTGGAGCTCACGACGCGAACCGCGGATGAAGCGATGAGTTTCGCCGTGGCCGCCGGTCCATATCCCGACACGATCGACCGTTCCTGGGAGAGCAGCATGACCGTGACCTACACCTTCGACGTCTTCTCCAGCCTCGACGGCTTCGGCGGCGCCGACGCGACTGGACCGGCTACTGGGGCAAGCAGGGCCCCGAGCTCCTGAACCACCGCCTCGCCCTGTACAACGAGGACCAGCGGATGGTCTTCGGGGCCAACACCTACCGGGCGTTCGCGCGCATGCTGGCCTCCAGCACCGAGGAGTCCGAGGTGCGCGACCCGTGGGCCACGCGCATGAGGAACCTGCCGGCGACGGTGGTGTCGACCACGCTGGAAGGATCCCTCGACTGGCCGGACGCGACCGTCGTGAGCGGTGACGCCGTCGACGTCGTCGCGCGGCTGAAGGAGCAGTCCGAGGTGCCGTTGCGCTCGCACGGCAGCCTGTCGATGAACCGGGCGCTGATGGCCGCCGGTCTGGTCGACTGCGTCCACGTGACGCTGTTCCCGGTGATCACAGGCCAGACCGGACTCTCCCCGATCTTCCAGAACGCGGCCAACTTCGACCTCGAGCTGATCGGGACGCGGACGCTCGACGCCAGCATCCAGGAGCTCATCTACCGGCCCACCCTGCACGCGTGACCGCCTCCCCGCAGTGGCTGCTCGGGGCGCCGGGTTCCTAGACTTCCTCCAAATGATCAGAGGAGGCGGTATGTCCTATCCTGAGCCCCGCTACTTCGGCGAGACCGGCGAGCACAGCGGCACCTTCGCGCTCTTCGGCCGCGAGCCGGACCTGTCCATGGGGGTGGGAGGCACGCAGGGGTGCACTACCTCGCCACGGGCGGCTCCACGAACGGCGCGTACGGCCTCTACCGGTACGAGATGGGCCCGCGCCCCGGCGGCCCCGATCCGCACTTCCACCGCACCATGACCGAGTCGTTCTACGTGCTGTCGGGCACGATCCGCTTCTACAACGGCGACAAGTGTGCCGACGGCCGGCCGGGCGACTTCCTGTTCACGCCGGGCGCCCCACGGGAGTCGTACTTCGAGGAGCTCGCCGAGATCGCCACCACCGGCCGGCGGCTGAGCCCGGAGGAGTGGACGGAGCTCTACCTGCGCCACGACCAGTACATGGTGTGACGTGGACGCTCCCCGGTCGAGGTCAGGCAAAGCCACTGGAACGATGCGTGACGGATCTCTTACCGTGTGTTACCAACACCACGGAGAGGAGAGCCGGTGCACATCAGGAACGTCACCATGGCCGGGGCGCTCACAGGGCTGGTCATGACGGGGATGCAGACCCAGTCCGCCGTCGCCGGAGACGTCCACGACTTCGGCGCCCGGGGCGTGGTCATCTGGACGGAGCCCAGAGCCGGTTCGGGCCGCGCCGGCATCGGCTACGCGGGCCAGGGGTTCGAGTCGGACCGGTCGCAGGAGCACGGCCTCTACCGCTGCGACTTCTTCCAGAGCACCCTGTGGTATCACGGCCGTAACATGGCGACCGGCGTCGTGGGGTGGGTCCCCGCCTGCAACCTGACCGACTCCGACTGACAGGCGGGCCTCAGACGCCCGCCCCGGCGGGCTCGCGGCGCGGCGCGGCCGGCGTCTCGTCGGCCTCCTCGTGACCCTCCACCGACAGGTTCGGCAGGATGCGGTCGAGCCAGCGCGGGCACCACCAGTTGAGCCGCCCCAGCAACACCATGGTGGCCGGCACGAGAAAGCCCCTGATGAGGGTGGCGTCCACCGCGATGGCCACGGCCAGCCCGACGCCGAACGTCTTGACCAGGGGGTCCGGATACGCGACGAACGCGACGAACACCGCCACCATGATGAGGGCGGCCGAGGTGATGACGCGGCCCGTCGACCCGAGCCCCTCCGCCACCGACCGCGCGTTGCCGCCGTGCCGCTGGTAGGCCTGCCGCACCGCCGTCAGCAGGAACACCTCGTAGTCCATCGACAACCCGAACAGCACCGCGAACAACATGAGCGGCACGTAGCTCTCGATCGGCACCGAGAAGAAGATGGTCTGCAGGTATGACGAGCCGGCCGGCGGGTCCATGCCCACGAGCCCGCTGCCCAGACCGATGGAGAACACCATCGCCAGCGCGCCGAACGCGGCCCCGAGCGAGACGAGGTTCATCACCGCCGCCTTGATCGCGACGATGGGCGCGCGGAAGGCGAGCAGCAGGAGCAGCGCGCTCAGCAGCACGACCACGCCGATGACCAGCGGGGTGCGTTCGGCCATGCGGTCGCCCGCGTCGGTGAGCCCGGCGACCTCGCCGCCGACGTGCAGGCGCACGCCGGGCAGCACGACGTCCCTGATGTCCCTGACCACGCCGGCGGCGCGGGGGTCGCTCGGGGCGTAGTCGGTGACGACCTGCAGCAGTACGGACCGGCCCGAGGTGTTCACCTTGGCTTCGCCGACGTGGGCGGTGCCCTCGACGTCGTCGACGGCGCGGGTGACGTGGCCGACGATGGGGTCGCCGGAGTCGGCGACCTTCGAGGGCAGCTCGGCGACCACGATCAGCGGCCCGTTCGCGCCGGGCCCGAAGCCGGCGGCCATCAGCTCGTACGCCCGCCGCGACTCCGAGCCCTGGGTGCCGTACCCCTCGTCGAGGGGACCGAGTTTCAGCGCCAGCGCGGGCGCGGCCAGCGCTCCCAGGACGAGCACGCCGGCGAGCAACACCCGCCACGGCCGGCGGGCGACCCAATGGCCGAGCCCGGCCCATCCGGCGCCGGCCCCGTCGGCGCCGCGCAGGAACGGCACCTTCAGCGCGTTGACGCGGTGGCCGAGCAGCCCGAGCAGGGCGGGGACGAGCGTGATGGAGGTCAGTACGGCGGCGACGACGGAGATGCCGGTGACCCAGCCGAGCGTGGCCAGCAGGGGGAAGCCGGCCAGCGTCAGCGCGCTCAAGGCGATGATCACGGTGCCGCCGGCGAACACGACGGCCCCGCCCGAGCTGGACACGGTACGGCGTACGGACTCCACGACCGGCACTCCAGCGGCGAGCAGCCGACGGTGGCGGGACAGCAGGAACAGCGCGTAGTCGATGCCCACGCCGAGCCCGATCATCGTGGCCATGATGCCGGCCTGCTTGGGCATGTCGACCACCCACCCGAGCAGCCCGATGAGGCCCAGCCCCGAGGCCACGCTGACCAGCGCGGTGAAGATCGGGATGAGCGCGGCCACCAGCGTCCCGAACGCGAACACCAGCACGAGCAGCGCGCACACCACGCCGATGACCTCGCTGGGCCCGGTCTTGATCTCCTTGTCGGCGGGTGTGGAGCTGTCCGCGGGCACCACCTCGATCCCGGCGGCCCGCGCCGGGTCCGCGGCCTTCGACAGGCTCTGGGCGAGTTCGGCGATCTTGCCGCTGTCGTGCCCCTCCATGCGGATGCCGATGAGCCCGATCTGCAGGTTGGAGGCGATCCCGCCGGCGCGGTACGGCGAGTCCACCTGCACGACGTGCGGCATGGCCCGCAGCCGGTCGACGGCCCGCTCGACGGCACGTTTGCGCGCGGCGTCGGTGAGGCGGCCGTCGGCGGCGTAGAGGACGAGCTGCACCGTGCCGCCGCCGGCATGGCCGGGCCCGAAGCCGGCCTTCAGCAGGTCGTGCGCGCGTTGCGCGCCGGTGCCGGGGATGCTGGCGTCGTTGCTGGTGGGAGCGGCGAAAACGAGGCTGCCGCCCATCAGCGCGGCCGCCAGGACCACCCAGAGGGCGAGCACCGCACGCCCGTGCCCCGCGCACCAGCCGCCCAGCCGTCCCAGCAACCGTGTCATCGCTCTGCCCCCACTCGACGGCCGTCCAGTACGGTCGTACAGCACTACGATAAAGCGGGACATATTGGGAAGGCTGTCTCCCATAGGGAAATGAGACGATGACCACAGCCGACGACACCCGCACCCGGATCCTGGCCGCCGCCCGCGAGTTGTTCGCCGAGCGCGGTTACGCGGCCACGTCGCTGGCCGACATCGCCGCCGCCGTCGGCCTGACCAAGACCGCCGTCGCCTACCACTTCCACCCCAAGGACCGCCTGGCGGCCGAACTGCTCTCGCCGGCGGCCGACGACATGCTGGCGCTGCTCGGCGCCGGCCACGAAAGCCGGGACGACTTTGTCGACGCCCTGGTCGGGTTCGCGGTGCGCTACCGCTCGGTGATCCGCCTGTTCATGGAGGACCTGGCGGGCGACGACTCCGTCTCCCCCGTCTCGCCCGGCTCGGAGCGCGCGGTGATCAGGACGTTCAGGGACGAGATCTTCGCCAAGCTCGTGGGCGACGACCCCGGCCCGGAGACCAGGCTCAAGGGCTGGGCCCTGCTGGGCGCGCTGCAGTGGGGCACCGTCAAGACCATGGACCTGCCGGAGGAACAGGTCAGGGCGGCCATGCTGGAGTCCTGTCAGGCGATCTGGCGGGATGCATCACCCTCCGAACAGGGCGGCTAGAGGCCGAGGATCTCCTGCTCCACGTGGGAGAGCGCGAGACGTACCGCCCCCAGCGCCACCCCCTCGTCCCCGAACGTGGACGCCACCACCTCCGGAACGCTCACGCACAGCTCGGCCAGGTGCCGCCGAACCGGTTCGAGCAGCACGTCGCCCACCCGTGCGTGGCCGCCGCCCAGCACCAGCAGGTCGGGGTCGACGGCCAGGGCGAGCGCCGAGGCGCCGATGGCGAGGGTTTCGGCATAGCGATCGACCCGGCGGCGGGCGTCACGGTCGCCCCGCAGCGCCGCCTCGAACACCTCGGCCGCGGAGGCGTCCTTGACCAGTTCGCGGGCGGCGTCCTCCCAGCCGACCTGGCGCAGCGTGCCGATCTCGCCAGCCGCCCCCGCGCGGCCCGGGTGCAGCCGGCCGCCGATCAGGATGCCGGCGCCCACCCGGCGGCCCATCATGACGTACACGACGTCGGAGGCGTGCCGGGCGCTGCCGCGCCAGTGTTCTGCGAGCGCGGCGAGATTGGCGTCGTTGGCCGCCAGCGCGGTGCAGCCGAACCAGCGCCCGGCCAGGCCCGCCAGGTCGACGCCCGTCCAGCCGGGCAACGTGATCGACAACGACACGCGCCCGGTGCGGTCGACGATGCCGGAGGTGCCCGCCGCCACGGCCCACACCCGGGTGCGCGCGATGCCGGCGCCGTCCACGCAGGCCAGGCAGGCGCGGCGGGCGGCGTCCAGGCGTTCGTGGGCGGCGGCGTCGGCGTCGACCTCGGCCCGCTCCCAGGCGATCACCTCGCCGCCGAGGTCGGCCAGCGCGGCCACGATGGTGTCGCCGCCGACCTCCACGCCCACCACGTGACCGGCGTCGGCGCGGAACCCGAAACGCCGCGCGGGCCGCCCCATCGCTCCCTCGTCGGGCGGCACCTCCTTGACGTAGCCGCGTTCGCCCAGCTCGTCGAGGACCGCCTCGACCGTCTGCCTGGACAGGCCGGTGATGCGGCCGAGCTGCGTCAGTGTGGCCACGCCCTCGCGGCGCAGGGCCCTGAGCGTGGCCTGGGTGTTCACCTTGCGCAGCAGCGACGCGTCACCCGGCCGGAGCTCGGTCACTTATGAGACCCTTCCCCATAACTTCCCTATTGACGACTACCAGCCCGGATCTTAGCATCAGCCGACATACGTGAAATGGTTACATAAGTGAGGGAGCTGGATGGTCACGCTCGCCATCGTCGGCGCGGGCTCACGGGGCGCCTCCTACGCCGGCCACGCCGTCGAGACCGGCCGGGCGCGCGTGGTCGCGGTGGCCGACCCGCTCGCCCGCCGCCGCGCCGGCTTCCCCGACGCGACCCCGTACGCCGGCTGGCGCGAGCTGGCCGCGCTGCCCCGCCAGGCGGACGCGGTCGTCATCGCCACCCAGGACCGCGAGCACGTCGAGCCGGCCGTGCGCTTCGCCGAGCTGGGCTACGACATCCTGCTGGAGAAGCCGATGGCGGTCTCGGAGGACGACTGCCACGCGATCGTACGAGCCGCCGAACGCTCCGGCGCGGTGTTCGCCGTCTGCCATGTGCTGCGCTACACGCCGTACACCAGGGCGCTGAAAGCGCTGCTCGACGCGGGCCGGATCGGCGAGATCGTCAGCATCCAGCACCTGGAGCCCGTCGGCTGGTGGCACCAGGCGCACTCGTACGTGCGGGGCAACTGGAGGCGGGCCGACGAGTCGACGTTCATGCTGCTGGCCAAGTCCTGCCACGATCTCGACTGGCTGGTGTACCTGACGGGCCGGCAGGTCACCCGCGTCTCGTCGTTCGGCGGGCTGAAGCACTTCCGCCCGGACAACCGTCCGGAGGACGCCGCCGACCGCTGCCTCGACTGCCCGGCCGAGCGGGGCTGCCCCTACTCGGCCAAGCGCATCTACCTGCCGCTCGCGGGCACGGACGAGTGGCCGCTGTCCGTGATCACCGACGACGTCTCCGAGCAGGGGGTGCTGGAGGCGCTCAGGACAGGCCCGTACGGCAGGTGCGTCTACGCCTGCGACAACGACGTGGTCGACCACCAGGTCGTGAACCTGGAGTTCGAGGGCGGCGCGACGGCGGCGTTCACGATGACGGCGTTCACCCCGGCGCTGCACCGGCAGACCCGCGTCTTCGGCACCCACGGCTCCATCGACGGCGACGGCGACCGCCTGACCGTGACCGACTTCGTCACCGGGCGCTCGGAGACCGTCGACACCCGGCCCACCGGCGACGCGACGGCGAGGGGCGGGCACGGCGGCGGCGACCGGGCGCTGGTCGAGGCGTTCCTGACCGCGGTGGCCACGAGAGACCGCGCGCCGATCCTCTCCTCGCCCGGCGAGAGCCTGCACAGCCACCTCATCGCCTGGGCGGCCGAGCGGTCGCGGCTGCGCGGCGAGACCGTATCCCTGGAAGGAACCCCCCGTTGAAGGCAACCCACATCGCCGCCGCGCTGGTGCTCGGCGCGGGACTGGCAGGCTGCGGCTCGACGACTCCCGCGAGTGCTCCGGCCGAGCAGGAAGGCGGCGGGCGCGGCCCGATCACGTTCCTCGGCGGAAAGTTCGAGGCCGAGTCCGTACAGAAGATCGTCGACGCCTGGAACGCCGCGCACCCGGACGAGAAGGCGACGGTCGTGCTGCTGCCGGAGAGCGCCGACGAGCAGCGCCGCAAGCTCATCCAGAGCGCGCAGACCAAGTCGGACACCGGCGACGTGATCCTCATCGACGCCGTGTGGACCAGCGAGTTCGCCGCGAACCGGTGGGTGGACGAACTGAAGCTCGACACGACCGGCTTCCTCCCCACCACCATCGAAACAGTGAAATATCGCGACAAGCTCTATGCGATGCCGCTGTTCACCGGCACCGGCCTGCTCTACTACCGCACCGACCTGGTCAAGGAGCCGCCCAAGACCTGGGACGAGATGAAGCGGATCTGCGCGGACGTCCTGCCCGGGCAGAAGGGCATGAGCTGCTACGCCGGCCAGTTCGACAAGTACGAAGGCCTCACCGTGAACTTCGCCGAGGCCGTCTCCTCGGCCGGCGGCCGGCTGCTCGACGACGCCGGCAAACCCCAGGTCACCAGCGAAGCGGCGAAGCAGGCGGCGCGGTTCCTCGCCGACGGGTTCACCAGCGGCATGATCCCTAAGGAGGCGATCACGTACAAGGAGGAAGAGGGGCGGGTCGCCTTCCAGGAGGGCAAGCTGCTCTTCTACCGCAACTGGGCCTACGGCTACGAGGCCGCGCAGAAGACCGACGGCTCCAGCGAGGTCGCCGGCAAGTTCGACGTGGCGCCCATCCCCGGGCTGAACGGCCCCGGCGCGGGCACGCTGGGCGGCAACAACCTGGCCGTCTCCGCCTTCTCCAAGCACGAGCAGACCGCCAGGGACTTCGTCGCGTTCATGACCAGCGCCGCCCAGATCAAGGCGTTCGCGCAGACCAGTTCGATGCCGGTGGCGCGGACCGCGATCTACGAGGACCCCGAGCTGGTCAAGAAGTACCCGTACCTGCCGGCGCTCAAGGAGGGCATCCTCGCCGCCGTACCGCGCCCCGCGGCCGTCAGGTACGGCGACGTGACCGCCGCCATCCAGGAGTCCGCGTACGCCATCGTCACCGGCGACAAGCCCGTCGACCAGGCGCTGACCGAGCTGCAGTCGGCCCTCGGCCCGCTGCTGACGTGAGAGCGCGCCACCCGGCGCCGCGCGGCCAGTCGTGGACGGCCGCGGCCATGCTGTCACCCACCATGGTCGTGCTGGCGCTCGTGGTCTTCTACCCGCTGGTCGCGGCCATGCGCGAGTCGTTCTACGAGAGCGGCCAGCGGCTCGACGCGGACGGGTTCGTCGTGGAGGGCGAATGGTTCGCCGGGCTCGCCAACTACGCGGGCGTGGTGGAGCAGCGCTTCCTGAACGCCGCGCTCAACACCACCCTGTTCACCGTGGTGACCGTGGCGCTGGAGGTCGTGCTCGGGATGGCCATGGCGCTGGTCATGCGGCGAGCCTTCAGGGGGCGGGCGGTCCTGCGGGCGAGCATTCTCATTCCGTGGGCGGTTCCGACCGCGGTCGCGGGCCTGATGTGGAAGTGGATCTTCCAGGCGGACGGGGTGGCCAACACCCTGCTCGGCACCGACATCCTCTGGACCGCCGACGGCCCCTGGGCCAAGCTCGCCGTGATCGTCGCCGACACCTGGAAGACCGCACCCTTCGTCGGCCTGCTCGTGCTGGCCGGGCTGCAGATCATCCCGTCCAGCGTGTACGAGGCCGCCAAGGTCGACGGCTCGACCCCCTGGCAGACCTTCTGGCGCATCACGCTGCCGCTGGTCAAGCCCGCCCTCCTGGTGGCCGTGCTGTTCCGGCTCATGGACGCGCTGCGCATCTTCGACCTGCCGTACGTGCTGGTCGGGCCGCGCAAGCAGTCCGTGGAGACGCTCTCGGGGCTCATCTGGGACGAGGCGACCCGGGTGCACTACGGGCCCGCGTCCGCGTACGGGACGGCGTTGTTCTGCTACATCGCGATGATCACGTTCGTGTTCGTCAAGCTGCTCGGGGCCGACCTGCTGAGCGACGTGCGCTCGCGCGGGAAGGAGGCCCGCGATGTGGCGTAGGGCCGGGATGATCGGCATCGCGCTGTACTGTCTCGTGCCGTTCTACTGGATGGTGGTGTCGAGCTTCCGCCGCACCGCCGACATCCACGACAAGTCGCCGCTGCCCGCGCCGTGGTCGCTGGAGAGCTACGAGGCGGTCTTCGCCGAGGGCATGGGCTTCGGCCGGTCGCTGGTCAACAGTCTCGTCGTCGCGGGCACGACCACGGCGGTCACCCTCCTGGTCGGCACCATGGCGGCGTACGCGCTGGCCCGGCTGGTCTTCCGCGGCAAGAACGTCATCCTGGCCCTCGTGATCGCCGTGTCCATGTTCCCCGGGGCGCTGCTCATCGTGCCGCTGCTGAAGTTGTTCACGACGATCGGCTGGATCAACACGTACCAGGCGATGATCGTCCCGTCGATGTCCTTCGCCCTGCCGCTGACCATCTGGAACCTGACGACGTTCTTCCGGCAGCTGCCGTACGAGCTGGAGCAGGCGGCCATGATCGACGGCTGCACCGCCTTCGCCGCCTTCCGCCGCGTCATGCTCCCCCTGGCGGCGCCGGGTGTCTTCACCACGGCGATCCTGGCCTTCATCGCGACCTGGAACGAGTTCATCATCGCCGTCACCATGGTCAACGACCAGTCCCGTCAGACGGCCACGGTGCGGATCGCCCAGTTCACCGGGGCAGCCAAGTTCGACACGCCGTTCGGCACGCAGATGGCGGCGGGCGTGCTGGTGACGATCCCGCTGGTGCTCCTGGTGCTGTTCTTCCAGCGCCGCATCGTCGCGGGGCTGACGGCGGGTGCGCTGAAGTGACCGCGCCGGCCGGGCGGGTCACCGGTGGGTGGTCACCTGCCGCTGCGAACGCCGCGCCTCCTCCTCCTCGCGTTGCCGCCTGCGCCGCCGGTTCAGGAACCAGCCGACCCCGAGGAGGGCCAGGCCCCAGGGGGTCCGGGCCAGCCAGCGCGCCGCCATGAGTTTGAAGAGCTTCGTCATGAGCCCTCAACTGCCCCGGTACGGACGGCGCACGCCCCCGGCTGCCGCCGAACCGCGTCATTCGCCGGGGACCTGGCGGCTCGGGGTCGGCGAAGGCTCCTCACCGGGGTCCGGCGGGCCCGTCTGACCGGCCACGCCGACGACGATCAGCACCGCGGCTCCCGGCCTGGCGCAACTGCCGGCCTTCATGCTCTGGCGCAGGATCGTGCCGACCCGCGCCTCGTCCTCCACCATCTGCCCCCGCTCCCGCGCCTGGAAGCCGGCGTCCCGCAGCGCCGCCCGCCCGTCCGCCTTGGCCCGGCCGACGACGGGCGGCACGGCCGTGCCGCGGCGGGACAGCGTGAGGTTGACCGCGGTGCCGCCGGCGACGCGGCTGCCCGCTCCCGGATCGCTGCCGACCACCTGCCCGCTGGGCTGTTCGGAGCAGGTGTGGCCGATCGTCCCGACGGCGAGACCCGCGTCGGTCAGGGCGGCCTCGGCGGCCTCGCGCCGCTTGCCGGTGACCGAGGGCACCGCCAGCCCCTTCGACACCTCAAGCGCGACCTCGCTGCCCGTGGCCGCCTCCGCGCCGGAGGCGGGCTCGGTGCTGAGCACCCGGCCGATCTTCTCCGGCGAGTCGGTCTCGGTGACCGCGCCCAGTGCCAGGCCGGCCTTCTTGAGCGCCTTGGTCGCCCCGCCCTTGCTCATGCCGACCAGCGAGGGCACCGGCACGGTGGCCGGGCGGGTCACCGGGGGCGGCTTCGAGACAGGCGTCGAGGGGGGCGCGCTCTGCTTCTGGGACGATCTGATCCTGATCGGGGTGGACTCGCCGATCGGCGACTGGGTGTGCACCGGCGGCTGCGTGCCGGGGAGCCGCGGCCCGGCCTGTGCGCCCCGTTGCTGGTCGAACGTCGGGATGAGCACGGTGAGCAGCACGGCGGCGCTCACCGTGAGCGCCGCGCAGACCGCGACGGCGGCCCTCGGCCAGCCCCGCCTCGGGGTCTGTCCCGTGGACGTGCCCGGCCCGGACCGCGACGCCTCGGGCGGCCGTCCCACCCGCGCCCACCCGGAGCTCCCTGACGTACGGGGGCCCCGAGCGCCGGAGCCTCCCCGCGCGTCCCCGCTGGCCTCTCCAGGCGCCGAGTCCGGCGAGCCGGGCAGAACGTAACCGCCGGACGCGCCCGTCGCCTCCGGCTCGGCCATCGGCGTGCGCGGCTCGGGCACCAGCGGCGAAACGGTCCGCAGGACGGGGACGGGCGGCGAGCTCAGCACACCGTCAGCGTCGCCCAGCAGCGCGAACAGCAGCTCCCTGCTGGTCGGCCGGTTGCGGGCGTCCTTGTCCAGGCACGACTCCACCAGCGTGCGCAGCCGGCCGTCCAGCAGGCCGAGCTCGGGCGGCGCGGTCAGGATGCGGTGCAGCACGGGCGCGACGGAGTCCTGCCCGAACGGAGCCGTCGCGTTGGCCGCGAAGCACATCGTCGCGCCCCACGAGAACACGTCCGCCGCTCCGGTGACCGCCGACGCGGTGATCTGCTCGGGCGCCATGTACGCGGGCGTCCCCACGCCCCTGCCGCTCACCGTCGCCGCCGCGTCCAGCGCCTTGGCCAGGCCGAAGTCGATCACTCGCGGCCCGTCGGGGCCGAGCAGCACGTTCTGGGGCTTGAAGTCGCGGTGCACGATCCCCGCCTGGTGGATCGCCAGGAGCGCGGTGGCGGTGCCGACGGCGAGCCGTTCGAGCGCGCCGCCGCGGCGGGGCCCGGTGAGCGCGACCTCCCGCTGCAGTGAGGGGCCGTCGACGTATTCGCTCACGATGTAGGGCCGGCCCTCGTCGAACCCCGCGTCGATGACCTGCGCCGTGCAGAACCGCGCGACGTGCTTGGCCAGCTCCACTTCCCGCAGGAACGCCGCCCGCTCGTCGCCCACCGGTCCGTGCAGCAGCTTGACCGCGTATCTTTCCCCGCCCCTCGTTCCGAGGAACACCGCACCCTGACCGCCCTCGCCCAGGCGCCCGGAAAGTGTGTACTCCCCGAGCCGCTGCGGGTCCCCCGTCCTGAGCGGCTGTGCCGTAGGCACGGGCACCCTCCCCTCGCCGCCTGTTCTCTACTGAAGGCAACGGGCCGCCTGCAGTCAACCATGCTCAGGCGATTCGCTGCCTGACCGTGATACAGCAGGTCAGGAGGTACGGGCGACCTTGCCCGAATACGTAACCTCGTCCTCACCGTGGCGGGTGACCTTGATGGCCATCTGGTTAGTGTCGCCCGTCGGGAGCAGCCTCAGCGTCCCCGGATGGCACTCCTTGCCCTCCACCTGATCGAGGGTGAACACGAGCCGGCTGCCCGTCTCTCCGATCCGTCCGGAGCAGTGCAGATCCGCTCCCCATCGCATCGCGCCGACGCCGTCCTCGCGTACGCGTAGTTCGACGGGGAAGACGCGTTTCGCGGTGGGGTGCTCGGCCGAGCCCGTCCAGGTGCCTTCCAGCCCGGAGCCCTCGGCGCCGCGCAACCAGAACACGAACCCGGCCACGCCCATGGCGAGCCCGGCCAGCGCCACGACGACCTGCCAGAGCCGCATCCGCCTCGGCCGCGCTCCAGGGGCTCGCACCTCGCCGTCCGCTTCCCGGCCGGCGAGGTCCGCCCCACCGGGCGCGGTGCCGCCCGTCTGCGAGCCCATCCGGCCGGACGCTCCGACCTGCCCCGCGGTGTCACGGCGGGCGGAGGCGCCGGCCGTCTCGTGAACGCGTACGACGGGGAAACTCGTCGTCGGGTCGGGATCGGTGATCACGATCTCGTCCTGTCCGGCGACGCCCACGGCGGCCATGGCCCCGGACCTCAGCACGTCCTGTCCGGCGACGCCCACGGCGGCCATGGCCCCGGACGTCAGCACGTCCTGCTCGCCGGCCGCCTGCTGCCCCAGCAGCCGCAGCAGCACCTCCTCGGCGCTCGGCCGGTCACCCGGCTCGGGCGCCAGGCAGGCCTGCACGATCTCACGCAGCGCGCCGTGCAGCGGTCCCAGGTCCGGCTTGCCGTACAGGACCCTGGCCAGCACCTCCCGGTGGGTCTCCGCCGTGAAGGCGTGCCGGCCGCTGGCGGTGTAGGCGACGGTCAGTCCCCAGGCCCACAGGTCGGCGGGCGGCCCCGCGGGCTCCCCGTGGATACGCTC
The DNA here is from genome assembly GCF_004348345.1 of Nonomuraea longispora. Taxonomy (GTDB): domain Bacteria; phylum Actinomycetota; class Actinomycetes; order Streptosporangiales; family Streptosporangiaceae; genus Nonomuraea; species Nonomuraea longispora. Next base: position 17,542 of record NZ_SMJZ01000166.1, read on the forward strand.
GGGCGCCATGTAGGCCGGGGTTCCCACAGGGATGTGGCCGGTGGTCGCCGTGGTGTTGACGAGCCTGGACACGCCGAAGTCGATCACGCGCGGCCCGTCGATGCCGAGCAGCACGTTGCCCGGCTTGAAGTCGCGGTGCACGACGCCGGCGCGGTGGATGGCGCCGAGGGCGGTGGCGGTGCCGATGGCCAGGCGGTCGAGCGAGCCGCCCTGGCGGGGCCCCTCGGCGATCACGTGCTCGCGCAGCGAGGGCCCTTCGACGTACTCGCTGACCAGGTAGGGCCGGTCGCCTTCGAGGTCGGCCTCGATCAGCTGGGCCGTGCAGAAGGCCGCCACCCGGCGCACGGCCTCGACCTCGCCGAGGAAACGGCGGCGTACGTCGGGGTCGCCCGACAGGCTGGCGCGCAGGAGCTTGATCGCCACCTTGCCGCCCTGCGGGGACTCGCCGAGGTACACGACGCCCTGGCCGCCCTGGCCGAGCCTGCGTGTCAGCCGGTACGGCCCCAGTCGCCGCGGATCATCGGCACGAAGCTCGGACATACGTCGCCATTATGCCCGTCCTCAGGTGAGGGTCGCGTATTGGTCGAGAAAGCGCAGCACCTCGTCCGCGGACCCGCTCGGCAGCGCCGCCACGGCCTCCTCGATGCCGAGACCGGCGAAGTAGTCGAGCTTCTCCTTCGTCGGCCTTGTCCCGAACGGTATCACTTCGGCCATCGGCCGCCCGGCCTTCTCGCAGGCTTCGCGCAACGCGGGCAGCGCCGCCTTGACGCCGTGGCCGCCGATGGGCATCCAGCCGTCGGCGTACTCGGCGACGTGCGCGAACAACGCCGGGCCCGCGCCGCCGCCCACGTACACGGGGAGGTCCCGCACCGGTTTGGGCCAGGACCAGGACGGCTCGAACCCGTCGAACGAGGCCACCTCGTCGCGCCACAACGCCCGCATCGCCAGCACGTTGCGCTGGCGACCTCGCGGCGGCGGCCGTACGGGACCCCGTGGTTCTCGATCTCCTCGACGTTCCAGCCGAACCCGACGCCGACCACCACGCGCCCGCCGGACAGATGGTCGAGGGTGGAGATGGCCTTGGCGGTCACGATGGGATCGCGCTGGGCGGCGAGCAGGATGCCGGTGCCGAGGCGCAGCCACTCGGTCGCGGCGGCGGCGAAGGAGAGGGCGACGAGGGGGTCGAGGGTGCGCTTGTACTCCTCGGGCAGCTCCGGCTGCCCGCCCGCGGGAGGGGTGCGGCGTGAGACCGGAATGTGGGTGTGCTCGGGCAGGTAGAGGGAGGACAGGCCGCGCTCCTCCGCCGCCCTGGCCAGGTCCTGGACCGGCATGGCCAGGTCCGTCGCGAACATCGTGACCCCGAGCCTCATGGGAGCCTCCCATCGTGACCAAGCGATTGCTCGGTTAAGATTTCCAGAGTACCTTGCAGAAGACCATCCGCGGAGAGAGGCCCAACGGTGAAGTTCTCTATCTTCCTGAATCCGCAGATCCCCGGCTCTGGCTACGCGGCCGAGGAGAACGCCAAGGCCAAGCGGCCCATCGGGCGTGACACGGAGTCGTACCAGAGGCTGCTGCACGAGGTGCGGGAGATAGCCGTCCACGCCGACCAGGTCGGGTTCGACGCGCTGATGATGACCGAGCACCATTTCCATTCGGAGGGCATGGAGTTCTCGGTCAACCCGCTGATGTTCCTCACCGACCTGGCGGCCAGGACCGAGCGCATCCTGCTGGCGCCGCTCGGCCTGGTGCTGCCCGCGTGGGACCCGATCAGGGCCGCCGAGGACGTTGCGCTGCTCGACCAGTTCTGCAAGGGACGGCTGCGCCTCGGCGTCGCCCGCGGCTACCAGAACCGCTGGATGAACGTGCTGGGCCAGCGCTGGCACGCCGCCGCCGCCCGCTCCGACGGCTCGGCCTCCGACACCCGCAACTTCGACGTCTTCGGCGAGGTCCTGAAGATCATGAAGCTCGCGTGGACCCAGGAGACGTTGCGCTACAAGTCCGACGTGCTGGACTACCAGGTGCCCTACCCGTACGAGGGCATCGAGGGCTGGCCGGCCCAGGAGTGGACCAGGACCTTCGGCGCGCCCGGCGAACTGGCCGACGACGGCACGGTGCAGGCCGTCTCCGTCTGCCCCAGGCCGTACCAGAACCCGCACCCCGAGCTGTGGCAGCCGTTCACGATCTCCGACCGGTCGGTCATCAGGGCCGCCCAGGAGGACATCCTGCCGTGGATGTTCACCCCCAACCCCGACGACCACGCCCAGAAGGCCAGGCTCTACCAGGAGGAGTCCGCCAAACAGGGCCGCCACTACAAGCTGGGCGAGCACACCGGCATCCTCAAGATCGTCGGCATCGCCGACACCACCGAGGAGGCCGTCAACACGTTCGGCCGCAGCATCCCCAAGGACTTCGCCGCCTTCTTCGGCCCCTTCGGCTACCTCGAGGTGCTGCGGAAGAAGGAGGACGAGAAACACGAGCCCATCTCCCCGGAGAAGGGCGACGCCAAGCGCATGAACGACGTGGAGATGGCGCTCTTCGGCACCCCCGACGACGTCAAGCGCGGCATCCAGCGCATGCTCGACCGGATGCCCGACCTGGAGTGGTTCGGCCTCTACATGCAGGGCCAGCAGGGCGTGCTGCCGCTCGACACGGTCAAGCGCAACCTCGAACTGTTCGCCACCAAGGTCGCCCCGGAGTTCCGATGAAGATGTGGCTCGGGGCCTCGTTCTCCGACACCGACCAGTTCGTGGAGCTGGCGAGAGCCGCCGAGAGGTGCGGCTTCGACACGCTGACGCTGTCCGACCATCTCTTCTACGCCGACTTCGAGACGCCCTACCCGTACTCGAAGTCCGGGCGGCCCCGCTGGAACGCCCGGACGCACTGGCCGGACGTGTGGGTGACGATCGGGGCCATGTCGGCGGTGACCACGTCGCTGCGCTTCGCCCCCAACGTCTACATCGCCCCGGTCCGCGACCTGTTCACCGTGGCCAAGCAGGTGTCCACGGCGGCGGTGCTGTCGCGGGAGCGGGTGACGTTCGGGGT
>NZ_SMJZ01000167.1 GCF_004348345.1 Nonomuraea longispora
GGGCGGCGGAAGTGCTCCTCCTGGCCAGTGGCCAGAACGACACCAGCAGAAAGAACGCTCCGACGGACATCAGGTCCTTATCGATGAGGGGCAGCGCGAGGTCGACGGTCACCAGGGCAGGGGTCCAGATCTTGACCTGCTTGCGGGCGGCCAGGTGGACGACGAGCGCGAGCTGGGCCACGTAGAACAGGAACGGCCCCACGTCGTAGATGACCGGCTGCGCCCCCGGCACGGCCTGCACCTGTTCGAACAGCGGCCCCATGGCGTCGTGGTCGGCCGCCAGGAACCCGATCGCGATGTCGATCAGGAACTGCGTGGCAGCACACACGATGCCGACGATCCCGACGACCAAGTGGGCGGTGGCGAGCCTGGTACGGCCGAGTATCCGCCACATATCCCGAAATATAACGATGAACAGTGCGAGGGCGGCGAGAAACGCTACATGCCCGATCGTCCAGGCGGGCCCGGGCCCCCGGCTCCCGTCGAACCCGTCGACGATGCGGATCACTCCGTAGGCCAGCACGAGCAGCGGAGCGGTGATGTAGGCGGTGCGGGGGTTCATCGCAGGCTCTCCTCGGGGTCGGTTGACTGCCCCTCATCCTGCGGTTTCGCCGGCCCGTTGTGATCGCCTGACCGGGCGATCCCCGATCTCCCTCTCAAGAGCGAGCCCCTCGCTCCCGCGACTCACCGGCGACCTCACGCCACCCCGTCGGCGCCTTGGCGACGCTACTTGGGGCTGGTCGTGCGAACCCGAGCGGAGGGCCGTCACCAACGCGCCGCCACCTTCCAAGAACCGCCGGCATTCATCGCGCCCGGCCAAGGCATCTGCCCGGTGGCCGCCCACGACACCCGCTACGACCCACGCCGACATCACCTTCGTCACCTTCACCGGCGCGCCCCCTTCGACGTCGGGCTGCTGGCGCACCAGTGCACACCACCGGGTCAAAACCATCATCGAGACGACCAGGAGCTCGTCACCCCATGGGGCGGCTCTACAGCAACAGCTCAACGGTCAGCCGGAGCCTTACTCGTGGGGGAGCAGATAACGCCACGAGAGCGCGATGTGCTCGCCGGTTGACATGCGATAGACGTGCCAGGATCCGTCACGTGGTATCAACCGGGCGATCGTGTGCGCCTTGTTGCCCTTGTAGTCCTTGCTTCCCGAGCGCGCCTGCGTCTCGGGTGCCAGGGGGACGCCCTCCGGCAAGGGCTTGGCGGGCGTCGCAGGAACCGTAGCCCGCTCGGTGAACAGTCGTACACGGTCGGTGGAGTAGTTCCCGCCGTGCGCGGTCACGCGGTCGGCCAAGCGGGCGAGGCGGTCGCGGGCGGTGACGAGCGCGGCGTCGTAGCCGGCTGCGGCATGTTCCAGAGACGGCACGTGCACCTCGCATCCCGCTGCCGCTGTCGACGCCGAGGACCGTGGTGGGCACGTCATAGATCCTCGACGATCCCGGACGGGGCGAGGCAGTGGCCGGTTGCCCTGCCAGGTCATGCTTGAGGGCCTCGACCAGGGTTTTGACCTCGGCGGGTGGAAGGCGCAGCTCGTGCGCGGCGTCGGCGATGGCCCGGCCGTCGGCGTAGACCACCAGCATCGGAGGGCGCACGGCCGAGAGGCCGGGGGCCATCAAACCACCCACCCGCAGCCAGCTGGCGACAAGGCGCTGCGCGGGGCCGGCTGAGGCCGGCTCAGGAACTGGCCGGCCAGTCTGCTCCAGCGAGCCTGGTTGCCGGCGGTGAGCAGCATGGCGAGACGCTCGCGTGTAGTGCTCCACCCACCGCGCCCGCACCCTGGTCGCCCGCGACGGCGCCGCCGCCTTCGCCACCACACCCTGGCCGGCCAGGTGGAGCGCGCCCGCATCCAGTCGGCGGCCGGCCAGGAACCCCGACAGCGACAGCGCCCAGGACGACGAACCGGGGACCCCTCCCGGGCGCTGAGCGCTATAAGGGAATCATGAAACGGCTTACCCTCACAGCCCTCGCCCTCGCGTGCGCGCTGGCCACGGCGCCGGCCCTCGCCGCACAGCCTGCCGCTGCCGCGGCCAAGCCGCGTCTGAGTGGCTGCTACGACGGGAAATGCAAGTTCACCTTCAAGTACGTGGTGAGCTTCCGCATCTCCAGCAAGAAGTACGGCTTTTCCAAGGTCATCGTCTACAAGGCGGATGCGAAGACGGTCGTCGTGGACACGGGCTTCAACCGCCGGATCGGTGGCAGGGTGTTCACGGCTGGCGGCAATGTCGCCCTGTGGGAGGGCGGCTGGGGCAACCTCAGCGGCCTCAAGTTCCGCGTGCTGAAGGTCACCAAGCTAGGGGCGACGCTCCATTTTCTCGGCTGACGGCACACCCACGGTGTTCCTCGCGCGCCTGTACGTGCTGTTCGTCATGGAGATCGAAACGCGGCGCGTGCATGTTCTCGGTGTCACGGCTCATCCGAGCGGTGCCTGGACGGCGCATCCGCCGCGCTCGCCACGGGCGAACGCGTTCGCCGAGCGGTCCATCGGCACCCTAGGCGCGAATGCCTCGATAACCTCCTGGTCCACGGTGAGCGGCACCTGCGACAGGTCCTGACCGAGTACGAGCGTCACTACAGCGAGCACCGGCCGCATCAGGCGCTGTCACTACGCCAACCCCTTCACGATCCGGCCGAGGAGGCGGTCGATCTCACGGCTCGAATACAGCGACGAAGCGTGACCAGTCACCCGACCGGCGCGTGGACCGCTCAGCAGGCCCGCAGTCTGCTCATCCAACGCGGCGAGCGAACCTGCGCTCGGTCCTGAACGAGTACATCGATCACTACAACGCGCAGTACCGTCCAGCCGCATGGCTCGGTGGGGGAAACCCCAGCTCAAACCATACGCGCGAGTTTTGACGCCCTACAGCCAGATTTCGCCGGCTGGGGGGCACGCGAAGGCTGCACCCCGTCTACTACACTCAGCTCTATGTGTTCCGTCATCCACAACTGGCAGTCCATCCGCCTCCGGTCGGCGTTCTGACCGCGGTGTCGGCCGTCGCCGGCACCTGGTCCTACGTTCACCGTTCGCCTTTGGATGACGAGGATTCTTCTCATGCGCGCAACCTCGCGCCCCACTTTCGTGTTCGTTCACGGCGGCTCCAGCAACGCCCGGGCCTGGGGCCCCTGCAGAACGAGCTGGCCCTGCTCGGGCACCGTTCGCACGCCGTCGACCTGCCCGGCCATGGCGATCGAGCCGACGTCCCCGCCGCCTACTACCGGCTGCCACACGACCCCGCGGCACTGGCTGACGCCGCGTCCCCGATGCGTGCCGTCACGTTGCAGGACAACGTGCGGCACGTGGTCGACGCCCTGCGCCGGCTCGCCGAACACGGCCCCATCGTGCTGGTCGGTAACAGTCTCGGTGGCCTGACCATCAGCGCCGTCGCCAACGCCGTACCGGACCTGCTCGACCGCGTGGTCTACCTCTCCGCGCTGTGCCTGAGCAGCCCGGCCATGCTCATCGAGGCGTGGGACGTGGTCGACGACAACCTGCTCGACGCCGCGGCGGCCCGGATCGCCGTGCCCGGCGTGCCCGACCCCGGCGTGGCCCGGCTCAACTGGCGCAGTGCTCACGCCGATGCGGAACTGTTCGCCGAGTTGAAGGCGGCCATCATGGCCGACTCCACCGACCACCAGTTCCGGCTGCTGCTGGACTCCATGGACCCGGACGAGAATCACGCGGTGCTGGAGCCGGCGGCACTGGTCACGGCCGACGGGTGGGGACGTGTCCCGCACACCTACATCCGCCTGTCGGAGGACCGCAGCATCACCCCGGCCGTCCAGGACTACATGATCCGCCAAGCGGACGCGCTGACCCCGCACAACCCCTTCCAGGTGCACACGCTGGCGACCTCGCACGTCGGTTACTTCAGCCGACCGCACGTTTTCGCGGAACTCCTGGCGAACCTCATCTGAGGCGTTCCGACGCCCCCGCCGCCGGCCTCGGCGGCGGGGGCGCCGAGGCCGGCGGCTGACGGGGCTGATCCTGGCGATGTGCACCTACGGCACCGATACCGAGGACTTCATCGCCATCTGGCCGGCGCCGAGTTGATGGAACAGGCGGTCGAGACCGGACAACTGCGGCAGGCCGATCCGGGTTTCCCGGCCCTGGCCGTCATGGAGCCGGCCGCCGTGGCCCAGCCCCTGCCACCAGAGGTGGCCACGCCGCCGACGAACGCCCGGCACCGATCCCCGGACACCAGGCGCCCCGAAAGTCGTCGATCTCTTCCTGCACGGCGCGGCATCCGACCTGCGCCAACTGACCATGACAAGCCCAGTCCCCGCCCACCCGGCGGGGAGAACCATGCCCATCGCGAGCGGAGAAAGACCAGATGACCACGACCACCCGATGGCGGCGTAACGTCGCCCTGTTCCTGACGGGGCAGACCATGTCGTTGTTCGGCTCGATGATCGCGCAGTACGCGGTGATGTGGTGGGTGACGTTGCAGACCCGCTCCGGCTGGCGGTGGCCCTCTACGCGGTGGCCGCGTTCCTGCCCCAGGGGTTGGTGTCGATCTTCGGGGGTGTGCTCGCCGACCGCATGAACCGCCGGGTGCTGGTCATGGCCGCCGACGGCGCCATCGCCGCGGCGACGTTGGCGCTCGCGCTGCTGATGGCCAACGGCGTGACCGACCTGTGGATCGTCCTGCTGGCCGTCGCGGTCCGGTCGCTGGGCGCCGGCGTCCAGACCCCCGCCGTGCAGGCGTTGATCCCGCAGATCGTGCCGGGTGAGCACCTGATGCGCGTCAACGGGATCTTCCAGACCATCCAGTCGGCGATGGCGCTGATCGCCCCCGCCGCCGCCGGTGCGATCTTCGCCGCCTCCGGCCTCGTCCCCGTCTTCTTCCTGGACGTGGTCACGGCGGTGATCGGGATCGGGCTGCTCGCCCTGGTCACCGTTCCGACTTTGGAGCGGGCGGCCGAGGCCCGCGCCTCCTACCGGCAGGACCTGACGGAGGGGATGCGCTACATCCGCACCCAGCCGATCGTGCGCTGGCTGCTCGTCGTGTACGCGGTCATCTTCCTGCTCACCGTGGCGCCCTCGTTCGTCACGCCACTGATGGTCGCGCGCACGTTCGGCAGCGAGGAGTGGATGCTGGCGGCGCTGGAGATCGCCTTCGGCCTGGGCATGCTGCTCGGCGGCGTCCTGATGTCCACGGTGCTGGCCAAGCGCAGCCGGATGGGGCTGATCCTCGTCGCCGTCTACGGCTTCGGGCTGGTGACCGTGGCGCTCGGGCTGAGCGGCAACCTGTGGGTCTTCTACGGCTTCATGTTCATGTTCGGACTGCTGGTGCCGCTGTTCTCGACGCCGTTCATGACGCTGATCCAGGAGACCGTCGAACCCGCCATGCACGGGCGCGTGTTCAGTTACGTCGGCATCGTGATGGCGCTGGCCACGCCGATCGGCATGGTCGTGTTCGGGCCGCTGGCCGACGTGGTCAGCGTGCAGGTCCTGCTCATGGGTGCCGGGCTGGCCGCCATCGTCGTGATCGCGATTGCGGCCCGCGTGCCCTCCGGCCGGTCCACCATCGCCGCCGCCCGTGCCCACGCCACGTACCGCTCCGATGCCGGGACTCTCCCTGGGGAGGAGACCGCCGGCTGCCGGTGAGCACCAATCGAGCCGTTCCGCGCGGTCACCCTGCGCGCCGCGCGGGCCGGCCTCGAGCGCAAGCCGAGCGCACGGAGGTGTGTTCAACCAGTGAGGATCCATGAAACACCGCTCGCGGCCGGCGCGTGCACGCGAACTGTCCACGCTCGCCCCCCGAAGACCCGCCCTGCGCCCCATCGCCCGCCGGTGGCGCGAGAGCGTCGCCGAACTCGCCCAGCACTGCACCAATGTCCCCGATGCCGTAACCGCCCTCGTCGCGACCTCTGACGGAGATCTACGCTGTGGGCGTCGCCGCCGTCGTCAGCCAGCCATTGGGCGTGATCTGCGGCGCCTGCCAGAGCGGCATCCCCAGGCGGTTGTCGTACGGCTCTCAACGCGCGCCAGGCCGAATCGAAGGTGCGCTTCACCAGAGCTTCACCTCGGCTTGCCGCTGATGAGTCACGCACTCTAGAGTCGTCGCTCTGTGGCGTCTCGCGGTGTGGCGGAGGGATGGGCATAAGGTTCGGAGTCCTGGGAGACGTGGCGGTCGTCGATGGCGAGGAGACGCTGCCGATGAGGTCGACGAATCAACGGATCATCCTGGCTGTGTTGCTGGCCCGCCGGGGACGTACGGTTTCAGCGGATCGGCTGATCGACGCGGTGTGGGGGGAGAAGCCTCCGGCATCGGCCCCGGAGAACCTTCGCTCATACGTTTCCAAGATCCGGCAGCGAGTGGGCGGCCGGATTGAGGCCGCGGCAGGTGGCTACCGGCTACGAGCCGACGTCGATGAGGTCGACGTAGGCCGGTTCGAGGCCCTGGCCGCCCAGGGTTGCTACCGCCAGGCGCTTGCACTGTGGCGGGGATCGGCGTTCGGGACCCTTGCCTACCACCCACACCTGCAGGGTGAGGCCGCCCGATTGGAAGAGCGACGCCTCTCTGTCACCGAACAGCACATCGACGCTGACCTGGCGGCCGGCCGACATTGCGAGGTAGTGGCCCACCTGGCCCGGCTGGTCGCCGAGCATCCACTGCACGAACGATTCTGCGGCCGGCTGATGATCGCTCTCTACCGGGCAGGACGCCAAGCCGGCGCCCTTGAGGCCTACCGGCAGATCGTCACCCGGCTCGCCGACCAACTCGGCGTCGATCCCGGCACGGAATTACAAGAACTGCATCAGGCTATCCTGCGGTCAGATCCGGCACTCGAACTGCCAGCAGGACGCCCCTTGGTGATCCCGACGGAGCTCCCGGCCGACTTGGCCGCCTTCACCGGCCGCGACGAGGAGTTGATGCGGCTGCGTGGCCCGTTGCTCAACGATCACCTGCCGGTCGCTATCTCCGCGATCAGCGGGACCGGCGGTGTCGGCAAATCGGCCCTGGCGATCCACCTCGCACACCAGATCCTCGACCGGTACCCCGACGGTCAGCTGTACGTGAATCTGCGTGGTGCCAGCCCCGATGCCTATCCTGTCGATCCGATCGACGCCTTGGGCCGGCTGTTGCGCTCGCTCGGCGTTGCCCCGGAGGCGGTCCCGGCCGATGTCGACGAGGCAACGGCGCTCTTCCGCACCCGAACCCGCAACAGGCGCCTGCTCATCGTCTTGGACAACGCGCGCGACGCCGCTCAGGTCAGGCCGTTGCTGCCTGCGGGCCGCACCTGTGCAGTCCTGATCACCTGCCGCCGAGACATGGCAGCCCTGGAGGCCGCACATCACCTCCCACTCGGGCTTCTGTCAGAGCAGGAGGCAGGCGACCTGCTCGCCCGGCACATCGGCGCGCATCGGAGCGATGCCGAACCCGAGGCGGTGGCCCAGATCGTCCGGCTCTGCGGCTACCTGCCCCTGGCCATCAGCATCGCCGCCGCCCGCCTGAACTCCCGCAAGACCTGGAGCCTGGCCAAACTGGCCGACCGGCTCGCCGTGGAGCACCGGCGCCTGTCGGAGCTGGAACAAGGCGACCGGGCACTCCGCACCAGCCTGCAAGTCAGCTACCGCCAACTCGACGACGCCCATGCCCGCGCTTTCCGGCTCTGCGCCCTTCCCGGAGGTCCCGACCTCGACACCGACGCTGCCGCCGCCCTCCTCGACCTCCCCGCACCACAGGCCGAAGACCGCTTGGACGACCTGGTCGACTTCGGCCTCCTGGATAACCCCGCGCCGGGGATCTACCGCTATCACGACCTCATTCGCCTGTTCGCCCAAGAACAGGCCGCAGAACGTGACCCGGACAGCGAGCGCGACCAGGCTCTGCATCGCCTTTTGGGGTTTTACACCACCACCACCCACAACGCCGTCACCGCCGACGACCCTCACTGGACGTGGCCGAGATCGCTCCTGCCTCGCCAGCATCCGGGACGGACCTTGCCCAACCCCGAGGCCGCAGCCGCCTGGCTCTTCGACAGCGTTCCCCACCTGGTGGCAGCAGCCGAATGGGGCGCGCACCGGCCCGAATCCCTCGGCCTTGCCGCCGATCTGGTGACCGGCCTGCGCTGGCTTCTCTACAGTGGCGTCGGATGGGCCCGGATTGCGCCGAGCCTTCAATCCATCATCGCCACCGCTGCCGGGACCGGAGATACACGCAGCGAAGCAATCGGCTTGTACGAGCTCGGCCACTTGTCCTACTACCAGTACCTGCTCTCGGATGCCGCGGCACAGTTGGAGCGCGCGACCGATCTTGCCGGGGTCGTCGGTGACCAGGTCCTCCTCTGGCAGATCTGGCATACGCGGGGACTTGTCTACAGCGGCCAACGCCGGCTGACAGACGCCGTCCACGCTCTGCAAGAGGCGGCCGCGCTCGCCCAGGAGTTACGGTTGCCTGCAAGAGAAGCAACCACCCTCGCCAACCTGTCCCGTGTCCATATCGACGCCGGACAGATGGACCAGGCGGTTGCCGTACTCGACCAAGCTCTGCACGCCGCCCTAGACAGCGGCGACCCCGATCCCCTCGCCGCGGTGCGATACGCCCGCGGTGTTGCCCTGCGCGGCGCCGGACGCTTTCAAGAGGCCACCCGCGAACTCACCGACGCGCGACACACATTCCGTAAGCTGGCACGACGGACCGCCGAGAGCAATGTCCTTTACCACTTGGCTGAGACCTACCGGCAGGCCGACCGGCACGTTCAGGCTCTCGAGGCCGCCGAGGAATGCCTATCACTCAGCCGGGAGATCGGCGACGAATACAACATCGCACGTGCGCTTGCCGTACTCGGGCAATCGCATACGGCGCAGGGAGACCACGGTCAGGGTCGCGCCAGCCTTCAAGAGGCACACGAGATCTTCGCCAGGCTGGACGCCGCGGAGGCCGCTGAGATGGAAGCCTTGCTCACCCCGAGTTAGGGGGAGCGGAATTCAGGGGCCTGCTTTCGATGCCGACCACTCGGCGCTGCTGGATGCCGCCCACCAGCAAGCCCGAGGCTAATTACGACCGTTTCGTCAGAGTCATCGTCACCGGCCGATCCGGCTGCAGGACCGTCGCCAGGCGAGGGGAGATCGGACCCGCAGCATCGATCATCACCCGGTGCCTGCTGAGGAGGCTCGCGAGGTACACCTTGGCCTCCATCATGAACAAGTGCTGGCCCAGACACTGGTGCGGGCCGCCGCCGAAGGGGAAATAGGCGTAACGGTGGCGACGGGGCTTTCCGGTGGCGGCGAACCGGTCAGGATCGAACTCCAGCGGCCGGTCCCAGAAGTCCGCCAGTCGGTGCGTCAGATACGGACTGGTGATCACGGTCGACCCGGCCCTGATCGTGACTCCATCCACGACCGCGGTGGCGACGGACCGACGTGGCATGAGCCAGCCCCCCGGGTAGAGGCGAAGCACCTCCTGCAGGAACATCCCCAGGTAATGCAGCTCAGGCAGATGCGCGACGCTCACCTGCTCGCCGCCCACGACCCTGTCGATCTCCTCCTGCACCTTCACCGCAATCTCCGGATGGTTGTGCAACGACAGCAATGCCCAGGTCAGGACCGTCGCCGAGGTCTCAGTGGCAGCGCCGTACATGCTCACCAGGTCATTGCGGATCTTGCGGTCGCCGCTCATCCCCGGCTCGTCACGGCGGGCCCTGCACAGCGCCGAGACCACGTCGCGCTCGTCGCCGTCCTGGGCACGGGCCTCGTGTATGCGAGGGTAGACGACTTCGTTGATGATCCTGAACGCGCGTCGGAACGCTCTGTCACCCGGCAGCGGGAAGCCCGCGGGTACGGTCGGGAGCAGGAGCCTGATGGCCTGGGAGGTGATGGCGGCGTTATAGGCCGGTTGCAGCCGCCTGATGTCCTCGTCCGAGATGCTCCCCCCGAAAAAGAGCCGCACGATCGCCGGATGCACGACGCGGGTGACGGTGTCAGCCACGTCGAAGGGCTTTCCCGGCACGATGGTCTGCTCAAGTAGCCGGTCGATGGTCTCCGTCATCCGCTCGCCGAGGGAGTCGACGTACCTGGCGGTGAACAGTGGCTGGAGAATATCCCTGCTCTCTCGCCAGATGTCACCCTCGGACAGGATGCCCTCGCCGACCACCGGGGCGAGCTGGTCCCAGAACAGTCCTTGGCGCAGGTAATTGGGCTGAGCATGGCGCACCAGGTGCTGCACGTGGTCGGGATGGGTGACGAGGTAGGGCCGGAACAGCCCCGTCTCAAGCCGGACGATCTCTCCCGCCGCCCTGCGCGCAGCCTCCTCGAAAGCTTTGACAGGGCTCCGCCTGTGGGCCAGCACCAGGCGGTAGAAGGGAATGCTCCTGGCCTCACGGGCGGCTGTGGTCTCTGTCGGCATGGGCGGACCTCATGTTTCAGTGTTCGCGGTGCGTCATCAGGTAGGAGAGCGCGACCAGGGCGCGCGCTCCGCCGGGTTCGGGCGATAGGGCGGTCAGTTCCCGGAACGCGTGTGTCCGCTGCCGGATCGATTCCTGCTCGGCCCAGCGCCGTCCACCGGCCTCTTCGATCAGCGAGACGGCCTGGCGGATCTCCGCTTCCGGCATCGGGCCGATGCCGTGGTAAAACTCGGCAAGCTGGTCGCCGGCCGTCGTCGCGCTGGATAAGGCCGCCACCACCGGCAGTGACTTCTTGCGCCGCCGCAGGTCGCCTCCGACGGGCTTGCCGGTCACCTGGGCATCGCCCCAGATTCCCAGCAGGTCGTCGGCGAGCTGGAAGGACAGCCCGAGATGCCACCCAAGGCGGCGCATCCGGCTTACCTGATCCGCGTCGGCGCCCGCCGACAGCGCGCCGAGCGCGCAGGCCGCGGCCATGAGCGACGCGGTCTTGTCCCCGGCCATCGTCAGGCATTCCGCCAGTCCGATCTCCGAACACCCTTCAAGGGCAAGATCGGCAGTCTGCCCGGCCACGAGTTTGAGCAGGGCGTCGGACAGCTCCTTCATGATCGCCTGCCCGGCGCTCCCGGCCAACTCCGGCCGCACCACGTCGATCGCCAACGCCAGCAGGGCATCTCCCCCGAGGATGGCCAGCGGCTCACCGAAGGCCGTCCACGCGGTGCGGCGGCCTCGGCGCGTGGCGTCGCCGTCCATGAGATCGTCGTGCACCACGGAGAAGTTGTGCACGAGCTCCACGGCGGCGGCGACGGTCACGGCCCGCTCGGGCCGCGCCCCCAGGGCCTGCGCACTGGCCAGTGCCAGAGCCGCGCGTACCCTCTTTCCGCCGTTCGCTCGCACCCGCGCGCCCGACTCGTCCCACCACCCGAAGTGGTAGCCGGTCAGTCTGCGCACCGGGTCGGGGAGCCGATCGACGGCCTTGCGCAGCTCCGGCTCGGTCAACTCCCTGGCCAGTGCCAGAAGCCGCAGAGCGGTGCCGCGGTCAACGTCTCCCATGACGGTCAAGGGGCACCCCCATGAGCTCAGGCTCGAGATAATCTCTGAGCGGCGTCCCGTCGGCGTGGTCGGACGACCGGTAGCGCTCCGTACGGCGGGACCAGGCCAGGTTCCCGCTGATCCAGGTGCGCATCCCCGCCAGGTAGGGCGACAGCGTTGCGGAGTGCCGGTCGAAAGCCCGCAGCAACTCCTGTTCCTTGGTCAGGAAGAGCTCGGTCTCGGCGGAGATCGCGGTGCAGACCCTGGCCATGGCCTCCTCCTGACTGAGCCCCTGGCGCTGCTCCGTGATGTAGACCAGGTTGTGAACCTCCCCCCGCGCGCGTTCCTTCTCCAGCGAGTAGACGTCATTGGTCCAGCACACGACGTTGCACGCGGCGTCGAGCGTTGCGATGAACTGAGGACTGTCGTAGATCTCGGTGGGCACGTCGAGCTCCGCCACTATCTCGATGAGGTCCATGCAGACGTAGATCGCGCCGATGTGGCGCCGATTGATGATGTACGTCGCCTCGTCGGGGACCGTGCCGGTGACCCGGTTCCCGGCCTCCCAGGTGGCGGCCGTGGTGAGGCAGTCGACGAGATGCTCTGCGAACCGGCGCTGCCAGCGCGGGGAGGCACCGTCGGCCGTACGCCGCCACAGGTCGGCCAACGAGCTGACGACCACCGGAACACCTGGGCGCCGAGCGATGGCCTGGCCGAGGTCGGGGCTGGTCATCACCGCGTGTATCTCGGTGAACACCTCCATCATCTGCTCTGGTCTCCGCCCAACCTCCCCGTCGTCGAGTTGGTCGTCCACGAGGAACAACCAGCCGAACCAGTCAGCGAGCAGGGCGAGCCGGGCAGCGTCTGCCGTCGGGTAGACCATGGCGGCGAACCAGCCGAAGTCGGCACGGTCGAACCGCTCCTTAGAGGACTCCTTGTGCACTAGGCCCGTGTGATGCACCCACGCTCGCAGGTGCTCTCTGGCATGCTCGACGTGCGCGTTCACCTCACAGGGGAAGAGACTCAGGATCTGGGGCACATGGTTTTCCACCACGGGTGTCTCCTTCGCGTCATCGGCGCTGCAGGCGCAGGTGCACCCCGCCTCGGGGGTGCAAGGTGATCAGGGCCTCCGGCTGTACGTCGGGGGCGCCCGCCGGGGTGAGCAGCCGGTGGCCGCACGCGATCGTGGCCAGGACGAGGGTGAGCTCGGCCAGTGCGAAGTGCTTGCCGATGCAGATGCGATGGCCGCTGCCGAAGGGCACGTAGGCGTGCTTGGGCCGCTCGTTGATCCGCTCGGGGCTGAAGCGCTCCGGATCGAAACGCTCGGGGGCCTCCCAGAAGTCGGGGTGACGGTGCAGAAGATAGCTGTTGACGAGGACGTTGGTGTTCTTCGGCATCCGGTAGCCGCCGATCTCGTCCTCCTGACCGGCCCTGCGCATGAACTGGTAGGCGGGCGAGTAGATCCGCAGGACCTCGTCCACGATCATTCGCGTGTAGGTGAGCTTCGGAAGGTCGTCGAAAGTGGGCACCCGGCCGCCGAGCACCTGATCCACTTCCGTGTGCAACTTCTCCTCCACCTCCGGATGCCTGCCGAGCAGATAGAACGCCCACGACAGGGCGTTGGTGGTGGTCTCGTAGGCGCCGACGCAGATGTTCAGCACCTCGTGGTGGAGTTGTTCGAGGTCCATGCCTCTGCCGTCGTCCTCGTCCACGGACTCCAGCAACAACGTGAGCAGGTCGGTATCGCCCTCCGGACGGGGCCCACCGGCGAGCCGTTCGGCGATGAAGTCCGCGACGAACCCGTCCATCGTGTTGATCGCCCTCTTCAGGCGCAGGTGGCTCGGTGTCGGGAAGCTCAGCGGCGGGAAGGGCAGTTTGAAGAAGGCGGCGAGGACGGTGTTCGCCACCGCGAACGCCTGAGTGAAGGAGCCGGCGGCCTGACTCACATCGGTGCTGAACAGCGATCTGTTCACGATGCGGAGGGCGAGGCCACCGATCTCAGCCGTTACGTTGATGACCTCGCCTTCATGGTCGGCGTCCCAGCGTTCGAGCATCTGGACGGTCTCGTCCGTCATGTTCCGGGCGAAGACGTTGACCGTACGCGGGGTGAAGTGGGGCGCCATCATGCGTCGCTGGCGGCGCCACAAGGCCATGTCGGGGTTGGCGATCAAGCCCTTGCGCAGCACCGGGCGGACGACCTTGAAGATCACCGCATCTTTGTCGTACCGCTCGCCCTGGTCGACCAGGATGTGCCGGATGTAGTCCGGGTGGTTGACCACGACGATGGGTAGGCCAAGAAGGCGGAAGCGGAAGATGTCGCCGTACCGCTCGATGCCACGTCCGAGGAAGCCGAGTTGATCCTTCTTGAAGGCAAGACTCCCGCCGGTGCCGCCCCACCGTGCGATGGTGGGGATCTCCTTCAAACTGGTCGCGGTCACTGCTTTCCCTTCGAACTCACTTGGTCACGACGCCTGGGTCGATGCGTCCTCGTCCGAGGGCGGAGTCGTCACCGATCTCCCGGCTGGCGGTGGGCATGGTTCGGCGGTGTCGATCACCGGCGTTACCGTGAAATGCCCACCTTCCTGACCGGGCGATCGATCACCTTGGCGATGGGGCGAACAGAGAGGCCGTAAGCCATCGCGGTGATCAGGAGCACGCTCCACAGCGGGATCAGCTCGGCGAGCACGCCGTAGAGCAGGTTGCCCACCGGCAGAGAGACGGAAATCAGCGCCATGATCGTGCTGAGGACTCGGCCGCGGACCGACGGATCGGTATGAGCGTTGACGGCTTCCACCATGATGGGCAGCAGGGGCCCCTGCATGGCGCCTGTCAGCGCCATGCAGGCCACCACGGCGACGACACCGGGGGCGAAACCGAGGGCGGCGTACGCCAGGGCCGTCCCTCCCAGGCACCATGCGATCACGCGCTCGCCTTTCAGCCTGCCGGCGACGGCGGTGTAGACGGCAAGCCCAGCCAGTGACCCCGCCGTGTAGGCTCCGGCGACCCACGCGAGCATGGACGCGGGTGCTCCGACATCGCGCAGGTAAACGGGCATGAGGACGGTCATCCGCGGAGCGTCGACGGCGTTGAGCACGAAGGCGAACAGAGCCATCGCGCGGACCATCCTGAGGTTCCAGACAGTGCGGAATCCGTCACGCAGTTCCTCGAAGTAGGAGTTCCGATCCCGCTCTTCGACGGAGGAAGTTCGACGAACCTGCCGCAGAGGGGGTGCCATGCGCGCTGGAACGCCCAGGACCAGCATGCCGGAGAGTGCGAAACCCGCGGCATCGATCCAGATGACCGACGTGGGGTCCAGCGCACCAAGCAGTGCCGCAGCCAGCGGCGCCCCGATCACCATGCCGAGGCGGGGTGACATCCAGTAGAGCGACCCGGCGCGCTCCCGGCCGATCCCCGCCGCCTCGGACGTGGCGCTGACGAGGAGCTGGCGGCACGTGAGGCCGGGGGATGCGGCCAGCGCGACACCCGCACCGACGGTCGCGAGCAGGCCGACCGACAGCGCGTCCAGATGCTCGGCGAGAGGGATCACGGGAAGCAGCAGCGCGGCGGCGAGGCTCGACGCCAGGGCCATCCGCCGGGGCCCGGCCTTGTCCACCAATGGGCCGGACAGCACGGTTCCGATGACGACGGCGGAGGTCTCCACCGCGCTCACGATTCCCAAGGTGACGGCGGAGCCGGTGAGCGACAACACGATGAGCGGGACCGCCACCAGCGTCATCGATGTGCCGATGCTGCTGATCAGGGCCGAGGATAAAAGCAGCGCGTACGGCACGAGCCGCTGCTCAGCCACCGTCCACGTCCATGAGCGATCCCAGCAACGGCCAGCACCACCACATGTGCGGGGTTTCGAGGATGACCTGCTCGAGCCAGGAGAAGACCCGCAACGAAGCAGCGGTCGCGTCGGCCTTGATCTCCTGGTGGCGGATGGGCGGGGAGATCTCGAGCGTGACGTGCCTGGGTGCCGTGGGCTTGATGGTGAGCGGCAGAATGTCGGCGCCGGTTAAGCGGGCGAACCGGGCCGGGCCGGTCGGCACCCATGCCTCACGCCCGAGGAACGACGCGCGCAGGCGGCTCTTGTTGCCCGACCAGCCGAGGCTGAACTCCGGATAGAGCACCGCGGGCCGCCCCGCGCGCAGCGCGTCGACCGCCGCGCCGACCGTCCCCGGGTCCTGTACGAACCGTCCGTCCACCTGACTGATGAGCTTGGGGACGGTGGCCCGGTACACCGATCCCATGTCATCGAAGCCGCCGGCGTTGGCCATGACCGTGGGCCTCATACCGCGTGCCACGAGCAGTGGGGGGATCGCCTGGAAGTACCCCACGTGAGGGACGACGATCACCACGCCCTCGCCCCGCTCCTGCGCGGCGTCGAGGTGTTCGCCGCCGCGCGTCTCGATGGTCATGCCGCAAGGCTCCCCGCGTTCGAGCGAGGCCATCAGCGCGTACAGGGGGGCCTGCGCCGCGATCCTGTACTCTGCCCACTCCGAAGCGATCCGGCCGGCGTCCTTGGCCAGGCTCGGCACTCCTGCGATGAGTTCCTGGACCGATGCGGCGTTCGCAGCCTGGCGGTCGGCGAGGGTGTTCTTGAACTCCCAGGCGTTGATGCGCTCGAACATCTCGAGTGTCAGATCGAGCGGGAGATGCTGGTAGATCAGTCCGAACAAGCTCGCGTTCGCCGTCACCATGTCCATGTCGGTCACACTGTCTGCGACCATGCGGCTTCTTCCTTTCCCTTGGTGGTGTACCGGGCGCACAGGTCGCAGGCCGGGTGCCGGGTGAACGCTCGCCAGTCGATGGACAGCGTCCGCGCGTCGATCTCACCTACCCTGTCGGCGAGAAGCGGCGGGCCGATACCGGTGAGGACTCTGATCGCGTCCCACACTTGGAGATTGGCGATGACCGCCGCCATCGGGGCGAACGCGCCGGAGTCCCGGCGGTCCCCGGCGAGCGGCTCCAACTGGTACTTCTCGTCGAGGGGATGGACGGTTCTGTAGCACGTCAGGCATCCGGTCACGCCCGGGATGATCGTGGTGCCGATGAAGCCGGCATGCCCGGTGTAGCCGCCGCCGACGATGTGCGGGGTCCCGTACGGCATGCACGCCGCGGAGATCCACTCCGTGGTGACCTGGACCGAAGGCTCATCGGCGCAGTTGACGACCAGGTCGCAGGTCGCGAACGCGTCGCCGTCGAAGTCCTCGGTCAGAGAACGCGCGTGGGTCGTCACCTGAGACCGGCCGTCGGTGGCGCGCTCGATGCGGGCCTTCAGAACCTCCGCCTTGACCAGGCCGGCATCCTCGGCGTAGTACATCGCCTGCCTGGGCAGGTTCCCCGGCGTGACCACGTCCGGGTCCATGATCACGATGTGCCCGATGCCGGTCATGGCCAGGGTCTGAGCCACCCACGAGCCGAGCCCGCCCGCGCCGACGACGGCCACGCGGGACTCACGCACCTGACGCTGCATGGCCAGAGCCTCGGTATGGCTGCCCGCGGAGTCGCGGAAGAAGGAGATCTGCTTGCGGTAGAGCTCGGTTTCGCCGTCCTGCTCTCCCGGTGCGATGAAGTCCAGGGCGTCGTCGGCCTCCAGCGCCGCGAGGATCTCCTGGAGGAGCTCCGGCCCGAAGCCCTCGTGGGCACCACCCACGTCATCGAGGATCTGCGTGACTGTGCGCGGGGTGCCGAGCAACTCGACCACCCGCAGCGCCTCAGGCCCCGCGTCATAGACGCAGTGCTTGCCCGAGCTGAGGAAGACCACGTGGAGCCGGCCGTCCCGGTCCACGCCCGCCACGACACCTGGCCTCAGTCGCACGCTGGATGCGGTGCGATTCATGCCCGCCCTTTCTTGCGAGACATCACGGTTGTCCTCCTCGCCGGGGTACGGCACGCGTACCCCGGCGAAGATCAGTTGTCAGGCGCAGGAGCCGCCGGAGCTCTCGCCCCGAACGATCATCTCGTTGACCTTGGTCATGACCGGACACCCCCTTCCCGCTGGTCGGTCATCCCACCGTGGGTGAGGCCGCCACCGCGGCCGCTGCCAAAACGCTGCCGTGACGGTGGGATGTGGCGGCAGCCATTTGGCAACGACGGCGGTGGCGGGCGGAGCCATCGTGTTGCCCGGATCGCCGTTCGCCGCGACACCCGTAGCCGAGAGGAGGTGAGCCAGAGATGACCAAGGTCGTCGAGATCATCGTCCGGGGCGACAGCTCCGGCGGCTCCTGCGCGTAACAGGTCGAGCAGCAGTGGGTGCGTGCCTTCCAGGAGCCGGGCACGCACCTCCGCCATAGGTAAGGAGGCCGTTGTGCCGACCCGACATCG
Organism: Nonomuraea longispora; assembly: GCF_004348345.1. Classification (GTDB taxonomy): domain Bacteria; phylum Actinomycetota; class Actinomycetes; order Streptosporangiales; family Streptosporangiaceae; genus Nonomuraea; species Nonomuraea longispora. Next base: position 17,719 of record NZ_SMJZ01000167.1, read on the forward strand.
CGTTCTGATCACCGGAGCCTCCCGCGGCATCGGGCGTCAGGTGGCGATCAAACTCGCGCAGCGTGGATTCGCCGTCGCGGGCTGCTTTCGCGCGGCCAGCGAGGACAGCGTCGAGACAGAGGTCGAGGTCAGGGCAGCCGGCGTGCCCTGCTACTTCGCCGAGTGCGACGTCGCCGACCTCGACGCCGCTGAGGCGTTCGCGGCCGACGCGGAAGGCCGCCTCGGACAGATCGACTACCTCGTCAACAACGCCGGCGTCACGGAGGACGGCATCCTGGTCCGCACGCCTCCAGCGGCCTGGCAGCTCGTCCTGCAGACCAATCTGACCGGCACCTGGAACTTCTGCCGGACGATGACCTTCCGCTTCATGAAGCGCCGCCGCGGCTCCATCGTCAACCTCTCATCCGTTGTCGGGGTGCACGGCAACGCGGGTCAGACCGCGTACGCCGCGAGCAAGGCCGGGATCATCGGGCTGAGCAAGGCCCTGGCCAAAGAGGTCGCGCCCTTCGGGATCAGGGTCAACGTTGTGGCGCCGGGCCTCATCGAGACCGACATGACCAAGGCGCTGCCGGAGAAGGTGCGCGACGACGCGTTGCGGCAGATCGCACTGCGACGTCTCGGCCGGCCGGACGAGGTGGCGGCCATGGTCGCCTACCTGCTGGATCCGGACGCGGCGTACGTCACCGGCCAGGTCTTCCAGCTGGACGGCGGAATCACCCTATGAACCAGCAGAAAGGGACTCCGGAGAAAATGAACCAGACCGCCGAACGAATGAGTGACATCCGCGAGATCGTCGCGGAGGTCCTGGAGCTGTCGCCGGAGGAAATAAGCGAGAGCGGCGACTTCATCGAGGAGTACGGCGCCGATTCCATGTCCGCCATCGAGATCCTGGCCGGCCTGGACCGGCACTTCGACATCGAGATTCCACAGGAGCACCTGGCGCAGATGCGCAACCTGCGCGAGGTTTACGCGGTCGTGGCCCGAGAGGCTTCCTGGGAGGTCTGAGCCATGCATCGAGTCGTTGTGACCGGCCTCGGGCCGGTATCGAGCATCGGCATCGGCGTCGCGGAGTTCACCACGGCGCTGCGATCAGGGCGTTCGGGAATCTCCGAGGTGCGCAGCTTTGATGTGAGCAAGTTCCCCCGGCGCATGGCCGGTGAGGTGCGTGGCTTCCGGCCCGAAGCCCTGCTTCAGGTACTGGAACCGGAGCGGTGGGGTAAGGCGAGCCAGTACGCCGCGGCCGCCGCCCGGCTTGCGGCCGAGGACGCGGGGCTCGACCTGACCTCGATCGACGTCGACCGGGCGGGCGCGGTGGCGGGGACGACGGGCGGCGAGTCGCAGGCGCTCGACGCGCTGGCGGCGCAGATCAACTCCTCGGGGTACGCCGCTCAGGACCCTGGGCTGCTGGATCTGCTGCCCAGCAATCGCATAAGCCACGCGATCAGCACGGAACTGGGGCTGGCGGGCGAGTCGATGACGATCGGGACGGCCTGCTCGGCCTCGAACTATGCCATCGGGTACGCCTTCGACCTCCTGCGCGACGGGGAGGCGGACGTCATGTTCGCCGCGGGAGCCGACGTCGTGTGCCGCTGGACACACGCCGCGTTCGTCCGGCTCGGGGCGATGGCGCCCGAGGCCTGCTCGCCCTTCGACCGGGACCGTCCCGGCATGCTGACAGGAGAGGGAGGGTCTGCGCTGTTGCTGGAAACCCTCGAGCATGCGCAGGGCCGGGGCGCACGGATCTACGCGGAGGTGCTCGGCTACGGGGTGAACTGCGACGCCAAGCACCCCGTGGCGCCGGACGCCGGCAGCATCGCGGCCTGTATGCGCGCCGCGCACGAAAACGCGGACATCAAGCCGTCCGAGGTGGACTACGTCTGCGCGCACGGCACAGGGACACCGGCGAACGACGCCGCGGAGGCGGACGCCCTGCGAGAGGTGTTCGGTCCCGCGCCGCCTCCGATCAGCTCGATCAAATCGATGCTCGGCCACACCATGGGGGCCGCGAGCGGGTTCGGGGCCATAGCGTCCGTGCTCGCGATTCACCTCGGCTTCCTGCCGCCGACCATCAACTGGTCCACGCCCGACCCGGCGCTGCACGGCATCGATCCGGTTCCGAACCGGGCCAGGGCGGCGAAGGTGCGCATCGCACAGAACAACGGCTTCGCGTTCGCGGGAAACAACGCCATCACGATGTTCGGGGCCCCGGCATGAGCGGGCATCGGCTCGCCGTGACGGGCTGGGGCGTGCTCAGCGGAGCGGGAGAAGGCATCGAGTCTCTGGTCGAGCATGTGGGCGCCGATCGTACGGGGAGTTCCGCCGGCGGGCCGCGTGACGTCGGCAAGATGTTCGGCGAGCCGCTTCCCACCGACCGAGCCCACGCGCTGCCGGACTTCGACGTCCGCTCCCATCTCGGCCGGAAGGGCACGAGCAACTATGATCGCACGACGGCGCTGGCGGTCGTGGCCTCTGGCGAGGCGCTGCGGGAGGCGGGCGAGTCGGCCTCACCCGATCGCGTCGGCGTCGTGGTGGGAACGACTCTGGGCAGTTTCCGCGCGGCCGGCGAGTTCTCCCGGGAGACCCTGATCCGGGACCGGCCCCACCACGTCGCCCCTGGGCGGATCCCCTCCTCCGTCATGAACGGCGCGGCGGGACAGACGGCGATCAGGTACGGCTTGCACGGCGTCAACGCGACCATCGCGGGCGGCGCCATCGGGTTCTTCGGCGCGCTGCGCTACGCGGCCACCGTGCTGCGCCGGGGCTATGTGGACACGATAGTCGCCGGCGCGGTGGAGGAACTCAGCCCGCATCGGATGTGGCAGGGGGCGTTGTCCCGCGCGCGCCGGACACCAACGATCGGCG
>NZ_SMJZ01000168.1 GCF_004348345.1 Nonomuraea longispora
CGCCTCCAACGGCGCCACCTACGCTTCCACCGCCCCCGCCACCAGCACTCCCACTGACGGAACCCCGGCCTCCGGCGCTCCGGCCAACAGCGCTCCGGCCTCCGGCACCGGCACACCCCCAGGCACGGGCACGGACCCCGGCACGGACCCCGGCACGGGCACGGCACCCGGTACGGGCACCGACGTCGGCAGCGGCAGCAGCGGCTCGGGCATGTCCGGCACTTCGCCCGTGCCTGTTCCGCGAGCCGCGGACGGGTCGCCTCCGGCGGGTGGAGGTGACGACGTCCCGCGGGGCGCCGGCGGCTCGGCCGTGGTGCTCCATCCGCAGCCCGGGCACCACGAGGACGTCGGCGCCCTGATCAATCGGCAGACGCCCGAACCGGGCGGCGCCCTCGGCCAGCCGCACCGGGGGGAGACGATCGTGGGTGAGGTCACCCGGCGCCACGACACGCCCCTGTCCGGCCCCGAACACGCCGGAAGCCCCACACGTCCCGCGCAGCTCCACCCGGCCGAGCCGAGCCCGATCGGCGAGCCGTCCTCCCAGGGGGTACAGCCGGCCGGACTCCCCCGTGGTCCGCTGCTCACGGCCAATGTCCTGCCGATCAACGTCCCCTCGGGAAGCACGACCGACCAGCACCCCGCTCACGTTGTGGAACCCGTGGATCCCGGTTCCGCGCAGGAGAGAGCTGGAGGCGCCGGCCACGGTCGTGCCGACCCCGCGCCTGAGTGGGCCGGGCGCCCCGACCACGTCGACCACGTCGACCACGTTCGCCAGCGGCCGGCGTCCGGTGAACCGGTGGGTGGTCAAGGGGAAGCGGCGAGCGCCGCCCGGCAGCCGCGCGACCCCGGTACGCGACCGCCCCACGCCGAGCCGGTGACCTTGACGTCGACGTGGACGCCTCATGACGGGAGGGCGCCGGTCCTGGACCCCGTGGATCCCATGGGCGCCCGCCCGGCACCCGGTGAGTTCTGGCCGGTCGCCGATTCCCGGTCGCGGAACTTCGCTGAGGCCGCGGCGGTGGTGCACCGCTGGACGCCTCCCGGCGGGGACACCCCGCGGCCCGTGCCCGATGCGGAGCTCCTGGCCGAGGGCCGGCGGCTGAGGCGGGAACTGGGCGTCGTCAACGACAGCGAGACGACGGCGAGGGCTCTGGCGCGGATGAGCAGGATCTCCGGCGAGTCGGCGGCGCAGCGGGCCGTGCACCGGCTGGCGGACGAGGTCGGCCTGCACCGGGACATCGACGCCCTGGTCGACCTCTACAACGACGCCGAGCGGTTCGCGATGGCCCCGGACGGCGCCGCCGGTCGTGCCGCGCTGGCGGACACCCTCAGGGCGTGCATGGCGGCGGATTCCTTCCGCTGGAAGGGCTACCGCCATCGGGAGTTGTTCGGGCTGCGGGAGGTCACCGCCGCGCAGGCGCGTACGGCCGGGCTCATGCTCAGGATGATGGGGGAGCCCCTGACCCAGAGCAGGGTCAGGGATTTCGTCGCTCCCCTGCGCAGCGGGCAGGTGGGGCCGGGTCCTCATCGTGTCGCCGAGCTGCTCGTGGCCGTCCGTACGGCCCACGAGAACGGTTATCTGCCGGCCGGGGAGGGCGAGGCCGGCGCCTTCCGCCGAGGCATGGAGCAGTTCTGGAACGAGGACCCTGCCCTGTGGAACGGGATGGTGCTCGCGGAGAGGCACGCCGTGCCGGAGCCCGGCGACGCGACGGCCCGGCTGCTCGCTCACCTCGACGGGATCGTCGACCGCCCGAGGCTCGGCGGGGGGCACGACGGGTCCGCGCTGGCGCGGTTGTCGCTGGATGCCGGCCTGGGCGGCTCCGTCAGGCATCTCGTCCGCCTGGCGGAGGAGTCGCAGGCGTACGGCGCCGACCTCGTACGGGCGACGAACGCCCAGGAGCTCACCGGTCTACTCGTCGCGCACCGGGAGCGGGACCCTTACCTCTGGGACGGGCTGCGGCTCGCGGAGGAGCACGGTTTCGCGCGTCCCCGCGACGACGAGGCGCGCTCGCTGGCGCGGCTCGCCGAGCTCGCCCGCTCGGAGACGCCGTCCCGGTTGTGGGCGTTCGATCCGCTGCGCCGGCTGGCCACCGAGGCGGGGTTCGGCCATTCCGTGGAACGGCTGACGCGGAGGGCGGCCGACGTGCGGCAGGCCGGGTTCGACCTGTTCGGGCCGGTGGATCGGCGGGAACTGCTCGACGCCCTCGCCCCGCCCGCCGGCCGTGACGGGGCCGGGCGGTGGCAGGGGCCGCGGCATGTCCCGCCGGGGTTGCACGATCTGTCCCCGGCGGTCGTCAGGGAGGCTCGGCAGGCCGCGGTCCGGGAGCACGCGCAGGCGCAGGAGGCGTACGACCGTGCCCATTCCCGGCTGCGCCGCTCGTTGTCCCGGTTGGCCGGCCCCGATCCGCTGGCCGTGGCGGAGCGGGAACGGGTAGCCTCGCTGGACTCCCGCGTCGAGGCGTGGCGGCGCTGGCCGGAGCGGTCCGAGGTGTCGTACACGAGGGACTTCTCCGCGTTCCGCCATGCCTACGAGCGGGTGATGGAACGCGCGGTCGCGGGGGAGACGGTGATCCCGTACATGATGGGGAACGCCACCGCGTCCCTCGCCGACCGTGACCGGGGGAGGGGGTTCGGGCTGGAGCTGGAGTTCGACCTGCCGGACCGTACCGACGTCATGAGGCTGGAGGCGATCGCCCGTTCTCTGCACGAGGCCGGTCTGACCGGCGACGCCCAGATGCACGGCCGCCACACGATGCGCGGTGCCGGTTACCGTCCGGGCAAGGAGGGCGGGCGCGGTCTGTGGAGCCTGGAGCGGGACGGCACGGTCGCGGGTGAGCTGGTCTCGCCCATCCTGTACGACGAGCCCGCCACGTGGGAGAACCTCCGCATCGCCTGCGAGATCATCCGCTCCCACGGCGGCACGGCGAGCGTCTCGACCGGCGGGCACGTCCACGTGAGCGCCCACGACTACGACCACATCGTGGAGCACCACGCCGGGCTGCTGCGCTACGCGGGTCACCACGCCGACACGCTGTTCAGGCTCGCGCAGAACCCGGAGCGGGCGAGCCACCGGGGCCTGGCCTACTGCTGGCCGAACAACCTGCCCGCCGCGGGTTACCAGCCGATCGGCCCGGCGGCGTACGCCGCCGGGCCCCGCGAGGTGGCGCTGAACATGGAGGCGGTGCGCGGCAGCGCGCACGACCACGTCGAGCTGCGGTTGTGGGACGGCTCGCTCGACCCCGCCGTGATCCAGTCGCAGGTCAAGGTGTCGCTAGCGCTGGTCGAGGCGGCGTTGCGCACGGCGGCGCTGGGCGATCACCCCAACGGCGGCCGGCACGACGAGGTGGGCGCCCACGCCGAGCTCTTCGCGCACGATCCCGCGCTGGACGTCACGGAGCGGGGCAGCCTGGCCTTCCGTACGCTGATGGACGAGCTCTTCTGGCGGGCCGCCGACAAGGAGCAGCTCACGGCCCTGTACGCCGCCACACGATGGGTGCCGGGCACATGAGGGGACACGACGCCGTCGTGGTGGTCCGTAACGGCTCATCGGCGGAGGCCCCTCCGGCCGCTCCCCTCAGGAACGACGGCCGGCCGTACCGCTTCGAGATGATCTTCGCGGGCGGGAGCCTCCGCGGGTACGCCGGCGACGTGGCCGACCTCGTCGGGCTGCTCATTCCCGGGTACGGCGATCTCGCCACCGACGGCGAGCGCGCGGCGGCGCGGGTGCGGCTCGCCATGGACGTGCAGGTCGGGCTCCAGGCCCGGCTCGCGGCCGGACACCGGCTCGACGCCTGCGACGACGCGGAGCGCGCCGTGATCCTCGGCGGCCGGCACGAACCCCCCGCCCCCGTCCGGTGGAAGGCGCCGGTGCCCCTGGTGCTGGTCGCGGCCTTCTACGAGCCCGCAGGCCCGCTGCCCAGGCCGCAGGGGCCTGCCGACCTGCAGATCTGGCTCGACCCCGCCGGCGACCGGACCCTGCTGACCAGCCTGCACGCCGCCGGCGCGATCACGCTGAACATCAGGGCCGAGGAGCCGTGAGCCGGCGGCCGTGGGGCGTTCCGTTCTCCCTTCCCCAGCGCCCTGTGCCGGACGACCGCCATCCGACGAACGACCCCCCGCGACCGCCGGAACGGCGAGGCCCCACGGCACGTGCGGTCGAACGAACCACGGCAGGAACGCGACCTGTCGTGGGCCGCGCCGCAGGCGCAGGGGGAACCAGAGGTCCACCGCCACCAGCGTGCGCCCGTACCAGGCCGCCCGCCCCCGACCCGGTGCCGGCCGGGAACGCGCTCGCCTACTCCGCGCAGAGCGGGGACGGCCGCACCTCCGCCACCAACAACCGGGCCTCCTGGGCAGGTTCCATTGACAGGCGTGCACGCCGACCGAAAAGATACGGTCGTCCGTACAACTTCGTGGGCGTGAGGCACCGGATGACCGACATCGACTGGGCGCGGCGGCTGGCTCTGGAACCCGGCGCCGCCGTGCCGCTCTACTACCAGCTGCGCGAGCGCCTGCGCGCGGTGATCAGCGAGTGCGTGCCCGACACCCCGATCCCGGCCGAGAAGGACCTCATGGCCTTCGCGGGGGTCAGCCGGGCCACCGCGCGGCGGGCGATCGGCGACCTGGTGCAGGAGGGGCTGCTGGTGGCCCGGCAGGGCAGCGGCACCTACACCGCCCCGGCCGGCGTCACCTCCGAGCTGGGCTCACGGCCGGCCGGCTTCACCGAGACGATGGCGCGGCTGGGCCGCAAGCCGACCACGCGGGTGCTGGAGGCGCGCATGCAGCCGTGCGCCGCCGACCTCGCCCCCGCCCTCGGCCTGGAGGCCGGCGCGGGGATCGTCTTCATCGAACGCATCAGGATGCTCGACGACGAGCCCTGCATGATCGAGAGCGCCCATCTGCCCGCCGAGCTGGTGCCCGGCATCCTCGACCAGGACCTGACCGGCTCGCTCTACGGCCTGCTGCGGCTGAAGTACGGCCTGAGCCCGGCCTCCGGCAAGGAGACGATCGGCGCGGTCAACGCCGACTACCGCCTGGCCGGGCTGCTGCACGTGCCCATGGCCGCCGCCCTGCTGGCCACCGCACGCTCGACGGTCACCGAAGGCGGGCTGCCGCTCGAATACACGATCCGCCACGCCAGGGGCGACATCACGGTGTTCTCCGTCGAGCTCAACGACGCGAAGAACGCCCTGATGGGTCAGGGGCCGACATGAACCGTGTGTCCAGACGGAGCCTGCTCGCCGCCGCCGCGCTCGCGCCCGTGCTGGCCGCGTGCGGCGGCCGGGAGGACAAGCCCCAGGCCCCCGCCGACGGCGTGCCGCGCGGCGACCTGTCGGTCTGGCTGCACCAGACGCGGGCCTACGACGCGGTCTTCACCCCGCTGGTCGAGAAGTACACGCGGGAGTTCCGCGAGGTCGGCGTGAAGCCGCTCTTCATCCCGGTGGCCCAGCTCGACACCAAGCTGCTCACGGCCTTCACGGGCGGTTCCCCGCCCGACGTGTTCAGGGTCGGCGGCTGGACCATCCCCGGCCACGCCCGCAAGGGCCGCCTGGCGCCCGCGGACCAGTCGCTCAGCAGCGGCTTCGACAAGACGGCCGTCGACTCGCTCACCTACGAGGGCAAGGCGTACGGCGTACCGACCGACTACACCCTCTGCTACCTCTACTACCGCCGCGACCGGTTCGCCGAGGCCGGGCTCGACCCCGACAAGCCGCCCACGACGTGGGAGGAGGTCGCCGACTACAGCAAGCGGCTGACCTCGGCCGACGGGAAGAAGGTCGGCCTGCAGTGGATCCTCGGCAACCCGCAGTGGACGGTCATGCAACTGCTCGCCCTGGTCAAGGGGAAGGGCGGCACGATTCTCAGCCCCGACGGCAGCAGGGCCACGATGGCCACCGACGCGGGGGTGGAAGCGCTGCGGTTCTACGCCGGCCTGGGCAACGCCAAGCTGTCCAACCCGCTGTCCGCGTTCGGTTTGTTCGCCAGTGGAGAGGCGGCGATGATCGTCTCCGGCCTGTTCGCGATGGACCTGCTGCCGACGCTCGACAAGAAGCTGGAGTTCGGCAAGGTCTACGACATCGCGCCTATGCCGCGCTTCGACGCCGGTCCGGCGGTGGTGCCCGCCTACACCTGGGGCTGGGCGGTGGCGGAGAAGAGCGAGATCCCCCACACGGCCTGGCACTTCATCGACTACCTGCAGCGGCCCGACGTGGCGGCGGAGCAGCTGCGCGACGCGGGCTCGCTCACCCCGATCACGGGCTGGGAGAAGCTCGAAGGCGCCGACCAGAAGGCCATCGAGATCATGGCGGCCTCCGCCCCCGACGCCGACTTCGGCCCGCGGACCCCCGTGTGGGCCGAGATGGCCAAGGCGCTCACCGACGCGGGCGACGCCGTGGCCCACGGGAAGAAGACCCCTGAGCAGGCGGCGCAGGACTTCGACCAGGCGATGCGGCTCGCGCTGTGACAACCGTCCAACTGCGGATCGGCCGCCCGGCCACGCTGTCAGGCCAGGGACAGCGACGGGCGGAAGGCCGGGCGGGCGGGCTGCTGGCGCTGCCCGCGGCGATCTACTTCGGCGTGTTCTGGCTGCTGCCGTTCCTGTCGGCGGCCTATCTGAGCTTCACCCGCTACGACCTGGCCGGGATGCCGGAGTGGGTCGGCCTGGACAACTACCGCAAGATGGCGGAGGACCCGGGATTCTGGAACTCCGCCCAGGTCACCCTCGTCTACACGGCGGGCTCGGTCATCCCGTCGATCGTGCTGGCCCTGGCGATCGCCGTGCCGCTGGCGCGACCGGGGCGCCTCAACGGCGTGCTGCGCGGTCTGATGATGATCCCCGCGGTGATGCCGCTGGTGGCCACCTCCGTGGTCTGGCGCATCATCTACGCCGACGGCGGCCCGGCCAACGCGGTGCTCGGCGTCGCGGGGTTCGGCCCGGTGTCCTGGCTGACCGATGACGGGATCGCGCTCTGGGCCCTGGTGATCATGGTCACCTGGAAACACCTCGGGCTCTTCGTGATCATCCTGACGGCAGGGCTCCAGGGGCTCCCGCCCAGCGTGTACGAGGCGGCCGCGCTGGACGGCGCGGGGCCCGTACGCGCTTTCTTCTCGATCACCCTCCCGCTGCTGCGCAGGACTCTGCTCTTCGTGCTGGTCATCGCCGTGGTGGGGTCGATGCAGGCGTTCATCCCCGCGTTCCTGCTGACCGGCGGAGGACCGGCGGGCGCCACGGAGGTGCTGCCGTACTACATGTGGTCGAACGCCTTCGGCTTCGAGCGCATGGGCTACGCCTCGGCCATGGCCATGGTGCTGCTCGCGGTGCTGGTCGTGCTGTCGCTCGTGCAGTTCCGTTTCCTGCGCGGCGGTGGCGATGACTAGGGTCCTGCTCTGCCTGGTGGTCGCGGTCATGCTGCTGCCCGTCGGCGTCATGGCAGTCGTGGCCTCGGCGCCCGAGGGCGGCGGCGCGGAGTTCAGCCTGTTCGCCAACATCGCCGAGATGTTCGCCGGCGGCGACTTCCCCGTCTACTTCCGCAACAGCCTCATCCTGTCCTTCGGCATCGGCCTGCTCGACGTGCTCTTCGCCGGCGCGAGCGGCTACGCGCTCGCCAGGCTCCGCTTCCGCGGCAAGAAGGTGCTGTTCGTGCTGGTCGTCGGCACGCTGGCGCTCTCGCCCACCGTCGTCATGGTGCCCGTGTACGTGATCGTGCACCAGCTCGGCTGGATCGACACCTACCAGGGCATGATCGTGCCGAGCATGATCAGCGCGTTCGGCGTGTTCCTGGTCCGGCAGTTCGCCCTCGGCCTGCCCGAGGAGTTGCTGCTCGCGGCGCGGGTGGACGGCGCGGGCGAGGTCCGGATCTTCGCCACCATCGCCGTCCCGCTGCTGCGGCCCGCGCTGCTGACGCTGTTCCTGCTGCAGTTCCTCACGCAGTGGGACAATCTGCTCTGGCCGCTGCTCGTCGCCAACGACCCGGCGCTGTGGCCGCTGCCGGTCGGGATCTCCCAGCTCCAGACCGAGATCGGCTACGACATCCGGCTCATGACCACCGCCGCGCTCGTCACCGCGGTGCCGCCGATCGTCCTCATGTTCTTCCTCCAGCGCTACTACGTCGCCGGACTGACCCTCGGGGGTGTCAAGAAGTGACCGCCTTCGGCGAGTGGACGCTCGTCCACGGCCTGCCCGCGTTCTCGTACACGATGGACCAGGAGCGCGACCCGCGCGCGTCGTGGGACCCGATCCTCGATCCGCCGACCCGGCGGCACGTCGTCCACCTGGGCAACCGGCGCATCACGCTGGTGGCCGACAACTACGGGCGCTTCGACCTGTTCGACGAGCACACCGGGCTGCGCTGGCTGACCCGCGAGACCGGCGTCGCCACGGCCGGCGGCCTGTCGACCGCAGGGTCCACGACCGAGCGGCTGTTCGGCCCGGCGTTCGCGGTGGTGCGGGTCGCGGACGAGCGGGTCCGGCTGGAGCGCACCGTGCTCTGCCCGGAGGGCGAGCAGCCCTGGGTGCTGATCCGGCTGCGCGTGCGCAACCTGACGGACGAGCCGGTACGCCTGCCGCTGACCGAGGAATGGCAGTCCCGTCCGGCCGACGTCCGCCTGATCAGCGGCCCGGCGCCGGCCCCCGACCCCGGACTCGAACTGGAGCTGATCGGCGGCGAACGCACCCGCGCGGGACGTCTCACGATTCCCCTCGACGTGGAACCGGGCGGCGAGCGGACCGTCGAGCTGCGCTACGGCCTGCTCGGCGAGGACGCGCAGGAGATCGGCGGCACCGAGGAGAGCCTCGCCGGGCTGGCCGCGCGGCTGCCCCGGGCACACGCGGGCCAGGCTCCCGAGGCCGAGCGCGAGGTGCCCTGGCACGCGGCGCTGCTGACCGGCGGCGCCTGCGCCGACGGTGTGCTCGGCGGCCACACCCTCGACCAGGGTTCGTGCTACTCCTTCCGGCACGGGTTCAACGGGGCCGCGCGCGACCCGCTCCAGCACGCGCTGCCCCTCGTGTACACCGAGCCCGACCTGGCCCTGTCCGTGCTGCGCAACACCTGCGCCTGGGGGAGCCCCGACGGCGACCTGCCGTACGCGCTGGGGCCGGACAAGTCACCGTGGACCGACCTGTTCCGGCCGTCCGACCAGAACCTGTGGGCGTTGTGGCTGGCCGCCGAGTACCTGGCCGCGACCGGGGACGTGGCCGCGTTCGGCGCGGACGTGCCCTTCCACCCGGTGCACGACGCGCCGCCCGTGCCGCTGGGGGAGCACCTGCGACGGCAGTTCCGCTTCTTCGCCGACGTGGTGGGGCGCGGCGACCACGGGCATGTGCGCATCCTCAACGCCGACTGGAACGACCTGGCGATCTCCAGGAGCGGCGCACCCGCCGAGGACATGGTCGAACGCGGCGAGTCGGTGCTCAACTCCGCGATGGCGGCCTGGGTGCTCCCCCGCTACGCGGCGCTGGCCGAGCGGCTCGGCGACCACGCGACCGGCAAGGAGGCGCGCGGGCTGGGCGCGACCCTGCGCGACCTGGTGGCCGGCGAGTGGACCGGACGCTGGTTCCGCCGCGCCTACGGCCCGGGCGTGGTGGTCGGGGAGGACGACCTGTGGCTGGAGGTCCAGCCGTGGGCGATCCTCTGCGGGGCCGCCACGCCGGACCGGGCCCGCGAACTGCTGACCACGATCGAGGCCACGGCCGCCGCCGGATCGCCCCTGGGCGCGCGCGTACGCTGGCCCGCCCTGCCGGGCGGCAAGGCCGGGGACGGCGCGGTCTGGTACGCGATCAACATGACGCTCATCTGGGCCGCCGCCGAGCACGCCCCCGAACTTGGCTGGTCGTGGTGGCGGCGGATGTCGCTGGCCTCCCACGCGGCGGCCTACCCGGAGGTGTGGGAGGGCACGCTGTCCGGCCCCGACGCCTACCTGCCGCCCGAGGCGGCCCGCCCTGGCCGCACCTGGGACCTGGCCGACCTCGGCGTCGCCATGCAGGCCTACCCGGTGGCCAACCTGCACGCGCACGCCCAGCCGCTACTGGCCTACCTGCGGCTGCTGGGCGTCGTACCGGACGGGTCGGGCCGCCTTCACGTCGGTGGCGGCGCGTCGTTCGGGAGCCGGGCGCTGACCGTCACGCCGGACGGGCACGGGCGGCTCGCGGCCACCGGCCATGTGGAACTGATCACCCCGTCCGGCTCCGTGTCCGGAGCGGGACCCCTCACGTGGTGACGCGGCTCGGGGTCGACGTCGGGGGCACCACCGTGAAGTGGGCGATGCTCGGCGCGGACCACGAGGTGCTCGGCTCGGGCTCCGCGCCGACGCCGCCAGGGCCGGGCGCGGTGGTGGAGCTGGCGCGCGGGCTCGTACGTGAGGGCGTGACGAGCATCGGGATCGGCCTGCCCGGCCACGTCGACCGGGCCGCGGGGATCGCCCGGTTCGTGCCCAACCCGCCGGGCGACTGGACGGATTTCCCCGTCGGGCCGCAACTGAGCGCCGGCACCGGGCTGCCGGTCGCCGTGGTCAACGACGCCCGCGCGTTCGCGCTGGCCGAGCTCCGCACGGGCGCTGCCCGAGGCAGGTCGGACGTGCTGTTCGCGGTGCTCGGGACGGGCGTCGGCGGCGCGGTGGCGCTGGGCGGCGAGATCCTCGCGGGGCCCCGCGACAACCTGGGCGAGGTCGGCCACATCACGGCCGACCCCTCAGGGCCGCCGTGCTGCTGCGGCAACCGGGGCTGCGTCGAGACGTACGCGGCGGCCCCGGCGATCGTGCGGGGACTCGACGGCTTCGCCACCGCTGCCGCCGTCGCGGCGGCGGCGCGGTCGGGCGACCGGGAGGCCGCGGCGGCGATGAGCCGGGCCGGACGGGCGCTGGGAGTGGCGCTCGGCGACGCGGCGGCGCTGCTCGGGATAGGGACGATCGTCGTCGGGGGCGGAGTGGCCGGGGCGCTCGACCTCATGCTGAGCGCCATGCGCGACGAGTTCGAGCGGAGACGTCCGCTCATCGGTGACGTGACGGTGTCGCCCGCCGCGCTCGGCCCGTGGGCCGGGGCGATCGGCGCGGCGCTCTACGGAGGTGAGCCGCAGTGAAGTGGATCAGGCAGGCGATGGAGCTGCTCGGGGAGATCGAGCGTACGCAGGAGGAGCCGATCGCCGCCGCCGCCGGCATCGCGGCGCGGGTGATCGGCGACGGGGGAGTGGTGCACACGTTCGGGACCGGGCACTCGCGCATGGGCGTGGAGGAGTTGTTCCCCCGTTACGGCTCCTACCCCGGTTTCCACCCCGTCGTGGAGTTGTCGACGACGTTCTACACCCAGGTCGCGGGGGCGAACGGGATGCGGCAGGCGATGTTCGTCGAGCGGGTCGAGGGGCTGGCCGAGCAGATCCTGGCCAACTACGAGCTGCGGCCGACGGACGCGGCGATCGTGTTCAGCGTCAGCGGCCTCAACGCGGTCCCGATCGAGATGGCCATGGGGCTGCGCAAGGCGGGCGTGCCCGTCGTCGCGGTGACGTCGTCGCGGGAGACGTACGCGGTCGAGCCTGGCCATCCGAGCGGCACCCGGCTGGCCGACCACGCCGACGTGGTGATCGACCTGCGCACGCCCGTGGGCGACGCGTTGTGCCGGGTCGAGGGGCTGGCCGAGCCGGTCGGGCCGGGCAGCACGCTGGCGGTGGTCGCCGTGGTCAACGAGATCAAGGTCCGTACGGCGGAGCTGCTCGCGGAGGACGGCCTGGTGCCGCCGGTGATCTCCAGCGCCAAGCTCGTCGGCCGGGAGCGCTCCGACGAGCTGTTCGAGGCCGCCTACCTGGAGCACGCGCGCCGGGCCTGCGAGGTGCTGAGGAAGCCGGGCGCATGACCGTCGTGGTGGCGGGGGCCGCCGGCGGCATCGGCCGGGCCTGCGTGGAGGCGGTGCGGGCGGCGGGCGGCCAGGTCTTCGGCGCCGACCTCGACAACGACCTGGACATCACCCGGCCGGGCGGGGCCGAGCAGGCCATCGCCCAGGCCTCGGCCTACGGGAAGATCACCGGGGTCGTGCACGCGGTCGGCATGTCCGGCAGGGCGCTGGGCGACGGCGGCGTCACCGCGTGCGGCGACGAGGCGTGGGACGAGGTGCACCGCGTCAACCACACGTCGGTGTTCCGGCTGCTGCGCGCGGCCATCCCCGCGATGGAGGAGGGCGGGTCGATCGTGGTGGTCGGCTCGGCACTGGGCACCACGCTCGACGACGACTTCCGCACCGTCGCCTACGCCTCGTCCAAGGGGGCGCTCATCCCGCTGATCAGGTCGGCCGCCCGCGAGACGGCGCCGCGCGGGGTGCGGATCAACCTGGTCTCCGCCGGCCTGGTGGCCACCCCCATGAGCCGCCGCGCGCAGAACGACCGCGCCATCCAGGCCAGGCTGCCCGAGCTCATGCCGCTGGGGGCCAGGCTCTGCACCCCTGAGGACATCGCCGCCGCCGTGCTCTGGCTGCTGTCGCCCGCGGCAGGGCGTACGACAGGAGCCGTCATCCCCGTCGACGGCGGCTGGCATCTGCGATGAGAGGAACGCTGCGGTGAACGTGCTGTGGGAAGGCGACGTGATCGTCGCGGGGGGAGGCAGCGCGGGGTGCGCCGCCGCGGTGGCAACCGCCAGGTCCGGCGCCCGCTGCCTGCTGGTGGAGAGTGCCGGGTACCTCGGCGGCACCGGCGCGGCGGTGCTCGACACCTTCTACGGCTTCTACGCGCCGGGGCCCACGTCCCCGAGGGTGGTCGGCGGCATCGGGTGGGAGGTGTGCGAGCGGTTGTTCGCCACCGGGTCGGCGTTCGAGCGGCCCAACACCTACGGGGCGGGGACGGGGGTCACGTACGAGCCCGAGGCGCTCAAGCTGGTGTGGGACGAGCTCACCGCCGGCGTCACCGTCCTCCTGCACGCCCGGGTCTGCGGGACGGGCGACGAGGTGGAGACCGTCGCCGGGCGGTTCGCGATCAGGGCGCCGGTGCTGGTCGACGCCACAGGGGACGCGGAGATCGCCTGGCGGGCCGGGGCCGCGGTCGAGCGGCCCGGCATGCGGCTGCAGCCGATGACCACGACGTTCCGGCTCGGCGGCGTGGACCTGTCGGCGACCTCGGCGGCCGAGCTGCGCGCTCTCATGGAGGAGGCGGGGGACGCCTACGGGCTGGCCCGGCGCGACGGGTCGGTGCACAGGACGGTGCACGACGGCATCGTGCACGCCAACCTCACGCGGGTGAGCGGCCTGGATCCCACCGACCCGCTCGAGTTGTCGCGGGCCGAGCGTGAGGGGCGGCGGCAGGCGGACGCGTACGTGCGCTTCCTGCGGGAGAAGGTCCCGGGGTACGGCTCCGCCGTGCTGCTGGGCACGTCGATCCGGATCGGGGTGCGGGAGTCCCGACGCCTCAAAGGCCGATATGTCCTGACCGCTGAGGACGTACTGGCCGGGCGGGACCATCCCGACACGATCGCCCGCTGCGGCGCCCCCATCGAGGACCACGACGCGGGAGCGGGGACCCGCTGGGAGTACGTCCGCGACCACGGCACCTACGGCATCCCCTACCGCTGCCTGCTGCCCGCCGCCGAGGCCCCCGGCCTGGTCGTGGCGGGGCGATCCCTGTCCGCGACCCACGACGCGCACGCCTCCGCCCGCTCGATGGGGCAGTGCATGGCCATGGGGGAGGCCGCGGGCACGGCCGCCGCCCTCGCGGTGGAGAGCGCGGCGGAACCGGCGGACGTCGACGTGGACGTCCTGCGCGGCCGGCTGCGCGCGAACGGAGCCATCCTGTGACGGTCCGCACCGTGCTGGGCGACGTCGGGGAGCTCGGCGTCACCTACTCCCACGAGCACCTGTTCATGACCGGCGGCTGGCCCGTGCGCAACGAGCCCGACTACCGGCTCGACTCGCTGGAGGCCGCCGTCGCGGAGGTCACGGCGGCGCGACGGCACGGGCTCGACGCCGTCGTGGAGATGACCCCGCTGGGCTTCGGCCGCGCCCCCCGGCTGATGCGGGCGCTCTCCGAGCGCACCGGCCTGCACGTGGTGGCCGTGACCGGCTTCCACAAGAGCACGTACTACAGCGACGCGCACTGGCTGCACCACTACGACGCCGACGAGATCGCCCGTCTGCTGGTCTCGGAGATCGAGGAGGGCATGGACGAGCTCGGCCTGGTCGGACCGATCGTGCGGCGTTCACCCGCGCGGGCCGGCGCCATCAAGCTCGCCGCCGGCTACCACCGGCTGCCGCACGTCCGGCTGATCAGCGCCGTCGCCCAGGCCGCGCGCCGCACCGGCGCCCCGGTCGTCACCCACTGCGACAAGGGCACGATGGGGCACGAGCTGCTGGACGCGCTGGACGTCGACCGGGTGGTGCTCGGGCACATCGACCACAACCCCGACCCCGGCTATCTCGTCTCGCTGGCGGAGCGGGGCGCCTACCTCGCCTTCGACCGGCCGGGCCGGGTCAAGTACGGGCCGGACAGCGACGTCGTGGCGCTGGTCGAGGCGCTCGCGGGGCGGGGGCTCGGGCACCGGTTGTTGTTCGGCATGGACCTCGCCCGCAGGTCCTACTGGCCGAGTCTCGGCGGCGGGCCTGGTTTGACGTACCTGCTGGAGAGGTTCGTGCCGCGGCTGGAGGCCGCGGGGCTCGGCGAGGTGGCGCGGGCGGCGCTGACCGGCAACGCCGCCGCGGCCTTCGCGATCGGCTGAGGCTCAGGGGAGGTTCTTCTGGGCGGTGTTGTTCCAGGAGGCGTTGGTGCCGATCTCCGGGGTGGAGCCGGCGAAGGCGCCGCGGGCGTAGGTGTCGCCCTGGAGGGTGTACATCAGCCAGGCGGTCAGGTAGCCGAGGAAGCCGCCGCCGTCGCCCTGGATCGTGTTGTGGCCGGCCCCCTTGAGCATGGCCTTGGCGGCGGGGCCGGGGACGGCCTGGTAGTAGGCGCGGATCGCCGAGTGCGGGGAGATGATGCCGTCCTGGGTGCCGCTGAGGAAGAGCACGGGGCAGTCGAGCTGGTCCACGTGGAACGCGTCGTCCGGGTCGACCCAGATCGGGGCGGGCAGCGCTATCGGCACGACCGACGAGATCAGGCCGCCCGACTTGGTGGCCGTGTTGACGGAGCCGCCCGCGCCCTGCGAGTGGCCGACGGCGCCGACCCTGCCGACGTCGAGCTTGCCGTGGAACACGCTGGAGGAGTCGCCGTTCCTGGCCACCAGATATTCCGCGGCGTCGATCATCTCCGCGCCGGTGCCCGTCGTCGTGTCCGTCGTGGCGATCACCACGAACCCCCAGGAGGCGAGCTGCTCGAGCACTCCCGGATACTGGGCGGGCACGGCATCCGTGCCGTTGCCCCAGGTGACGATGGGGTGTTCGACGCCTCCTTCGCCCAGGTCGGCCGGGTAGTGAATGCGATAGCCGGCGGCGACGTCGGCGGTGGCCACCTCCCATGGCCCCGCTGCCGCGTAGTGGGCCTCGATCGTGTCGGCGGCCCGCGCTGGGGAGACCAGGACCCCCAGGAGCAGCACCACGGCGGCCATGAGCTTCATGCACCCTCCACAAATTGTACGGATGACCGTATCTTTCGCTTCGCCAGCCACCCTGTCAACACGTCTGACGGCGCACACGCTATCCACTCGCGCCGCAGACCGGGAAGCCGCTGCCCTGGGTGAAATCGATTTCCCGGATTCTGGGGCGAGCGGCGGTGATCGTCAAGAGCGCAACGTGGGCTGATCGACCTGGGTGCGTACGTGTGAACGTTCCACTTGCTCGCGGCGGCCACCCCCGGCCGGGTGGCCGCCGCTCCACCCGTCAGGCCTGCGTACGGTCCAGCTCCAGGCGTACCCTGGCCAGCCAGGACCCCCAGCCGTCGTCCGGCCTGCTGTCACCGATGCGCAGGTAGAACCCCGGAGAGTCGCCCCGCAGGTCGGTCAGGTCGAACGTGTGCTCCGCCCGGTTGGACCGGTCGCGCACGTCGTCCTCCTCCCGCAGCACCGTCCGCCAGGTCTGCTGGTCGGTCGAGACCTCCACCAGGTAGTGGTTGGCGATGTCGAGGGTCAGCGACCCGCCCGTGACCTGGGCGGGCAGCTCGAACCGGTAGGTGGCGTGGCTTTCGCCGTCGGTGAAGCGGGCACGCCCGTCGTGCACCTCGCCGTCGAGCTTCGACCCGCCCGCGTCCAGGAGCCAGGGCTCCTCGGCCGGGGTGCCGGGCGTGAACTCCACGGTGTCGCCGATCAGCGTGATCGCCACCTGCTCCCCGGCCGACCCCTGGCCGGAGGTGGCGGCGAGCCTGACCGCGTGGCTGCCGGGCCCGGCCGTCGCCGGCACCGCCACCTCGAACGTCAGGCTCTGGGACGCGCCCGGCGCGAGGGGCCCGAAGCGGGCGGAGGCGGGCCTGACCGTCCAGCCCTCCGGCCCGGTGGCGGTGAGCCGCCCGCTCGCGGGCCTGGTGCCGTGGTTGCCCACGGTCGCGGAGAGCTTCACGGCCTCGCCGGGGGCGGCGAAGACCCCGGAGCTCTCGACGACCAGCGTCGATGTGCCGGGCGGCTCGTGAGCGAGCAGCTCCACCTCCGCCAGCGACACCGTCCTGCCGTCGGTGAACCTGAGCCGGTAATGGGGGTACGCGCTCGGACTGGTGATCTTGAACGGGCGCGTCTGCGACCGCCACCGGAAGCTCTCGCCCGCCCGCTTGTCGATCGACTTCCACGCGTTGCCGTCCTTGGAGCCCTCCAGGACCCACCCGGACGGATCCTGGACGGGATCACCCGAGCCGGACGTCAGCGTGTAGTAGCGCGCCGTGCGCTCGCCGTCGAAGGAGTACCGCACCCATTCGGGCAGCGTCGCCCCGGTGGCCGAGTCGTCGTCGAACAGCGCGCTCACGTCCGCGTCGCCGGGCGCCGACGCCGTGCCGCGCCCCGGGCCCGTGAGGTCGTGCAGCGGCGTCGGGACCCGGTCGTCGCCGGTGATCGAGGGCGGAGCGGCGTCCTTCCCGGTGCCCCAGCGCGACGGCTTCGGCCCCATCTCGAACACCAGCTCGCCGCCCTTGGCGATCAGGTCATGCGGCAGGTACGTCTTCCCGTACGGCTTGCCGTTGACCTTCAGCCCCTGGACGTACACGTTGCGGGCGCTGTTGCCCGGCGCCTTGATCACCAGCTTCCTGCCGTTCTCCAGGCGCACGGTCGCCTTCGTGAACAGCGGCGAGCCGATCGCGTAGTAGGGGCTGCCCATCTGCAGCGGGTAGAAGCCGAGGGCGCCGAAGACCTGCCAGGCCGACATCTCCCCGTTGTCCTCGTCCCCCGGGTACCCCTGGCCGATCTCGCTGCCCAGGTACAGCCGCGAGAGTGCCTCGCGCACCGTGGCCTGGGTCTTCCACGGTTGTCCCGCGTAGTCGTACATGTAGGGGATGTGGTGCGAGGGCTGGTTGCTGTGCCCGTACTGGCCCATCCGGATGTCGCGGGCCTCGCGCATCTCGTGGATGATCCCGTTGTACGAGCCGGGGAACAGCGCGGTCTCCTGGTCGTCGAAGAACGCGTCGAGCTTGCCGGCCAGCTTGTCCGCGCCGCCGTACAGGTTGGCCAGGCCGCGGCCGTCCTGCGGCACGTGGAAGGCCATGTTCCAGCCGTTCGTCTCGGTGTAGTCGTGGCCCCAGTGGCGCGGGTCGTACGCGTCCGGCTTGAGCCGGAACGAACCGTCGGCGCTCCTGCCCTGGAAGAAGCGGACCGCGGGGTCGAACATGTGCACGTAGTTGAGCGCCCGGTTCCTGAAGTACTCGTGCTCCTCCAGGTAGCGGGCGCGCTCCGCGCCCTTCGACCGTTCGGCCAGCGCCTTGGCCATGTTCGCGATGCCGAAGTCGTTGATGTAGCCGTCCATGGCCCACGACATGGCCTCGCCCGTCGACTCCGTGCTCGTGTAGCCGAGGAAGACGGAGGTGGACAGGCCCTTGCGCCCCACGTGGCGGGTGGGCGGGGCGACCGTGGCGTTCTTGAGCGCCGCCTCGTAGGCGGTCCCGGCGTCGAACCCCGTGACCCCCTTCAGGTGGGCGTCGGCGAAGGCGACGTCGGAGCTGGTGCCGACCATCAGGTCGGCGTAGCCCGGCGAGGACCACCGCGCGATCCAGCCGCCGTCCTCGTACTGCCGCACGAACCCGTCCACCATCTCACCGGCGGCCTTCGGCGTGAGCAGCGCGTACGCCGGCCAGGTGGTGCGGTAGGTGTCCCAGAAGCCGTTGTTGACGTACACCTTGCCGTCCGCCACCTTCGCCCCGGTCTCGGTGGGCGTGCTGGGCGGGGTCTCGGTGGCCGACTGCACGGCGTGCCTGTACACCGGCCGGTCGGCGGTGCCGGTGTTCTCGAAACCCGAGTTGGGATACAGGAACAACCGGTACAGGTTGGAGTACAGCGTGACGAGCTGGTCGTGGCTCGCGCCCTCGACCTCGATGACGCCGAGCTTGGCGTCCCACGCCTTGCGTGCCCGCTCGCTGACCTGCTCCAGCGTGTCGGAGGCGCCGATCTCCAGCTCCAGGTTGCGCTTGGCCTGCTCGACGCTGATGAGCGAGGACGCGATGCGCATGGTGACCGTGCGCGCCTGTCCAGCGTCGAACGCGAGGTAGCCCAGCACGTTGTCGCGTCCCTCGCCGGTCAGCTTGCCGCCGCCGGTGACCGGGCGGTCGAAGGTCGCGTAGTAGAACATGCGCGTGGCCCCGGTCGACAGGTCGCTGCGCACGTCGGAGTAGCCCGTGACCACGCCGCCCGGCACGTCCAGGGTCAGGCCGCCGTCGCCGGTCGCGTTGTCGAAGATCAGCTTGGCCGACGACTTCGGGAAGGTGAAGCGGGCCAGCGCCGCGTGGTCGGTGGGCGCGATCTCCGTCTTCAGGCCGTTGTCGAAGGTGACCGCGTACAGGTGCGGCTGGGCTACCTCCCGCTCGTGGCGGAAGGGCAGCGCGCGGGCGGTCCTCGACGGGTCGGGCGTCCCCTCGGCGGCCGACGGCATGAACTGGAACGTCTGCCGGTCGCCCATCCACGGACTGGGCTCGTGGCTGGCGGTGAACGCCTGGATCTCGGGCAGGTTCGCCGCGTTGTTGGCCCGGTGGTACTCGTAGAGCCATCGCGTCGAGGACGCGTCCGTCATCGGCGTCCAGAAGTTGAAGCCGTGCGGCACGGCGGTGGCGGGGAAGTTGTTGCCCCGCGAGAACCCGCCCGTGGAGTGGGTGCCGCGCGTGGTGAGCACATACTGCGAGGGCGAGCGCTGGTCGCCGCCGCGGCCCTCGTACGGCTGCCGCTTCCGCTCCGAGACGATCTTGATGTCGTCGACCCAGCCGCGGAAGCCGGCCTCGCCCACGGGACTGTCGTAGGCCACCAGGATGCGGCTGATCCGCTTGCCCTTGGCGACCTTGCCGATCTCGGCGCGCTTGAAGTTCCACTGGTCGGCGTACAGGGTCTTCGACTCGCCCTGCTCCCGGGGCGCCAGCCGGACACCGTGCTGGTCGACGGCCTTCAGGTCGCTGAGGTAGGTGCCGTCGCCGAAGGCCAGGTCCACGGAGACGTACGTGCTGGGATAGCGCAGGTCGGCCGCGGTGAACTCGGGGAAGACCAGGTAGGACAGCTCCATCCCGGACGTGACCGGGATGTCCACCTCGAACACCTTGTTGGTGGAGTAGCCGCCCTCGCTCGACGTGGTGCCGCCCGCGTACCGGAACGCGCGCAGGCCGGTGAAGCCGGCGCGCGGCTTGGACACGTACCCCCGGGTCGGGCCCTCGCCGACGTGGCTGCGCATGTCGCCGGGCGGTCGGCCGCCGGCGTCGCCGTCGGACAGCTCCCACTCGGCCAGCTGCAACATGGGGGCGCCGCCGACGCGGGTGACGTTCAGCCGGTAGTGGGAGTAGGCGCTCGTGTTGGTGAAGCGGTATTTCTTGCGCTGGTGACGCGCCGAGAACGTCTCGCCGGTCCGGGTGTCCAGCGTCGTCCAGGTCTGCCCGTCCTGCGAGCCCTGGAGCTGCCAGTCACGGGGGTCACGCTCGGGCGCGTCGTCGGCGGAGGTCAGCGCGTAGTGCACGACGGCGACCGGCTCGGACAGCTCGTACTGCGCCCAGCCGGTGCCGCTGTCCACGAGCCACTTGGTGCTCGCGTCGGTGTCGGCGAGGTTCTCCCTCACCTCGCCGGAGTCGAAGAACTCGCCGCTGACGGTGATCCGGGCGATCTTGTCGGAGACGCCGCCCTCGATGCCGCCTGGCAGCGTGCCGACGACGTTCTCGGCCTTCTTGTCGCCCTTGGCGTCGGTCTCGGGGGTGTCGGCCCAGGCCGGCTGGGGGTCGCCGGTCTCGAAGGAGGAGGCGAAGGCCGCTCCTTCCTCCTGGACCAGTTTCTGCCCGTCCCGCGCCGCGCGCCGCGCCTGCTCGGCGGACGGAGGCGGCTCGCTCGCCGTCGGATCGGGCGGCGGGCTGGAGGAAGGGCCGGGGGCTGGGGTGCCCGAAGGGCCGGGATTGGGAATC
>NZ_SMJZ01000169.1 GCF_004348345.1 Nonomuraea longispora
GTGTGGGCTAGAGGCGCTCGACGACGTGGTCGACGCAGACCGTCAGCGCCTCGATGTCGGCCGGGTCGATGGCCGGGAACATCGCGATGCGCAGCTGGTTGCGGCCGAGCTTGCGGTAGGGCTCGGTGTCGACGATGCCGTTGGCGCGCAGCACCTTGGCCACGGCGGCGGCGTCGACGTCGTCGGAGAAGTCGATCGTGCCGACCACCTGTGAGCGGAACTCCGGGGCGGCGAACGGCGAGGCGTAGGGCGACTTCTCCGCCCACGTGTAGAGGCGCGAGCTGGACTCGGCCGTGCGGGCGGTCGTCCAGGCCAGGCCGCCGCCGGCGTTCATCCAGTCGAGCTGCTCCGCCAGCAGGAACAGCGTGGCCACGGCCGGGGTGTTGTAGGTCTGGTCCTTCGCGGAGTTGTCGATCGCGACCGGCAGGCTGAAGAACTCCGGCACGTAGCGGCCGGAAGCGGCGATCTCCTCGACCCTTGCCAGGGCGCGCGGAGACATGATCGCGATCCACAGGCCGCCGTCGGAGGCGAAGCTCTTCTGCGGCGCGAAGTAGTAGACGTCGGTCTCGGCGAGGTCGACGGGCAGACCGCCGGCGCCGGAGGTGGCGTCGACCAGCACCAGCGCGTCACCGGAGCCCACCCGCTCGATCGGCATCGCGACGCCGGTCGAGGTCTCGTTGTGGGTGAGGGCGTAGGCGTCCACGCCGTCCTCGGCGACCGCGGCGGGGTGGGTGCCGACCTCGGAGGTGATGACGCTCGGCTCGCTCAGCCAGGGCGCCTTCTTCGTGACGGCGGCGAACTTCGAGGAGAACTCGCCGAACGACAGGTGCTGCGACCGGTCGCGGACCAGCCCGAAGGCGGCGATGTCCCAGAACGCGGTGGTGCCGCCGTTGCCGAGCACGACCTGGTAGCCCTCGGGCAGCGAGAACAGGTCGGCGAGCCCGGAGCGCACGCGGCCGACGAGGCCCTTCACCGGCTTCTGGCGGTGCGAGGTGCCCATGAGGCCCGCGCCTGAGGCGGCGAGCGCGGCCAGCTGCTCGGTGCGAACCTTCGAAGGCCCGCAGCCGAAACGGCCGTCGGCGGGCTTGATGTCAGCGGGAATCACGATGTCAGCCACGTAGTCGAGCCTATCGAGCACCGCGGAATGCCCTGGACCGGGGCCCGGCCTATGAGACATGATGAACCCCTTTCATTGATCGATCGTTGACAGAGCACGAGGACGGCACCGGCTGGAGGAGCGCCCAGATGGCCGATCTGCGCAGTGTCATCGAACGCTTGATCCGCCGGCGTACCCTCCTGCGGGCCGACCCGCCCCTGCCGACCGTGCTCGTGACCGGCGAGCAGGCGGTGGCGGCGGTCGACCGGCTGGCCGAGCCGTTCGAGACGGCCGTGCCCTACGCCCGCGTCATGGACGGCGCGCACGAGTCGGTCCTCGACCTGGTGAGCTCGCTGGCGGGCGACGAGGACCACACCGGCAAGGCCGAGACCGACCGCGGCCGGCTGGGCAAGCCGGTGGGCGGGTCGCTGCTGCCGCCGCCGCGTTTCCCGCTCGCGCAGTTCGTGTTGTGGGCGCGGGCCAGGCCCGAGGGCCGCGTGCCCGACCCGCACTCGCACACCGACTACCAGCTGTACAAGAAGCGGCTGAAGGACTGGCGGCGCGGCATGGCAGGCGGTGGCGGCGACGACGTCAAGACGTCGGCCGACTTCCTGGCGCGTGCCGCCACGACCTGGGTGCCGGTGGGCACGCTGGCCGTCTGGTGGGCCGGCGGCGCCGCCGACCTCGTGGGGGTCATCCCCTGGCTGCTCGGCCTCCTGGTGGCCCTGGGCGGCACACTGGCGCAGGGCACGATGTCGATCAGGGGTTCGCTGTTCACCGGCTGGTTCAGCAGCGAGCCGACCCTGGCGAGACGGCGGTTCGAGCGGCTGCCGCAATACGCGCTGCGCCTGGCGGCCGCGCCGGACGACGCCATCGAGGAACTGCTGGTCCACGCCCTGATGCAGGACCTGCACGAGGCGTACAAGAAGTGGATCGTTCCGTGGCCGAGCTGGGGCAGGGGCCAGTACTGCCTGCTGGTCCTGCAGATCACCGACCCCGACGGCGTCAACGCGCGGTTCCTGCGGCTGATGGAGGAGATCACCAAGAAGACCGGCCTGTTCGCCCCGATGCTCGTGCTGGCGGCCGTGCCCCACGGCGTGCCGCCGGCGCAGGCGGCGCCGAAGCCGCTGCGCGACCTGGAGGAGGCGGTCGCGCAGTGGCGCAACATGGCCCGGCTGGGCGTTCCCGAGCTGCGGCTGACCGTCGAGGCGACGGCCGTTCCCGCGCAGCCGCAGGACGACCCGTCGCCGCCGCGCCGCAGGCGGGCCATGGCCTACTGGACGGTGATGGCGCTGCTGGTGATCGTCCCGCTCTCGCTCGTGTACGCGATCCAGCTCGACAGGAACGAGCACTGCGGCGGACTGCCCTGGGTCGAGCGGGTCGAGGACGAATGCGTCGGCGTCGTCAACGCGGAAAGGAGCACCCCCGAGACCCTGTTCGAGGGCGACGTGAAGGAGCTGGTCAAGAGGATCGACCGGAACAACGCCTACGCGATCGGCTCCGGCAGGTACATCAGCCTGGTCCTGTTCGGGGAGTTCTCGATCAAGAAGACGGCGGAGGACGACACCCGGCTCGCCGCCGCGGTCTCCGAGCTCGCCGCGGTCGAGGAATACCAGCGTACGGTCACCAGCACCCCCCGGTTACACGTGCTGATCGCGAACGCGGGCGACAACTTCGACCATGGGCGCAGGGCGGCCCGGCTCATCATCGACATGGCCGAGCAGGACAAGCGCGTGATGGGGGTGGTGGGCCTGCCGCGCAGCGTGGCGGGCATCGGCGAGGCGATCAGGGAGCTGCACCTGGCGAAGATCCCGATGGTGTCGAGCACGGCGACGGCCGACCAGTTCGGCTACATCAGCAACCCCGGGCTGCCCGGCCAGCCCGGGGAGCCCTCCCCCTACTACTTCCAGGTGGGGCCGACCAACGTCCGCCAGGCGGCATTCGGCGCCCGGTTCGCCCGGAGGACCCTCCTCAAGGGCGTGAGCAACCCAACGGCGGTCATCGTCGAGGACCGCTCGCAGGGCGACGTGTACACCCTGAACCTGGCGGACGACTTCGAGGCGGCCCTGACGGAGGAGAAAGCCGACGTGCAGCGGATCTCGTACACGGTCCAGCAGGGCGGCATCTCCTCGGCGGCGGGCAAGGCGTGCGCGCTCGCACCCGACGTCCTCGTCTACGCGGGGCGGGCGTCCGAGTTCCGGGCCTTCCTGACGGCGGTCGAGGGCAACGCCTGCGGCGCGGTGAAGGTGATCGCGGGCGACGACGTCGTCAAGGTGGTGACCGACCACGGCGACGAGATCGCGAACACGAAACAGGCCGAGGTCTACTACCTGGCGCTGGCGCACAGGGCGTTGTGGCCGCGCTCGTCGGCCACCTCGTTCGTCAGCAAGCTGCAGGACAAGGGGCACCCGACGGCCTCCGACGACAACCTCATCCTCACCTACGACGCCGCCGACGTGGTCTACCGGGCCGCCAACGCCGCCTACCAGGCGGCCGGCATGGCGGGAGGGGAGGGGGACGTGCAGCTGCCGAGCCGGGGCGACATCCTCTACCGGCTGGCCAGGACGTCGGGGAACGCCGCCTGGGCCGGATCGGGCGGGGTCGTGAGCTTCGACCTCACGGAGCGGCACACGCCCATCGACAAGGCCATAGCGATCATGAAGGTGGAGAGATCGGAATGGGGCTACACCCGCCTTGTGAAGCGCTGCGGCCGGCTGGACACGAACGAACCGCCGTCCAAGGACCCTCTGTGCACGGACCTGCCGAACAAGTGACCTGACGAACGGCTGCCGCGATCGGCGCGGCAGCCGAACGGACCATGGTCAGTAGTTGCCGGTCACCTCGTCGGCGCCCGGGACGTCGCTCAGTGGGCGCGACGAGGGCCCCGTGTAGGTGGCGCTCGGGCGGACGAGCCTGCCCGTCCGCTTCTGCTCCAGGATGTGCGCGGCCCAGCCGGCCGTGCGGGCGCAGGTGAACATCGAGGTGAACATGTGGGAGGGCACCTCGGCGAAGTCGAGCACGACGGCAGCCCAGTATTCGACGTTGGTGGCGAGCACCCGGTCGGGCTTGCGCGCGTGCAACTCGTCGAGCGCGGCCTGCTCCAGCGCCGCGGCGACCTCGTAGCGGGGGGCGTCCAGTTCCTGGGCGGTGCGCCGCAGCACGCGGGCGCGCGGGTCCTCGGCGCGGTAGACGCGGTGGCCGAAGCCCATGAGCCGGTTACCCTTGTCGAGCTCGCTCTGGACGTACTTCCTGGCGTCGCCGAGCTGCTCGACGCCCTCGATCATGTGGAGCACCCGGGCCGGGGCGCCGCCGTGCAGCGGGCCCGACATGGCGCCGACCGCGCCGGAGAGCGCGGCGGCCACGTCGGCGCCGGTGGAGGCGATGACGCGGGCGGTGAACGTGGACGCGTTCATGCCGTGCTCCGCGGCCGAGGTCCAGTAGGCGTCGATGGCCTTGACGTGCTTGGGATCAGGCTCACCGCGCCAGCGGATCATGAAACGCTCGACGATGGTCTTGGCCTCGTCGACCCGGCTCTCCGGAACCATCGGCAGGCCCAGGCCGCGCGCGGACTGCGCGACGAATGACAGCGCCATCACGGAGGCGCGGGCGAGCTGGTCGCGTGCCTCCTGGTCGCTCACGTCGAGCAGCGGCTTGAAGCCATAGGCGGGAGCCAGCATGGCCAGCGCGCTCTGCACGTCCACGCGGATGTCACCCGAGTGGACGGGGATGGGATAGGGCTCCGCCGGCGGCAGGCCCGGCTGGAACTTGTTGTCGACCAGCAGGCCCCAGACGTGCCCGAACGGGACACGGCCAACCAGGTCCTCGATGTCGACGCCCCTGTAGCGAAGGGCGCCCCCTTCTTTGTCCGGTTCCGCGATCTCGGTCTCGAAAGCCACGACGCCTTCGAGGCCGGGTTTGAAGTCGGACATGCTCGGCCGCCTCCCTTTCTTGCCATGTCACGGCAATGCCTTGATGTCGAGATACCGGCGGGTCAATTTAACCCCCTCCCAGCTCACGGTCGGTCCCGGGACCCGCCGTAAGGCCAAACCTGCTGGTGGGAGGGTCGTAGGGGATCCTCCACAAGAAGCGCGCAAGAATACCGTCTTGTGGATGCCACCCCGCGCCCGCCCGTGCTGGCGGGGCTACGCCGCACGTACGAAGGCGAGCCGCTGCTCGAGTCCGACGTCGCGCCCGATCCGATCGCACAGTTCACCACCTGGTTCCAGGACGCGCTCGACGCCGGCCTGCCCGAGCCCAACGCGATGATCCTGGCCACCGCCTCCGCGGGCGGCCGGCCCAGCGCCAGGACGGTCCTGCTGAAGGGCTACGACGAACGCGGATTCGTCTTCTACACCAACTACGAGTCCCGCAAGGGCCGCGACCTGGCCGAGAACGCCCGCGCGTCCCTGCTGTTCCCCTGGCATCCCATCCGCCGCCAGGTGCGGATCGAGGGCACCGTGACCAGGATCCCCCAGGAGGAGTCGGCCGAATACTTCCGCTCCCGCCCGTACGGCTCGCGCATCGGCGCCTGGGCCTCGCGGCAGTCGGCGGTCGTGCGCTCCAGGGAGGAGCTGGACGCCCGCTACGAGGAACTGGCGGCGCGCTGGCCGGAGGATCCGCCGGTGCCCGACTTCTGGGGAGGTTTCCGGGTCGCCCCGGTGGAGGTGGAGTTCTGGCAGGGCCAACTCGACCGGATGCACGACCGGCTCCGCTACCGGCGCACGCGACCCGGCTGGGTTCTGGAGAGATTGGCCCCTTAAGGTCTTCTAAGTGGCATTCGGGGAGCTGGTCAAGCGTCATGTGGTGGACACCAGGCCGCTGGGCGTGCAGGCCTACCGGCGGCTCTGGGTCGGCCAGGCCATCTCGCACATCGGCGTCGGCGCCACCGTCGTGGCCGTCGGCCAGCAGGTGTGGGAGCTGACCCAGTCCTCGTTCTGGGTGGGGCTGCTCGGCATGGCCAACCTCGTGCCGCTGATCGTCTTCGGACTGTGGGGCGGGGCGGTGGCCGACGCCGTCGACCGGCGCAAGCTGCTCATCGCCGGCTCGGTCGTCGCCTGGGCCGCGACCCTGCTCATCCTCGTGCAGGCGCTGCTCGACCTGCGCAACATCTGGCTCGTCTTCGGCGCGGTCGCGCTCAACGCCACGGGGTTCGCGATCACCGGGCCGACCAGGGGAGCGATCATCCCCCGGATCCTCGAACGGGAGCTGGTGCCCGCGGCCAACGCGCTCAACTCGCTGGTGTACAGCATCGGCGCGGTGGCCGGGCCGATGGTCGGCGCGGTGATGCTGGCCTCGGGAGGGTTCGCCGCGGCGTACGCGGTGGACGCCCTGCTGTTCACCGGGAGCCTCTACGCGGCGCTCAGACTGCCCTCACTGCCTCCGCTGGGCGAAGTGAGTCGTCCGGGTGCGAGGGCCGTCCTCGCGGGCCTCAGCTTCATCGCCAGGAGCCCGGTGCTGCTGATGTCGTTCGTCGTCGACATCATCGCGATGGTGTTCGCCATGCCGCGGGCGCTCTTCCCCGAACTCTCCGCCGACCGGTTCGGCGGCTCCATGATCGCGCTCGGCTGGATGACCTCCGCCATGGCCATCGGCGCCGTCGCGGGCGCGCTGTTCTCCGGCTGGGTGGGCCGGGTCTCGCGGCAGGGGGTGGCGCTCGTCGTCGTCATCGCCGTGTGGGGGCTCGCCGTCGCCGCCGCCGGGCTGGCGCACGAGCTGTGGCTCGTGGTCACGTTCATGGCCGTCGGCGGCGTGGCGGACGTCGTCTCGTCGGTGTGGCGGCAGTCCATCCTGCAGCTGTACGCGCCCGACGAGATGCGGGGGCGGCTGCAGGGCGCGTTCATGGTGGTGGTGGCGGGCGGCCCACGCCTCGGCGACCTGCGGGCCGGCGCCACCGCGACGGCGTTCGGGCTGAGCGGCGCCTGGGTGGGCGGCGGGATCGCCTGCATGGTGACGGTGCTGGTCGTGGGGCTGTCGGTGGCGGGCTTCAGGAACTTCCGCGCCCACCAGCCGACCCAGGCCCCCGACCGGCCGGCGCCGGAAACCGGTTGACCACCCGGCCGCCGCCCGAACGCCGTCCTCGGCCACGGCTCCGGTCCTGAGGTCCCGGTCCCTGCGGTTCCGGTCCTGAGGCCGGACCGGTCAGGCTGCGTCGGCCGCGGTCCGCAGATCCGACAGGAACCCCTCGTACGCGTCGTCCCTGTCGGGTGCGCGCAGCACCGCCGACGGATGCACGGTGGCCACCGCGAGCGCGTCCCCGAGCGGAACCGGTTCGCCGCGCTGCCGGGTCACCCGGAACTCCCGCCCGAGCAGCGCCCTGGCCGCCGTCGCGCCGAGCACCACGACCACCTTGGGCCGTACCACGGCCAGTTCGGCGTCGAGCCACGGACGGCACGCGTCGATCTCGGCGGCCGTCGGCTTCTGATGGATCCGCCGTTTCCCTCTCGGCGTGAAGGAGAAATGTTTGACGGCGTTCGTGAGATATACGGACTCCCGCGCGATCCCGGCCTCGCGCAGCCCTCGGTCGAGCACGCGGCCGGCCGGCCCGATGAACGGGTGCCCCTGCCGGTCCTCCTGGTCGCCGGGCTGCTCGCCGACCAGCATGAACGCCGCCCGCTTCGGCCCCTCGCCGAACACCGTCCGGGTGGCGTTCCGATACAGGCCGCAGCCCTCGCAGTGGGCCGCCGCCTCGCGCAGGTCGTCGAGCTGCAGCCGGTCGGGAAGGAACCGGGCCGCTCCGTTGTTGCCGTCCATAACCATCGTCGGTCGTTCTCCCAATAGGCTTGACGTGACTCCTGTGCCCGCTGCGGACGGGCTCAGTCCCCGCCACGACCGGCGTAGCATTCAGTTGGGAGGACTGCCTTGACCGCACACGGCCTGATCGACACCACGGAGATGTATCTCCGCACGATTTACGAGCTCGAGGAGGAGGGCATCGTCCCGCTCCGAGCCCGCATCGCGGAGCGCCTCCAGCAGAGCGGCCCCACCGTGAGCCAGACCGTCGCGCGCATGGAGCGTGACGGGCTCGTTCGCGTCGAGGGCGACCGGCATCTCGCCATGACCGAGCTGGGGCGCACGCTGGCCACCCGGGTGATGCGCAAGCACCGCCTGGCCGAGTGCCTGCTCACCCAGGTGATCGGGCTCCCGTGGGAAGAGGTGCACATCGAGGCGTGCCGCTGGGAGCACGTCATGTCGGAGTCGGTGGAGTCGCGCCTGGTGACGCTGCTCGGCAACCCCACGGTCTGCCCGCACGGCAACCCCATCCCCGGGCTGGCCGAGCTGGGCGTCAGCGAGGCGGACGAGTCCGGCGACAGCGCGCTGACCACGATGTGCGACGTCGCGGGGGCCAGGGAGACGCCCGTCGTCATCCGCCGAATTAGCGAACAAGTGCAAAGCGATCCCGCTGTGATGCTTAAACTCAAGCAAGTTGGGATACAACCCGGACGCGAGGTGACGCTCGCGGCGAGCGACGATGGTGTGCGGGTGACAGGTGACGGTGACAGTGACGACACTCCCGCGGAGCTTCCGCGTGATGTCGCCGCGCACGTTTTTGTCTCCAAGCGCTGACGCGCGCGCGGCTGCTTGGTTGAATTCCTCCTGGGAGGCCCTCCACTCTCCCTTGGCCAAGACTGTTGCAGGAGCGCCCGTGGTCCGCTTTGCAGACACGCCACCCCGAGGAGTGGTCGCCGGATGAAGCGATGGGGGGATCTGTCACAGGAAACGGCTGATCACCTTGGCGCCGGATCCGTGCTCGACCAGGCTGAGATGGCGGTGGTGGTCACCGACCGTTTCAGCAACCTGCTCTACTGGAACCCGTTCGCCGAGAAGCTTTTCGGCCACACGGTCACGACGTCGGCGCGTGACACGTCCGTCCTGTCCCTCGGGATCATGGAGAAGGACCACCCGCTCGCCATCGACCTGGCCAAGCACGTGCTCAAGGGCGGCGTGTGGGAGGGCACGTTCGACGTCCGGCGCGGCGACGGCACGATCGTCTACGTTCGCGCCCAGGCGGTGCCGTTGCGCCACGAGTCGGGCTCGGTCACGGGCATCGTCATCCTCGCCCGCGAGGCGCTGCGCAGCAACGAGCGCGAGAAGGACCGGTTCGGGCTGCTCGAACGCATCGGTGAGCGGCTGGCCGGCTCCCTCTACGTCGAAGAGACGCTCAAGCGCGTGGCCGAGATGCTGGTCCCGCAGTTCGCCGACCACTGCTTCATCGAGTTGACGGAGGGCGACCGGCTCGTCCGCAGGGTCTCTCAGCACGTACAGGGGTGGTCGCCCCCGTCGGGCACATGGAAGCCGGTGGGCGCGGAGATCCGCTATCCCTCCGGCCACTACGCCGACACCGCGCTGCGCCGCCAGGAGACCATCCTGGTCGAGGACTTCTCCAACAGCAGTTTCCCCGCCCCCACCGAGAGCAGCGCGCGGTTGTGCGGCGAGATCGGCATGACCTCGGCCATCGCCGCCCCCCTGCTGGTGCGGGGCGAGACGCTGGGGCTGATGTACCTCGGCCTGTCCAACCTCACCGACCGGCGCAGCCCTCACTACGACGCCTTCGACCGTGACTTCGTGGGCGCCATCGCCACCCGGGTCGCCCTCGCGATCGACAACGCGCTGCTGTTCGAGGAGGAGCGCCACACCGCCGAGTCGTTCCAGAAACACCTGCTGCCGAGGGCGCTTCCGCAGCTCGACGGCCTGCAGATCGCGGTGCGCTACTACCCTGCCGCCCCGCTCGCCTCCCACGGGCAGGGCATCCAGACGCAGGTGGGCGGCGACTGGTACGACGTGATCCCGCTGTCGGCCGGCCGCGTCGGCATCGTCATCGGCGACGTCGAGGGCAGGGGCGCCAAGGCGGCGGCCGTCATGGGGCAGCTCAGGGCCGCGCTGAGGGCGTTCGCTCAGGACGACAAGTCGCCCGCCGACATCCTGGCCAGGCTCGACGAGTGGACGCGCATCATCGCCACGCCCGAGCAGGACGACAGCGGCGCCGACATCAGCATCCCACCCATCGTGACCTGCCAATACCTCGTCTACGACGCCTGGTCGCGCCAACTGTCCTTCGCCAACGCCGGCCACGCGCCGCCGCTGCTGCTCGTCGACGGCCAGTGCGTCGAGCTGGACATCGAGGAGGTCGGTCAGCCGCTCGGGGTGCGCGCCAAGGGCCTGCACGCCGACCTGGTCTACAAGGAGGAGACCCGCACCCTCCCGCCGGGCGCGGCGCTGCTGCTCTACACCGACGGCCTCGTCGACCGCCGTCCCGGCCGCGACGGACGTCCGCCGAGTGAGGAAGAGACGCTCGGGGTGCTCTGCGAGGCACTGACCAAGATGTCCGGGGCCGAGGTCGAGCGCATCGCCGACGTCGCCACGGTCGCGGTGCCCGGCGAGATCGACGACGACATGGCGATCCTCGTGGTCCGCTCCAGCGACGTCGATCTCGACGTCGAGGAGCGCACGTTCCCCGCCCAGCCCATCATGGTGGGCGAGGCCCGGCGCATGGCGTCGGAGGCGTTCGCGGGCTGGAATGTGCCGGAGGAGCGCGCTGAGCTGGCCTGTCTGCTCGTCTCCGAGGTGGTGACCAACGTCGTCCTGCACGCCGCCACCTCCAGCGTGCCCCGCAGGGAGCTGGTCGTGGAGGGCCCGCCGCTGCCGTTCGAGGAGTCGTGGGACGTCCCGGGCCTCGACGACGAGGTGGTCGGCGACAAGGAGTTCACGCTGCGGCTGCGCAGGGGCGAGGAGTCGGTCTGGGTCGAGGTGTTCGACCAGGACCTGCGGCTGCCCCGCATCCGCAGCGCGGGCGAGAACGACGAGGGCGGGCGTGGCCTCTACCTGGTCGACCAGCTGGCCAGACGCTGGGGATCGCGACCTACCAGGGAAGGCAAAGCCGTCTGGTTCGAGATTCCCACGCGCAGCAGGTGAGTGATTCACTGGGCGGATGGAGCTGGCCTTCGAACGACGGGGCGTCGGCGCGCCGCTGATCCTCATCCACGGCATCGGTCACCACTGGCAGGCATGGTCGCCGGTGCTCGACCGACTGGCCGCCGCACGCACGGTGATCGCGCTCGACCTTCCGGGTTTCGGCGCGTCGCCGGGGTTGCCCGACGGCATCCCCTACACCGCCGAGTCGCTGGCCGACGCCGTCGAGTCGTTCTGCGCGCTGCTCGGCGTACGCGAACCGCACGTGGCGGGCAACTCGCTCGGCGGCTACATCGCGCTGGAACTGGCCTCGCGTGGCGTCGTACGGTCGGCCACCGCGTTGTCGCCGGCGGGTTTCTGGTCGCGTTCGGAGCTGGTCTACTGCCAGTCGGTGCTGCGTGCCCTGCGAGCCTCGGCCAGGGCGATGCCGCAGGAGCAGGTCGTCAGGGCGGCGGAGAACCCGATGCTCCGGGCCGTGTCGGCCGGGGTGCTGGTCGCCCATCCGTCGCGGTTGTCGCCGACGGCGCTGACCGCGGCCACGCAGGCGCTGGGCCGGGCGAGCGGCTTCGACGAGACGCTGGAGTCGTTCGCCGGCCTGATGCCGCCCGCGCCGCCGAAGTCGCCCATCTCGATCGCGTGGGGCGAGCACGACCGGCTCCTGCCGCGCCGCCAGGCGGTGCGCGCGGCCCGCTGGTCGGGGCAGCGGGTCAAGCTGCTGAAGGGCTGCGGCCACGTACCGATGAGCGACGATCCCGATCTCGTGGCCCGCGTCATCCTCGCGGACTAGGCGGCGCCGGCCCGGCCGACCGCGCCGCTCCGGCCGGGCGCCGGAAGACTCGCCGGTCGGAAGTGCGTGCCCGTGCTGATACGGTGTGCCGTTGTTCTCCGAACGGACGGAGCACGTCAGCCTGCTCCTGACCAGCCAGGAAAGGATCACCACATGTGCGGCGACGGGGAGGGGACCGATGTGGACAGCGCACTCGCCGGCGAGCTCGTCGCCATGACCGACGAGGACCTACGTCGGCAACAGGGGGCGAGCGCCGGAGGTCAGGCATACCGCGACTGGGAGAACGACGTCGAGGCGCAACTGGCGTACCGCCGCGTGACCACCCGGAACGCCGATCGCCTCAGCGAGATCATGGACCAGTACGGCTGGCCGACGGTCACGCTGGTCGGCGAGGAAGGGGCGCGCCGGGCGTGGCTGATCGCTCAGCACGCCGATCGGCAGCTGGACGTGCAGCGGCGCGCGTTGCGCCTGATGGCGGAGGCGGCGGCGACGGGGGAGGCCGATCCCGGCATGCTGGCCATGCTCCGCGACAGGGTCCTGGTGAACGAGGGACGCGAGCAGATCTGCGGCAGCCAGATCGCCGACGTCAAGGACGGGGTCCCCATTCCGTGGCCCTGCCAGGATCCCGCCCGTGTGAATCAGCGGCGGGCAGAAGCCGGGCTTGATCCGCTCCCCGTCTGATCGAGCGGGCTTTCGCCACGCGCCTAGATCTTGGTCTGGCCCCAGACGAGCAGCATGGCGATGATGAACACGATCATCACCCCGGTGTAGCCGACCGGGCCCAGGCGTACTGCCCGGCGCACGCGGTTGAGGCCCCACGCGACCAGCAGCGCCAGGAACACCAGGAGGATCAGGCCGCCGTCCATGCGTCCAGTATGCGGCGTGCACGGGCTTCCCGCGCGGTCGTGGCCGAGATGGGCCGCGATCGGTCGGTGTGCGGCGTTCACGAGGATGACGCCGCCAGCGGTCCGAATGTAGTCAACACAATTCTGGCCGTTTTTTGCGCTGGCATGACTTTGCCGCTTTCATCGAGTAGATTGCCGTGCCAAAGCGCTCCTCCATAAGAGCGCTTCTTTTCCTTATTTGGGTGTATGGCGAAGATTATGGCTTGTGGCTGGCATGCGCTCTTGAGTGAGTGTTTGCGCAAGACGGACATTTCTGGGCAGGACGGGATGCCGGTTATCCTGCTTCTGGGGCTGCCGGAAACGGGAAAAAGCGTCATGCTTGATCGCATGGCGAAAGGTGTTCACAGGCCGCCATCACCCGTGATCCGCCTTCAGTCGGACCTGCCTCCTCCTGCGGATCTCTCGAAGCTGGTTCAGACGTTCGCTCACCGGCTGATAGCGGACGACAAGGTCAAGATGCCCCACACCATCGTCACCCTGGTCGTCCTGGGCATGGATCCCAACCTGTCGGACATCCAGCTGGCAGACGAACTGGAGCGCACCCTCGACCCCGGAAAGGATCAAGCGCCGGACAATATGGCGCAGCTGGGTGAACTCGCGGGACTGCTGCCGAACGTCGGCCCGTGGCTGAAAATGCTGGTCATCGGTGCGGGTCTGATCGGTCGCCGTGTCAACGCCGGCGAACGGCTGTACCGCGATGCCAGGGCGTGGCTGGACGAAAGAGTCGACGGCAACGTCTTCGATCTCATGCGCCATTACCATCGAGGCCTCGCACATGAGAAGGCCATCGCGCGGAG
Organism: Nonomuraea longispora; assembly: GCF_004348345.1. GTDB lineage: Bacteria > Actinomycetota > Actinomycetes > Streptosporangiales > Streptosporangiaceae > Nonomuraea > Nonomuraea longispora. The sequence continues at coordinate 13,492 of NZ_SMJZ01000169.1, forward strand.
AATACTCGTCGAAGCCTTCCTCGAAGATCTCACCCAGGCGTGGGCCGGCCGGATATATCCCCGCAACTGCCTCCTGCTGCTCGACGACGCCGACCATCCGGTCAAAAGCTCCTTTCTGCAGGCCGTTGTCGATGCGAGAACCTGGCGCGCCAGAAAATCTCTGCGTGCGGATCCTCTCGTCGTCGTGGCCGCATCGAGGACGTGGCACAGAGGCATCACCGGATGGACGTGCCCGGGAACGAGGGGCGAACGCCGGCCGCCGGCGCTCGGAACCGCGGCGTACCGCGACTGGCTCGAACGACGCGGTGCAGCGGAACCGAGCCGCTGGTACCCCGTGCTCATGCCGGAGGCCGAGCCGGCCGAGACGACCTACGGGCCCGCGATCGCCACCCTGACCGGCGGCTACGCGGGTGCGGTCCGTGAGCTGACCGTCCTGGTGAGCGGGGCCAGGGACGACGACGACTTCCGCGGCATCCTGCACCGGGCACGCACGCTCGACCGCCTCCCGCACCTGCCGCCTCACCGCGACAAACTGATGACGTGGTCCGCGGCCCGATGCGTCGACGATGCCGAGAACGCCCTGCCGGACGGTACGAACCAGGCCTCGCGTCTCCGCCACGATCTGGCCGCGGGGCTGTGGCTCACCAGCCTCGGAGGCGAGACGAACCGCAGAGGAATCCCCGCGTCCCGGCACGGCAAGGAGGTCGTCGTCCTTCATCCCTGGCTCAGGCGGCTGCTGTTGCACCGCCTCGCTGCGGACCCGCAACGCTGGGACCAGGTGCACGAGGCGATGGAGCGTTATTACCGCAGGCCAGAAGTGGCCGATGAGGTGTCCGCCATGTACCACAGGCTCGCGCGGGTGACGGACGAGGACGACTCGCATCTGGACGAAGTGGTGAGCTTCCTGGCGGAGAAGATGACGGAGCTCGACGTACGCGACCAGGAGGACACCCGTCTCGCGGAGTGGGTCCGCATGTACGAACAGGTGACCACGGCGCCCAACCGCCTGCCGTTGAACCGGCCCCTGGACGCGCTCTACGACGCGTTGGCCGCGAAGCGGTCAGACGCGGGCCCGTCGGACCGGGCCTCGGTGATCAGGACACTGGTGGTGGACAGGTGGTTCCACCTCGACCCACTGCTCGATCCGCGCGGCAGGCGCAGGAGCAACATCAGGCTCCAGTTGCCCATGTTGAAGACCAGCACCGGGGCGGCGTTCTTCGGGCGGGAGGCCGAACGTTATGACGACCACAGTCGCTGACGTCTGGTTTCCGCCCTCCACCCGATACACGCGGCGTCGCCGTCTGAGGCGGATCGGGATGGTGGCGGTCGTGGTCCTGGCTCTCATGGCGGCCGGCATGCATAATGTGCTCAGCTCACCGCCCAAGCTCACCGACGCCGCCGACACCTTCGACCGGAGCCTGGCGGACATCATGGAACGCATCCGTGCGGAGAACGCGAAGGTGATGGCCGGCCATCCGGACGCGTACGCGACCATCGTCGCCTTACTGCCGATGTCGGGCGACGCCGCCGAGACGGGTCTGGGCCTCGACTCCATCAGACACGCGCTCCAGGGGGCCCACCTCGCGCAGTTGTGGCGCAACGCCGACCCGTCGGCGGCCCCGTACATCCGGCTGCTCGTCGGAAGCATCACGTCCGATGAGTGGGAGGACACCGTGGAGGAGCTGGAACGGCGGGTGGAGAGCGAGCGCATCACGGGCGTCATCGGGTTGGGCAACAGCGTGGACGCCACCAAGCGAGTGATCGGCCGGCTGAGCCAGACCAAGATCGCGATGGTGGCCGCCGTCATCACCTCCGATGAGCTGCAAGGCCATGAAGCGCTCGTACGGGTGGCCCCCCTCAACAGCGACCAGGCCGAGGCCGCTGTGCGTTTCGCCGAGCGGGCCGTGCCGGCGCTCAAGCCCGTCACCGTGACGGACACCAACTCCCGTGACAGCTACAGCAAGTCGCTGAGCGAGTCCTTCGAGAACACGCTCGCGAGCGTCGTCGTCGCCAAGCATCGCAGCCGGCCGCTGACCTTCGACTCGTCGGTCAAGTCGGCGGGGACGGTCATCGGCAACATCGCGGACAAGATCTGCGACTCCGACGCCAACACCGTCTTCTACGCAGCCCGTTCACGGCACCTTCCCACGCTGCTCCAGGGTCTGAGCCGGTCGAGACCCTGCGTGGAACGGGGGATGACCGTCATCGCCGGCGACGACGCCAGCGAGATCAGCAAACCCGTCAAGGACCCCAGGTGGGCGGACAGCGGTGGCAAGATCCGGTTGTATCGCACTGCTCTGGCCCACGGCGCGAACGTGTCCGATCCGGACAGCAGAGTGCTCGACGCGATCAAGGCCAGGTTCGGCGCGAAGGACACCAAGGGGTATGCGCGGCTGTTCGGCGCGGAACCGCTGGACGACGGCCACGCGATCATGCACCACGACGCCCTGTACCTCACGATCAAGGCGATCGACCGGTATGCCAGGGACCTGGATGAGCTGGGGCCGGAGGAGGTGGCTGCCATGCTGCGCAGCGGCACGGTCTCCGTGGACGGCGCGAGCGGCAGGATCGAGATCGGCCATGACGGCAATTCGCTCAGGCGGGAGGTCCCCATCCTGCGGCTCGACCCCTACGGCAACACGTCCTTCGCCCAGTGGGCGTCGCCGCAGCCGGCGACCCATCGGTGACCGGGCGTGGCAGGACGACCGCGCGGTCAGAATCCGAAGGAGCGGCCGATGATCTCCTTCATGATCTCGGTGGTGCCCCCGTAGATGGTCTGGACCCGGCTGTCCATCCATGCCCTGGCGACGGGATATTCCGTCATGTAGCCGTAGCCGCCGTGGAGCTGGAGGCAGCGGTCGATGACCTTGGTCTGCACTTCGGTGGTCCACCACTTGGCCTTGGCGGCGTCGACCGCGGTGAGTTCCCCGGCGTTGAGCGCGCGGATGCACTTGTCGACGTAGTGGCGGGCGATCTCCGTCTCGGTGGCCAGCTCCGCGAGGACGAACCTGGTGTTCTGGAACGACCCGATGGAGCGTCCGAACGCCTGGCGGGTCCTGCAGTATTCGATGGTCTGTTCCAGCACGCCCTCCGCCGCGGCCACCGCCGCCACGGCGATCGACAGGCGTTCCTGCGGCAGGTTGTTCATGAGCTGCACGAAGCCCTCGCCGTCGTTCGGGCCGAGCCGGTTGGCGACGGGCACGCGTACGTTGTCGAAGAAGAGCTCGGCGGTGTCCTGGGCCTTCATGCCGATCTTGTCGAGGTTGCGTCCACGCTCGAACCCCTCCATGCCGCGCTCCACGACGACCAGGGTGGTGCCCCTGGCCCCCGCCTCGGGGTCGGTCTTGGCCACCACGATCACGAGATCGGCGTTGATGCCGTTCGTGACGAACGTCTTCTGCCCGTTGACGACGTAGTGGTCGCCCTCGCGGATGGCCGTGGTCCTGATGCCCTGCAGGTCGCTGCCCGCACCCGGTTCGCTCATCGCGATGGCGGTGATCAGCTCGCCGCTCACGAACCCGGGCAGCCACCGCCGCCGCTGCTCGCCGTCGGTCAGATCCACCAGGTACGGCGCCACGACGTCGTTGTGCAGCGAGAAGCCGAGCCCGGTGGCGTTGTTCCGCATGAGCTCCTCGACGATCACCGCGTTGTAGCGGAAGTCGCGGATCCCGGAGCCGCCGTACTCCTCGGGCACCGAGAAGCCGAACATGCCGAGTTCGCCGGCCTTCTTCCAGACCTCGCGGGGGACCACGCCGTCCTGCTCCCACCGCGCGTGGTGCGGCACGACCTCGCGGGCCATGAACGCGCGCACGGTCTCGCGGAAGAGGAGGTGCTCCTCGTCGAAGAGGTCTCGCTGCATCGGTCGCCTCCGGAATAGGGTTCTGTTACTGCGAGGTATACCCCTTTTACCGGTACGGCGGGAGCCGCGGACACGGGTTCATCACAAGTGCTCGGATGTGGTGGATTCGGTATGTAGGGCGGGTGTTTTCGACTCTAGGATCTACCGTCGGCGTATTTGTGGCTGATCGGAGTCTCCCGTGAGTCGATGGCGCAAGGCGTTGATCGCCGCATCGGTGGGCGCGGCCGCTTCCACCGCGTTCGTCGTGACCTCCTCCATCCCCGGCCAGGCCGAAGCCTCGCTGGTGGCCACCTACCATTGCGAGGGCGGGATCGCCGGCGCCGGGGTCGACATCGAGGCCAGGATCACGCCGCAGATCGAGGCCGGCGGGCTGATGAACGTACGCTGGGGCATCTCGTACAAGAACCAGTTACAGAGGTTCGGCTCACCCGGGTACTTCCCTGAGGGCTCCTCCCTCGACATCGAGGGCACGGTGGACATCAGCGGCGCCTGGGTGGGCCAGTTACGGCCGAGAGGCGGCCAGGAGCAAGCCGAGTTGGTGCCGGGTGACTTTCTGGAACTGCCCGAAGGCCTGTCAGACCAGGGATCCATCGGGCGTTCCGGAACGGTCCGTTTCAAGCCCGGCGCCATGACCGTCAGGTTCACGCCCGCCGAGGGCGAGGTGATGGTCAACGACAAGACGAACGTGCAGTACAGCACCGGCTGGGCGCCGGAGCACTCCGACGACCCACTCGACGATTACCGTCACGACGTTCACAAGACGAGCTCCCGAGGCGAGATCGCCAAGTTGCAGTTCGTCGGCACGAAGGTCGCCTACATCGGTAGGCGCGCGCCCGGGCTAGGCGACGTGAGAGTGTTCGTGGACGGTGAAACCATCACTGACCCTCTGGTTGAGCCTGGTAAGGACCGCAGCGGGAACGAAATGACCGGCACAGAAACCCAGGAAGTCCTCTGGGAGTCGACGCAACTCGACTACGGCCTGCACACTATTAGGGTCAGAACCGCCGAGGATAAGGACGCCTACGTCGACGCGTTCCGGGTGACCATCAGCGACATCGCCGAGCCGCCGGAGCACGACCGGGCCACGTGCGAGCTCCAGGGTGACCCGGGAGCCATCGACGTCACCGTGCCCGGACCGACGGACGACCCTTCGGACCCGCCCACGGACGACCCGGGTGACGAAGACCCGGGTGACGAGGACCCGGGTGACGACCCGAGCGAGGATCCGACCGACGAGGACAGCACGCCTCCGGGCGGCGACTCCATCGGCGGGGATCATGTGGCCGTGGTGCCCACGGGTTCCAGCTCGGGTTCGTCCACCCCGAAGAGCTCCAAACCGACCGCGACCCGGTACGTCCGCGCCCAGGTTCCCAAGACGCCCAAAGGCGGCGTGGACAGCGGTGAGGCACCGATAGCCGGTGAAGGGCCGCCGCTCGGGCTCATGACCAGCGGTGCCGTGCTGGTGGTGGGAAGTGTCGGCGGCGGTCTGCTGCTGCGCAGGCGCAGGGCCGCGCACGCGGGAGGACCGGGCCGATGACCGAGCAGCCGATGACCGAGCAGCCTACGACCGAGCAGAGGACGCCGATGCAGCGCGCGCTGCCCGGCCTGCTGATCGCGGGCTCGCTCGGCGGTGTCGGCATCGTCATGGTGACGCTCCTGTCGCTGGCGCCGCCCGTGGACGACGGCTCGGGGCCGCTCGCGGCACCGGCGGCCGCGCATGAGACGCCGACGATGGTCCCGACGAAGGTGCCGATGGAGAACGCGGGCGCGTTCGTGCTCCCGGCCACGGTGGGGCCGGGAGGCAAGGACGTGCCCCTGACGCCGGCCCGCCTGGAGGCGCCGCCCCCGCTGGCCGCCGCACCGGTCGTGCCCGCCATCCCGAAGGCCAGGAAGAAGAGCACGGCCAAGGTACGACCCACCCGCATCAAGATCCCCAAGATCAAGGTGAACGCGTCGATCCGGTCCGTCACCCTGGACAAGCAGGGCAAACTTGGCACCCCGCCGCTGAGCAAGGCGGGCCTGACCGGCTGGTACCGCCACTCGCCCCTCCCAGGCGAGCTCGGTCCCTCGATCATCAACGGCCACGTGAGCACCCGCCGAGGCCCCGCCGTCTTCGACCGCCTGCGCGAACTGGCCAAGGGCGACCAGATCTACGTGTACCGCTCGGACGGCAAGGTCACCCGCTTCACGGTCAGCGGGATCGAGCAGGCCGGCAAGAACACGTTCCCGACCAAGCGGGTGTACGGGAACACCACCAACTCCCAGATCCGGCTCATCACGTGCGGCGGCGTCTACAACAAGACAACCCACCACTACACGGACAACATCATCGTGTACGCGACGTTATCGAAGAAGAAGGGCTGACCGGCTGTTTTCCGGGTTCACGGGAAAGTTGACAGGGACAGTTCGTAAGATCTCAACCTAACCGTGACCAACGGCTGGAATTCTGGCACGACTGTTGATACTGCGCTGAAATGGAGCTGGAAGTGCTGACGTCCAAGGCGCGGCGCCGCCTCGCCCTCAAGACATCCGCTATGGCCGTTCTAGGCGCAGGGATCTTCGGAGCGATACCTGTGATGGCCGCGGTGGCGCAACCGGCTCCCGTGGTCTACACGTGCAACGGGCAGGCCGTCACCTTCACCATGGAGCTGAAGACGCCCGCGACGGCCCGGCCCAGCACGCCGGTGACGGTGACCTGGGACATCAAACAGCCGGCGTCGAACTACCTGTCGGCGCCGGCCGAGATCACTCCGAGCAGCAGCGTTGAGGCGCAGGGAACCATCAGGCCAAGCGGATCGCCAATTCCGTCGAGCCAGGTGGTCGTCAGTGCAACCGCCGTGCCGACGATGACCGCGAACTCGGCCTTGCCCATCCCGACGATGACCATGGTCGTCACGCCCACCGCTACCGGAACAGTGGCTCTCAAGGGTGAGGGTTTCTCGGTCACGGTTAACGAAGACCAGCCATATACCTGCATGCCGGGCACCGCCGGTGGTCCTTCCGTGAACCTGGTCGTCGGCACCGCCACCGGTACCCCCACCAACAGCCCCACGACC
>NZ_SMJZ01000016.1 GCF_004348345.1 Nonomuraea longispora
GCGTATGGGGGCGGCGGGGACCTGCAGTGGCCGGTCACCCCCTGTAGGGGAGCCGTCGCCGCGTACGGGGAGGGCGCTCACGTTGTAGCTGGTAGCGGCTGGTACTGTGTCTCCCGACCAACACCCTTTTAAGACCCGTCCCGTGAGGCGGGAAAGGCGGTGAGATTCGCCATGTCCGATTCCCGTGCCGTGCTGGAGGCCCCCGACATCCACCGGGCGCTGACCAGAATCGCGCACGAAATCCTCGAACGGACCAAAGGCGCCGACGACGTCGTCCTCCTCGGCATCCCGACCCGCGGCGCGACGCTGGCCCGCCGGCTCGGCGACCGCGTCGAGCAGTTCGAAGGCGTCAAGATCCCCGTCGGCTCGATCGACATCACGATGTACCGCGACGACCTGCGGCTCAAGCCCGCCCGGCCGCTCGGCCACACCGAGCTGCCGCCCGACGGCATCGACGGCAAGGTCGTGGTCCTCGTCGACGACGTGCTCTACTCCGGCCGCACCGTGCGGGCCGCGCTCGACGCGCTCAACGACCTCGGCCGGCCCACCGCCGTGCAGCTGGCCACGCTGGTCGACCGCGGCCACCGCGAGCTGCCCATCCGCGCCGACTACGTCGGCAAGAACCTGCCGACCGCCAAGAGCGAGAAGGTCAAGGTCTACCTGAAGGAGACCGACGGGCGCGACGCGGTCGTGCTCATGAAGGGAGGCGCCAGGTGAAACGGCATCTGATCTCCGCCGGCGACCTCACCAAGGACGACGCGCTGCTCATCCTCGACACCGCCGAGGAACTGGCGAGTGTCTCGGAACGTTCCATCAAGAAGCTGCCCACGCTGCGCGGGCGCACGGTCGTCAACCTCTTCTTCGAGGACTCGACCCGCACGCGCATCTCGTTCGAGGCGGCGGCCAAGCGGCTGTCCGCCGACGTGATCAACTTCTCGGCCAAGGGGTCGAGCGTGTCCAAGGGCGAGTCGCTCAAGGACACCGCGCTCACCTTGGAGGCCATGGGGGCCGACGCGGTCGTCATCCGCCACGGTTCGTCGGGCGCGCCGCACCGCCTGGCCAACTGGGTGCACGGCAGCGTCGTCAACGCCGGCGACGGCACCCACGAGCACCCGACGCAGGCGCTGCTCGACGCCTTCTCCATGCGCCGCCGCCTGGGCGCGCTCGAAGGGCGCAGGATCACCATCGTCGGCGACGTGCTGCACAGCCGGGTCGCCCGCTCCAACGTGCTGCTGCTCGGCACGCTCGGCGCCGAGGTCACGCTGGTCGCGCCGCCCACGCTGCTGCCTGTCTCCGTCGGCACCTGGCCGTGCGAGGTCTCCTACGACCTCGATGCGGTGCTGCCGAAGTCCGACGTGGTGATGATGCTGCGGGTGCAGAAGGAGCGCATGAACGCCGCCTACTTCCCGAGCGAGCGCGAATACTCGCGCCGCTACGGGCTCGACCGCGACCGCTTCGCCAAGATGCCGGACGACGCGATCGTGATGCACCCCGGGCCGATGAACCGGGGCATGGAGATCGCCGCGGAGGTGGCCGACTCGGCGCGCTCGACGATCGTGGAGCAGGTCGCCAACGGCGTCACCATCCGCATGGCCGTCCTCTACCTGCTGCTCGGGGGAGAGACCGCGTGAGGCAGCGCAGCGAACCAACCGGCGGGCACAGCGTTCTCACCATTGTGCCGGCGAAGGAGGCATGATGATCATCAAGAACGTCAGGATTCTCGGTGGCGAGCCGGTGTCCATCCGGGCAGACGACGGCGTGATCACCGAGGTGGCGCCGGGCTTGGACGCGCCGGGGGCGATCGACGGCGGGGGCGCGATCGCGCTTCCCGGGCTGGTCGACCTGCACACCCACCTGCGCGAGCCGGGCCGGGAGGACGCCGAGACCGTGCAGACCGGCACGCAGTCGGCGGCCCGCGGCGGCTACACCGCGGTGCACGCCATGGCCAACACCTCGCCCGTCGCCGACACCGCCGGCGTGGTCGAGCAGGTGTGGCGGCTCGGCCGCGAACACGGCCACTGCGACGTGCACCCCGTCGGCGCCGTCACCGTCGGCCTGGAGGGGAGGCAACTGGCCGAGCTGGGCGCGATGGCCGACTCCGCCGCCCGCGTGCGCGTCTTCTCCGACGACGGCAAGTGCGTCGACGACGCCGTCCTGATGCGCCGGGCGCTCGAATACGTCAAAGCGTTCGACGGTGTCGTCGCCCAGCACGCCCAGGAGCCCAGGCTCACCGGCGGCGCACAGATGAACGAAGGCGTCGTCTCCGGCAGGCTCGGCCTGACAGGCTGGCCCGCGGTCGCCGAGGAGGCGATCATCGCCCGCGACTGCCTGCTGGCCGCCCACGTCGGCTCCCGGCTGCACGTGTGCCACGTCTCCACGGCCGGCTCCGTCGAGATCATCCGCTGGGCCAAGTCCAAGGGCTGGAACGTCACCGCCGAGGTCACCCCCCACCACCTGCTGCTGACCGACGACCTCGTCGAGGAGTCGCCGGTGGGGGCCTACAACCCGATCTACAAGGTCAACCCGCCGCTGCGCACCCGCGCCGACGTGGAGGCGCTGCGCGCCGCGCTGGCCGACGGCACGATCGACATCGTGGCCACCGACCACGCGCCCCACCCGGTCGAGGACAAGGAGACCGAGTGGCCGGCCGCGGCCATGGGCATGGTCGGCCTGGAGACGGCGCTCAGCGTCGTCCAGGAGGCCATGATCGAGACCGGCCTGCTCGACTGGGCGGGAGTCGCGCAGCGCATGTCCGCGCTGCCCGCCCGCATCGGCCGCCTGCCCGGCCAGGGCCGTCCGCTGGAGGCGGGCGAGCCGGCCAACATCATGTTGTACGACCCGTTGGCCCGCATCGAGGTGGAGCCCTCCGCCTTCGCGTCGAAGAGCAGGAACACGCCCTACGAGGGCATGACGCTGCCGGGCCGGGTAGTGGCCACGTTCCTGCGCGGCAGGCCGACCGTTCTCGAAGGGAAGCTGGTTTGAACGACAGCCCTGCTGATGTGAGCAACAACGTGCCGCGAAGCGGCTCCACGCCCTTCGGGGGCTACTCGGGAGGCGGAGCCCACCCAGGGGCGGTGCTCGTTCTGGAAGACGGCCGCGTCTTCCACGGAACCCCGTATGGCGCCGAAGGCGAGACGTTCGGCGAGATGGTCTTCAACACCGGCATGACCGGCTACCAGGAGACCCTGACGGACCCGTCCTACCACCGGCAGATCGTCGCCATGACGGCGCCGCACATCGGCAACACGGGCGTCAACGACGACGACCCCGAGTCGTCGCGCGTCTGGGTGGCCGGCTACGTCGTGCGCGAGCCGTCCAGGGTGGTCTCCAGCTGGCGGGCGACCCGCTCGCTCGACGCCTATCTCAAGGAGCAGGGCGTCGTCGGCATCGCCATGCCCGGCACCCGCGCGCTGACGCGCCACCTGCGCGAGCGCGGGGCCATGCGAGCCGGCATCTTCACCCGCACGTCCGAGCCCGTCGAGGAGCTGGTCGAGCGGGTGCGCCGCTCACCCGGCATGGAGGGCGCCGACCTGGCCGCGCAGGTCGCCACGGCCGAGCCCTACGTCGTGCCCGCGACCGGGGCGAAGACGTTCACTGTGGCGGCCGTCGACCTGGGCATCAAGGGCATGACGCCGCAGCGACTGGCCGAGCGCGGCTGCGAGGTGCATGTGCTGCCCGCGGCCGCCACCTTCGAGCAGATCATGGCGGTCGAACCGGACGGCGTGTTCTTCTCCAACGGTCCAGGCGACCCCGCCACCGCCGACGTGTCGGCGCTGCGCAAGGTGCTGGAGGCCAAGGTGCCCTTCTTCGGCATCTGCTTCGGCAACCAGCTCTTCGGGCGGGCCCTCGGCCTTTCCACGTACAAACTGCGCTACGGGCACCGGGGGGTCAACCAGCCGGTGCGCGACGTGCGCACCGGGAAGGTGGAGATCTCGGCGCACAACCACGGGTTCGCGGTGGAGGCGCCGCTCGACGGGCCGTTCGAGACGCCGTACGGACCGGGCGAGGTCAGTCACGTCAACCTCAACGACCGCTGCGTGGAGGGCCTTCGCCTGCTGGAGCAGCCCGCCTTCAGCGTCCAGTACCACCCCGAGGCCGCAGCCGGCCCGCACGACGCCGCCTACCTTTTCGACGAGTTCTGTGAGGTCATGACCCGTGCCCAAGCGTGAGGACATCAGGTCGGTCCTGGTGATCGGCTCGGGGCCGATCGTGATCGGTCAGGCGTGCGAGTTCGACTACTCCGGCACCCAGGCGTGCCGGGTGCTGCGGGACGAGGGTTTCCGCGTCGTCCTGGTCAACAGCAACCCCGCGACGATCATGACGGACCCGGAGTTCGCCGACGCCACGTACGTCGAGCCCATCACCCCCGAGTTCGTCGAGAAGATCATCGCCAAGGAGCGCCCCGACGCGCTGCTGCCGACGCTGGGCGGGCAGACGGCCCTCAACACGGCGGTCGCGCTGCACGAGTCGGGCGTTCTCGACACCTACGAGGTCGAGCTCATCGGCGCCGACGTCGAGGCGATCCAGGCGGGCGAGAACCGTGAGCGGTTCAAGGAGATCGTCGCCAAGGTCGCCCGCGAGCACGCGCTCAACGCCGAGTCGGCCAGGTCGGCCATCTGCCACACGATGGACGAGTGCCTGGCCGCCGCGGACGAGCTCGGCTACCCGGTGGTGGTCAGGCCGTCGTTCACCATGGGCGGCGCCGGGTCCGGGTTCGCCCACACCGAGGAGGACCTGCGGCGCATCGCCGGGGCGGGGCTCGACGCCTCGCCGACCACCGAGGTGCTCCTGGAGGAGTCGATCCTCGGCTGGAAGGAGTACGAGCTCGAGGTCATGCGCGACCGGCGCGACAACGTGGTCATCGTCTGCTCCATCGAGAACATCGACCCGATGGGCGTCCACACCGGCGACAGCGTCACGGTCGCGCCCGCGCTGACCCTGACCGACCGCGAATACCAGAACATGCGCGACGTCGCCATCGCCGTCATCCGCGAGGTCGGCGTCGACACCGGCGGCTGCAACATCCAGTTCGCGGTCGACCCGCGCACCGGCCGCATGATCGTCATCGAGATGAACCCGCGCGTGTCGCGCTCCAGCGCCCTCGCCTCCAAGGCCACCGGCTTCCCGATCGCGAAGATCGCGGCCAAGCTGGCCATCGGCTACACCCTCGACGAGATCCCCAACGACATCACCAAGGAGACCCCGGCCTCCTTCGAGCCGACGCTCGACTACGTCGTGGTGAAGGTGCCGAGGTTCGCGTTCGAGAAGTTCAGGGGCGCCGACCGTACGCTGACCACGCACATGAAGTCGGTCGGCGAGGCCATGGCCATCGGCCGTTCCTTTCCCGAGGCGCTGCAGAAGGCGCTGCGGTCGCTGGAGAAGAAGGACTCCTCCTTCGCCTGGGCCGGCGACGTGCGGCCGAAGGACGACCTGCTGGCCGAGTGCCGCACGCCGCACGACGGGCGGCTGCGCACCATGCAGGAGGCCATCAGGGCGGGCGCCACGCCCGGCGAGCTGTTCGAGGCCACGCGCGTCGACCCGTGGTTCATCGACCAGCTCTTCCTGCTGCAGGAGGAGGCCGAGGCGGTCGCCGCCGCGCCCGAGCTGACCGTGGAGGTGCTCGAACGCGCCAAGCGCCACGGGTTCAGCGACGTGCAGATCGGCGAGATCCGCGGCATCGACGAGGCGCGGGTGCGCGACCTGCGGCACGCGCTCGGGCTGCGGCCGGTCTACAACACCGTCGACACCTGCGCCGCCGAGTTCGCCGCGAAGACCCCCTACCTCTACTCCACCTACGACGAGGAGAGCGAGGTCCCCTCCGGCGAGCGGGAGAAGGTCATCATCCTCGGCTCCGGGCCCAACCGCATCGGGCAGGGCATCGAGTTCGACTACGCGTGCGTCCACGCCTCGTTCGAGCTGTCGCGGGCCGGGTTCGAGACCGTCATGGTCAACTGCAACCCCGAGACCGTCTCCACCGACTACGACACCTCCGACCGGCTCTACTTCGAGCCGCTGACCTTGGAGGACGTCCTGGAGGTCGTGCACGCCGAGCAGCAGACCGGGCCGGTGGCGGGCGTGATCGTGCAGCTCGGCGGCCAGACGCCGCTGGGGCTCGCGCAGGCGCTGAAGGACGCGGGCGTGCCCGTGGTCGGCACCTCGCCGGAGTCGATCCACCTGGCCGAGGAGCGCGGCGCGTTCGGGCGGGTGCTGGCCGAGGCGGGCCTGCCCGCGCCCAAGCACGGCACGGCGCTGACCGTCTCCGAGGCGCTGGAGATCGCCGAGGACATCGGCTACCCCGTGCTCGTGCGGCCCTCCTACGTGCTGGGCGGGGCCGGCATGGCCATCGTCTACGACGACGAGACGCTGACCACCTACATGGCGGCCCAGGAGGGCGGCCATCCGGTGCTGGTGGACAAGTTCCTCGACGAGTCCACCGAGATCGACGTCGACGCCCTCTACGACGGTGAGGAGCTCTACCTCGGGGGCGTGATGGAGCACATCGAGGAGGCCGGCATCCACTCCGGCGACTCGGCGTGCGCGCTGCCGCCCATCACGCTCGGCAGCAACGACATCAAGCGCATCCGCGCCGCCACCGAAGCCATCGCCTCCGGCGTGGGGGTGCGCGGGCTGCTGAACGTCCAGTACGCCATGTCCTCCGGCGTCCTCTACGTCCTTGAGGCCAACCCGCGCGCCAGCCGTACGGTGCCGTTCGTGTCCAAGGCCACCGCGGCGCCGCTGGCGAAGGCGGCCTCCCGGGTGATGCTCGGGGCGTCGATCGCCCAGCTGCGCGAGGAGGGCATGCTGCCCGCGACCGGCGACGGCGGCACGCTGCCGCTCGACTCCTCCATCGCGGTCAAGGAGGCGGTGCTGCCCTTCAACCGTTTCCGCGGCGTCGACATCGTGCTCGGGCCCGAGATGCGCTCCACGGGCGAGGTCATGGGCATCGACGCCTTCTTCGGCGTCGCGTTCGCGAAGTCGCAGGCGGGCGCCTATGGTGAGCTCCCGACCAAAGGACGCGCGTTCGTGTCCGTGGCCAACCGCGACAAGCGTGCGATGATCTTCCCTGTGAAGGCGCTCGCGGACCTCGGGTTCGAGATCCTGGCCACCGAGGGCACGGCCGAGGTGCTGCGCCGCAACGGCGTCCATGCCAAGATCGTGCGAAAGCACAGCGAGGGGACGGGGCCCGGAGGTGAGCCAACGAGCGTGCAGTGCATTCTCGACGGCGAGGTCGATCTGATCATCAACACGCCCTTCGGCAGCCCCGGGCAGTCCGGCCCGCGGCTCGACGGCTACGAGATCCGCACCGCCGCGGTGCTGCGCGGCATCCCGTGCATCACCACGGTCGCCGGACTCGCCGCGGCGGCGGCGGGCATCCAGGCGATCGTCCGGGGCGATGTGGGCGTACGGTCGCTCCAGGAACACGCGCAGGCACTCAGGGGCTGACCCCTTACGACCCCCGGGGCGGGAGGTGAAGACGACTGGCCGGCACTCCGGTGCAGGTGACTGGCACGGTGCTGACGACGCGCCGCGTCGACGCCTACCATGCGCTGACGGTGGTGGCGCCGGGCATAGCCGAGCGCTACCGCCCCGGTCACTTCGTGTCGGTGGCGGTCGGAGGGGCTTACACCTCGATGGTGACGCGCCGGGCGTTCTTCATCCACGACGTCAAGGCCGACTACGGCGGTACGGTCGAGCTGGTCTTCACCACCGGCGGGCCCGGCACGGCCTGGCTCGCCGAGCGGCGCGCCCGTGACACGCTCGACCTGGTCGGGCCGCTCGGGCGGCCGTTCCCGCTGCCGCGCGATCCCGCGAACTGCGTGCTGGTGGGCTCCGACTACGGCTCGGCCGTGCTGTTCCCGCTGGCGGACGCGCTGCTGGCGCGGGGCTGCCGGGTCGACTTCGTGATCGGGGGAGCGGAGGCCGAGCGGGTCTTCGGGGCGATGCGGGCCCGCAGGATGGCCGAGACGACCACGCTGACCACCGAGGACGGCTCACTCGGCCTGCGCGGCACCGTCACCGACGCGCTGCCCTCGGTGATCGCCGACACGCGGGCCGACGCGGTCTACGCCTGCGCGCCCATGGCGACGTTGCGGGCGGTGACGGCGGTGGCGATGGAGTTCGACATCCCGGTGCAGGTGGCGGTCGAGGAGTCGATGGCCTGCGGCATCGGGGTGTGCATGACGTGCGTGCTGCCCGTCATCGGCGAGGACGGGGCGACGAGGATGGTCAGGGCGTGCGCCGAGGGCCCGGTGTTCCGGGGAGAGCGGGTGCGGTTCGAGGACGTGGGGACCATCCCGTTCGACGCGCTGGGCGCCCCTGGAGGCGGAGCACGACATGTCAGTTGATATGCGGACTTTTCTGGCGCATGTGGAGCTGGCGAACCCGATCACCACGGCGGCCGGCTGCGCCTCCTCAGGACGGGAACTGGCCCAGTTCTTCGACCTGCACCGGCTCGGCGCCCTCACCACCCGCTCGATCACCATGGCGCCGCGCGCCGGCCGGCCCACCCCCCGCATGGCCGAGACCCCCTCGGGCATGCTCAACTCCGTCGGCCTGCAGGGCCCAGGCATCGACGCGTTCCTGGAGCGCGAACTGCCCTGGCTGGCCCAGCGCGGCATCAGGACCATCGTCTCGATCGGCGGGGGCACCGTCGCCGAATACTCCGAACTGGCCCGCAGGCTGGCCGACGCGCCCGGCGTCACCGCCCTGGAGATCAACCTCTCCTGCCCGAACATGGAGGACCGCGGCCGCGTCTTCGCCCGCGAAGGCAGCGCGGCGGCCGAGGTGATCGCCTCCGTACGCTCCATCATGCGCTACGACGTCCCCGTCGTCGCCAAGCTCGCGCCCGACGTCGCCGACATCGTCTCGGTCGCGCGGGCGTGCGTGGACGCCGGGGCCGACGCCCTGTCCATGATCAACAACCCGCTGGGCATGGCCATCGACACCGAGGCGCTGCGGCCCTCGCTCGCCGCCGTGACCGGCGGGCTGTCGGGGCCGGCCGTCCTGCCGCTCGCCGTACGGTGCGTCTGGCAGGTTCACGCCGCGCTGCCCGGTGTCCCCCTGATCGGCATGGGCGGCGTGATGAGCGGCAAGGACGCCTTTCAGTTCGTCCTCGCGGGGGCCTGCGTCGTCGGGGTCGGCACGGCGCTCTTCCACGACCCCTACGCCTGCCTGCGCATCGAACGCGAGCTCGAAGACCTCCTCCGGGCGCGCGGCCTGCAGCGGCTCGCCGACGCCGTCGGCCTCGCGCACCGGCCCCCAGGCAGCGCGCCCCGGCATCTGATGGTCGACTCCGAAGAGAGCATCCCGTGACCACCCGGGTCCAATCCGGCTTCGGCCTTCGGCCCGGGGCGTTGGCCCGTGCGTTGGCCCGTGCGTTGGTCCGTGGCTTCGGCCCCCGGCTTTGCCGCCCATGGCTTCGGCGGCGGCTTCGGCCCCCCGCCGACGCGGCGGAGCACCCTTGATTCCCCCCGCCCGCACTCGCTCCAGCACCTGAGGAGAGCACGTCTTGACTCCCGCACCGATCGCCGTCGCCCTTGACGCACCCGACCTGGAAACCGCAGCCCGGTGGGCGGCCCTCGTGACGCCGCACGTCAGCACGGTCAAGGTGGGCCTGGAGCTCTACCTGCGCTACGGCCCCGAAGTGATCGCCTCCGTCAAGGGAGCCAGCGGTGTGGAGGTGTTCCTCGACCTCAAGCTCCACGACATCCCCAACACCGTCGCCGGGGCCGCCCGCGCCGTGGCCCGCCTGCGTCCCGCGATCCTCACGGTGCACGCCGCCGGCGGGCCCGCCATGATCAGGGCCGCCGTGGAGGCGGCGCCGCACACCGAGATCGCCGCCGTGACGATTCTCACCTCTCTGACCGAGACCGACCTCGACCGCATCGGGCTCGCGGGCCCGGCCGACGCCGCCGTACGCCGGTTGGCAGCGCTGTCGGTCGAGGCGGGCGCGACCGCGCTCGTGTGCTCGCCCAACGAGGTGCCCGCCGTGCGGGCGGAGGTGGGGGACGGGATCAGGCTGATCACGCCGGGCGTGCGGCCTGAGGGCGCCGCCACGCAGGACCAGGCGCGCGTGGCGACGCCCGAGCAGGCGCTCGCGGACGGAGCGGACCTGCTCGTCATCGGCCGCCCCATCACGGGCTCACCCGACCCGGGCGCCGCGGCCGCCGCCATCGCCGCGTCTCTCCGGCGTTCTGTGTGATGCTCTTCTGACCTGCCTTTACGGCAGGCCTGGCTTGCCCGCACGCGCCGACGTCCGTTTCCGTCTGTCATGGCCGGTCGTGAAGGCTCACGTGGAAATCGCCGTGACGAGCGCACGCTTGACCCGGGCCGTGCACCTGTTGCCCCGGGCCGTGAGCCCCCGCACGGGTGCACGCGCGCCCATACGGCCTGGTACGCCCGAGTGCCGTGCGGTCCCGGGTGTTCTCGCGTTGCCCACATGGCCGGGTGCCCGGCAGGCTGCGGACGCCCGTCACGCGCTTGCGCCGGCGTACGGGCGCGACGTTCCCCGCGCCTGGATCGGGCGCCTCCGGCTGTGGCGTCGAGGGCGGGGCCTCCGGCTCGTGCGTCGCCGGGTGCGTGCGTTTGACGGCGCGAGTCAGGAGGCGGGCGCCGCGTCTGTCCGTGCGCCCGTCGCCATGGGGCAGTGATCATGGTCGGGCGGGCACGATGGATCTTGTCGTCCGGTGCCGCTGGCAAGATCATAAGGCATTCCCGAAGCGGTCGCACACCGATCCCCGAGAAGGTTTCGGCCCAGGTGTGAGCGGGATTTCGGACAATGCCGGACGGCTGAAACGTGATCTTCATTGCGTTTCGCGGCGTCGTCGCGCGCCGCCTCCCTGAACGGGAAGTGCGGCGATTTGATCAGCACAATGTGATTTTACAAGCACGGACAGTGATGAAGTGAATTTTGTCGCGAGAGAAACCGCTCTTGACGTTGCTTAGAGGGCGATGACCAGCTAGTTTCCCTTCCCGTCCGAGTACATCGACAGAAATTCGAGGTGACCCGGCGTGGCTCTTCCTCCCCTGACCCCCGAGCAGCGCGCCGCAGCCCTGGAGAAGGCTGCCAAGGCCCGTAAAGAGCGTGCCGAGGTCAAGAACCGGCTCAAGCATGGCGCGGTTTCTCTGGCTGAGGTGCTCAAGGATGGGCAGACCGACGACGTCATCGGCAAGATGAAGGTGTCGGCATTGTTGGAATCGCTCCCAGGCGTGGGCAAGGTCCGCGCCAAGCAGCTGATGGAGCGGCTGGCCATCGCCGAGTCCCGCCGTGTGCGGGGCCTCGGCGCGAACCAGAGGGCCTCCCTCGAGCGCGAGTTCGGTGGCAACGAGAGCTAATCTCTGTTCCACACGAAAGCGCAGGTTCAACGGGGGGTAGGAAGTGGCCGACAGGTCCTGGTCCGGCGACGTCAGTGCCCACGAGACTGTCGGATCGGGAGCGGAGGACGGCTTCCTGCCCCTGAGTGAGAGACGGCTGACGGTCCTTTCCGGGCCGTCGGGCGTCGGCAAGTCCACGGTCGTCGCCGAGCTCCGGCGGGCACACCCCGAAGTGTGGCTGTCGGTCTCGGTGACCACCAGGAGGCCCCGGCCCGGCGAGGTGCACGGGGTCCACTACTACTTCGTCGACAACGACGAGTTCGACCGCCTCGTGGCGGCCGGTGAGCTGCTCGAATGGGCGGAGTTCGCGGGCAACCGCTACGGCACGCCCCGCGAGCCGGTGCTGAAGAAACTCGCGGAGGGCGTACCGACTCTGCTGGAGATCGACCTCGAAGGCGCCAGACAGGTGCGGCGCAGCATGCCCGAGGCGTTGCTGATCTTCCTGACCCCGCCCAGCTGGGAGGAACTGGAGAAGCGGCTGCGCGGGCGCGGCACCGAACCCGAGGACGTCATCGCGCGCCGTCTGGCGGCCGGGCGGATCGAGATGGCCGCCGAGTCCGAGTTCGACCTCACCCTGGTGAACACGAGTGTCCAGGACGTGTGCCGCCGGCTGATAGCCTTGATGACTGACCCTCAGGGGGTCACGACAACCACCAACCGAGAGGTCTGACAATCGTGGCAGGCATTTCCCCGGCCGCGGAGGGCATCACCAACCCGCCGATCGACGCGCTGCTCGACATCGTCGACAGCAAATACTCCCTGGTGATCATGGGTGCCAAGCGCGCTCGCCAGATCAACGCCTACTACTCCCAGCTCGGCGAGGGCCTGCTGGAATACGTCGGGCCGCTGGTCGAGACGCATGCTCAGGAGAAGCCGCTGTCCATCGCGTTGCGTGAGGTCTCCGAGGGCCTGCTCAACGCCGAGCCCATCGAAGGCGCGGTCTGACCCCTTCGATGAAGGTCGTCCTGGGCGTCAGCGGCGGCATCGCCGCGTACAAGGCATGTGAGCTGCTGCGCCTGTTCACCGAGTCGGGGCACGAGGTGCGGGTCGTCCCGACCCGCGAGGCCCTGAAGTTCGTGGGCGCGCCCACCTGGGCCGCCCTGTCGGGCAACCCCGTGAGCGCCGAGGTGTGGGACGACGTTCACGAGGTGCCCCACGTGCGGATCGGCAGGCAGGCCGACCTCGTCGTGGTGGCGCCCGCGACCGCCGACGTGCTCGCCAAGGCGGCGCACGGGCTGGCGGGCGATCTGCTCACCAACACGTTGCTGACCGCGAGCTGCCCGGTCGTGTTCGCGCCCGCGATGCACACCGAGATGTGGCAGCATCCCGCCACCCGCGCCAACGTCGCGACGCTGCGCGAGCGCGGCTCCATCGTGATCGACCCCGCCGTGGGGCGGCTCACCGGAGCCGACACCGGTCCCGGCAGGCTGCCCGACCCGGCCGAGATCTTCCAGGTCTGCCGGCGCGTGCTGCGCGGCCGGCCGCGTGACCTGTCCGGGCGCAGGATCGTCGTGTCCGCGGGGGGCACGCGCGAGGCGATCGACCCGGTCCGTTTCATCGGCAATCGTTCGTCCGGGCTGCAGGGCTACGCCCTGGCCCGAACAGCCGTCGCCCGTGGGGCGGAGGTGACCCTCGTCGCGGCCAACGTCACGCTGCCCGATCCCGCCGGGGCAACGGTGGTGCGGGTGGAGTCCACGGCCGAGTTGCGTGATGCGGTGCTGGCCGCCTCGGGCGACGCCGACGTCGTGGTGATGGCGGCGGCCGTGGCCGACTTCCGGCCCGCGACGCGGCACGACGAGAAGATCAAGAAGTCCCATGGCGAGCCTGAGTCCATCCAGCTGACGAAAAATCCCGACATCCTCGCGGAGCTGGGGCGGCGCCGTCTCCAGGCCCGCGCTGCCGATCCGGCCGGTGCCGGGGAGACGGCGGGCGCTGCTGTCCCGGCGGGAGCGGCGGCACACCCGGGGAGAGGGACGGCCGGCGCGGCGGGTGCCGTGGCCGGCGAGCCGTCCGGTCGTGTCGCGTCCGGAGGCGTCCCGTCCGGTGGTGTCGGCTCTGGAGGCGGGTCGGAGGCGGCGCAGGGCCGGGTGGCGCGCGGGCCGCACCCTGAGGTGATTGTCGGCTTCGCGGCCGAGACGCACGACGTGCTCGCCAACGGCCGGGCCAAGCTCGTGCGCAAGGGGTGTGACCTGCTGGTCGTCAACCAGGTGGGTGAGGGCAAGGCCTTCGGCACCTCCGACAACGCGGCCACCGTGCTCGTCGCGGGCGGTGAGCCGGTCGAGGTGCCTCTCGGTCCCAAGGAGGATCTCGCCGACGCCGTGTGGGATCTCGTGGCGGCCCGTCTCACGTGACCGAGGGACCGTACTGACGGTTGCATAGGGGACGCGAGCGGCGAAGAACGTACAAATCGTGTCAGACTCATTTCCAAATGACATGTTGCGACATCCCCGTACGCCTGCGGATACTTGGGGCAAGGGGGGATGGAATGCCGGTGGGTTCTGCTGTCAGGGATCGTTGTAGGACATTGCTCGCCGACCAAGGGGAGCTCCATTACGTCTTTCCCGCGCGTTCGGTGGGAACGACAGAAAGTGGACATTTCCTCATCGTTGTGACCGATGCCGCTATCTCGGTGCTCGCCACCAGGACGCTCAGAAGCGATCGTCCCGTCGCCGTGTTGGCCTCGTTCCCGAGGCACACCAGGCTGGGTCCCATCCAGCCTGGACCGATAATCGAGCTGGGCTCTATGGCCTTCGAATTCGATGAGGAGTACACCGCCGTGGTCAAGGCCGCCGACGCGGAAGTCTTCGCGCCGGAGACCCTGCCTCCCGATCCGCTGCCCGACCTGTGATGCCCGACCTGTGATGCCCGACATGCGGTGTGCGGCTTCGCGGCCGGGCGCCGGGTGGGGCTAGACTTCGGCGAAGCCCAGGTCCGCCCGTTCGGCCCTGAGCCGTACATACGTCAGCAGCCGCTGCATGAGGAGCCACTGAGTTGTCACGTCGCCTGTTCACCTCCGAGTCGGTCACCGAGGGCCACCCGGACAAGATCGCCGACCAGATCAGTGACGCGATTCTCGACACCATGCTCAAAGACGATCCGAAGAGCCGGGTCGCCGTCGAGACGATGATCACTACCGGCCAGGTCCATGTCGCAGGCGAGGTCACCACCGAGACCTACGTCGACATCCCTGGCGTCATCCGGGAGAAGATCCTTGAGATCGGCTACGACGCCTCCCACAAGGGCTTCGACGGCGCCTCGTGCGGTGTGTCGGTGTCCATCGGCGCGCAGTCGCCCGACATCGCCCAGGGCGTCGACGCCGCCTACGAGCACCGTGAGGGCGAGGACGGCGACGAGCTCGACCGTCAGGGCGCCGGTGACCAGGGCCTCATGTTCGGCTATGCCTGCCGCGAGACCCCCGAGCTGATGCCCCTGCCGATCACCCTGGCCCACCGGCTCGCCCTGCGCCTGTCCCAGGTGCGCAAGGACGGCACGGTCCCCTACCTCAGGCCCGACGGCAAGACCCAGGTCACCGTCGAGTACGACGGCGACACGCCGATCCGGCTCGACACGGTGGTCGTCTCGACGCAGCACGCCGCCGAGATCGACCTCAAGGAGATGCTGACGCCCGACATCAAGGAGCACGTGGTCGACCCCGTGCTCGCGGAGCTCGAACTCGACACCGACGGCTACCGCCTGCTGGTCAACCCGACCGGCCGCTTCGAGATCGGCGGCCCGATGGGCGACGCCGGGCTCACCGGACGTAAGATCATCATCGACACCTACGGCGGCATGGCCCGCCACGGCGGCGGCGCCTTCTCCGGCAAGGACCCGTCCAAGGTCGACCGCTCGGCCGCCTACGCGATGCGCTGGGTCGCCAAGAACGTCGTCGCGGCGGGGCTCGCCGACCGGTGCGAGGTCCAGGTGGCGTACGCGATCGGCAAGGCCAAGCCGGTCGGGCTGTTCGTGGAGTGCTTCGGCACGGAGAAGGTCGCCGTGGAGAAGATCCAGGAGGCCGTCCTGCAGGTGTTCGACCTGCGCCCGGCCGCCATCATCCGCGACCTCGACCTCCTGCGGCCCATCTACTCGGAGACCGCCGCCTACGGGCACTTCGGCCGTGAGGGCTTCTCCTGGGAGTCCACCGACCGCGCCGAGGCCCTGCGCACCGCCGCCGGCATGTGAGCCGCCGCCGTCTGCGACCCCCTCTCCCCGGGCGCCGACCCCCGGGGGCGGGGCGCCGCCGGCCGGCATGACGTGACCGGTCAACCCCTGGACTCCGCAGAGCCCGGGGGTTGACCGGTGAACGTGCCTTTCCCCGGCAGCGGGGTGCTGCCTGGAGCCTTCGCCCGGCTTGAAACGGGACTGCCGCGCTATGGAAATGACGTTTCCTCACGCGCCCGCCGGCCGGCGCGTCTCCTGTCCGGGGGACGCGGCGTACGGCGTCCGTACCGTGTGCGGGCGGCGGACGCCGTGGGTGGTGAGGTCTGGTAGACGTAGGGCGTGACCCACTCCGACGACGCCCTCCTGCCGCTCGACGCCGTGCGGCCCCCAGCGTCGTCCAAGGACGCCAAAGGCGCTCCCGTGCCCGCTCCGGAGCGGCCGGTGGCGAGGATCGTGGTGGACAGCCCGCTGCCACACCTCGACCGCTCCTTCGACTACCTGATCCCGGCCTCCATGCACGAGACGGCCGAGCCGGGCGTGCGGGTCAGGGTGCGGTTCGCGGGAAAGCTCGTGGACGGGTTCCTCCTGGAGCGGGTCGAGGAGAGCGAGCACGAGGGACGGCTCACGCCTGTCGAACGCGTGGTCTCTCCCGAGCGCGTGCTCACCCCGGAGATCGCCGGGCTGGCCCGTGCCGTCGCCGACCGGTACGCGGGCACCCTGACCGACGTGCTCCGTCTCGCCGTCCCGCCGCGCCACGCCAAGGTCGAGTCGGAGACCCCGAAGGTGCCGGCCCCGTCCGGCCCGCCCGCCCTGGCTGCGCGCGCCGCCACCGATGGGGGACCCGATGACCCGGCCTCGCCGGGCAACCCCGGCGAAGGGGGACCGCCCCAACCTGGCGACGTTCCCGCCGCGGGGCGGCCACGCTCCGGCGAGAGGGAGGGGGCGGCGAAGGAGCTCACGCCGGGTGAAGCGTCCCTGGTGGAGGAGAACCGGCCGCCGGAGCGGGCGGCGAGCGACGTACGCGCCGGTCAGGCGGCCTCACACGGGAGCAGCGAACGTGCCGGGAGCCCCCCGGGCGCCGGAGAGGACACCAGGAAACACGTTGAGCAGGCGGTTCCGGCCGGTGACGCGGCGGCGACGCCGGCGGATGGCGCCGGCCCGGTGGCGCCGGCCGAGGGCGCGAAGGAGAGTGCGTGGGACGACTATCCCACCGGGCCCTCCTTCCTGGACGCGTTGCGCCGCGGGCGCGCACCCCGGGCCGTGTGGTCGGCCCTTCCCGGTGCCCGCGGGTGGGCGAGGGCGGTGGCCGAGGCCGTGCACGCGACGCTGGACGGCGGCAGGGGCGCGGTCCTCGTGGTGCCCGACGGCAAGGACGTGGCGCTGGTGGACACCGAGTTCGAGCGGGTGCTGGGCCCCGGCAGGCACGTGGCGCTCACGGCCGGTCTGGGTCCGGCGGAGCGGTACAGACGGTGGCTGAAGGTGCTGAGAGGCCAGGTGCGCGCCGTTGTCGGCACCAGGGCCGCCATGTTCGCCCCCGTGGCGGATCTCGGCCTGGTGGCCATCTGGGACGACGGCGACGATCTGCACGCCGAGCGCCTGGCCCCGTACCCGCACGCGCGGGAGGTGCTCGGGCTCAGGGCGCACAGGACCGGCGCGGCGATGCTGATCGGCGGATACGCGCGCACCGCCGAGGCCACGCAGCTCATCGCCTCCCGCTGGGCCAGGCCGATCGTGGCCGCCCGTACGACGATCAGGAGCCTGGCCCCCCGCGTGCGCCCCGCGGGTGAGGACGCCGAGCTCGCCAAGGACCAGGCGGCGCGGCAGGCCAGGCTTCCGAGCATCGCCTGGCGGGCCTTGCGGCAGGGGCTGGAGAAGGGACCGGTGCTGGTGCAGGTGCCCAGACGCGGCTATCTGCCCGCCCTGGCCTGCCGGCACTGCCGTACGCCCGCCCGGTGTGTCCTGCCTCCCACCAGGACGGCCGCTCCTGCCCTTCCGTCGCCGAGCGCGAAGCCCTCAGGTCCGGCGGTCATGGTGGGGGCGATCCAGCTCGGCGGCCCTGACCCGCTCACCGGGCCGAGCCCGGCAGGGCCGCCCGGTGGCGCGGATCCGGGCGGCGGGTCGTCGCCGGCCGGCCGGCCCGGCGCCGATGGTGCGGTGAGCGGCGCGTCCGCGCCCGGGAAGGGGGCTGCGTCCGACGGCCGGTCCCAGGCCGGTCGGCAGGGCACGGATGACCGGCGAGCGCACGCCGCCCGCCGGGAACGCGCGCCCGGCCGAGCCGATAGGACGGCAACCGGTCCGGCCGGCGGGACGGGCACCGGTCGTGGCGAAGGGTCCGGGGCTGGTGGGACCGGTGCCGGTGTGAGTGAGCGAACGGATCCCGGCCCTGTGGGCGAGGGCGGGCGGTTGTGTCATGGCCCGCTGGCGCTCAGAGGTGGCCACGCCGCCCCCTACTGCCGCTGGTGCGGCCGGGTGGATGCGCGCTGGCGGTGCCCCTCCTGCGGAAGTCCCCGGCTGCGCGCCGTCGTCACCGGCGCCCGGCGTACGGCGGAGGAGCTCGGCAGGGCCTTCCCTTCCGTGCCGGTGCGCACGTCCGGCCGTGACGGCGTGCTGGCCACCGTGCCGTCCACCCGCGCGCTGGTCGTCGCCACCCCCGGCGCCGAACCCGTCGCGGAAGGGGGATACGCGGCCGCCGTGCTGCTGGACGGGTGGGCGCTGCTGGGCAGGGCCGACCTGAGGGCGTCCGAGGAGGCGGTGCGCCGCTGGATGAACGCCGCCGCCCTGCTCCGCCCCGGCGCCGAGCTGGTCGTGCTCGGGGACGCGGCGCTGCCCGCCGTACAGGCGCTGGTCAGGTGGGATCCCGTCACGCATGCTGAGCGTGAGCTGGGCGAGCGCGCCGAGCTCGGCTTCCCGCCCGCGGTGCGGATGGCGACGCTCACGGGCGCGGCGACCGCGGTCAGGCAGATGCTCGACGAGGTACGCCTGCCGCCCGGCGCCCAGGTGCTCGGCCCCGTGCCGGTGGACGAGCAGGGACAGGAGCGCGCCATGATCCGCGTACGCCGCCAGGGCGGCGCCGCCCTGGCGGCCGCGCTCAAGGGCGCCAGCGGCGTGCGCGCGGCGCGCAAGACACCGGAGGTGGTGAGGGTGAGTGTCGACCCGCTCGACCTGATTTAGACCGTTTCCCCGATTCGCTCATCTCATGGCCAGCCGTTAGCGTGCCTCTGTGTCGATCGAATGGGTGAACCAGGCCATCGACGACCTGCGTGCTTGGGGGCGCTCGCGGGACGTCGAAGTGGACGCGGACGAGGTCCGCCTGCTCTGCGACTACGCCAGCGACTACCTCAACGTCAACGAGCTGGGTGACTTCACCCCTGAGACGTTCGATGAGCTGCTGCTGTCCATCTACCCGCGCAAGGTCATCGCGCCGCCGGAGAGCGCGGAGGAGACCGTGTCCGCGGCCCGCACTCTGGTGGCCTTCCTCAGCGAGCGCGGGGCGGTGAGCGAGGAGACGGCGGCGCTCATGCGCGGCCGGCTGGAGGACATCGGGACGCGCATGCCCGAGGCGCTCGCCGATCCGGCCAACTTCGGCATGGCCAAGAGCCTGTTCAGCTCGATCGGGCCCGAATCGCTCGAGCAGTCGATCGCCATCCCGTCGGGCGAGGTGCCCGATCTCGGGGAGGCGCCCTGCGACTGCCCGGGCTGCTCGCCGCTGCCGGCCGCCCGGCTGGCCCCGGCCGACGACCTGCGCGCCGCGCTCGCCTCGGTGCCGATGCTGGCCGAGCAGCCGCTGCCGCGGGACGGCGGCGACCCGCTGGAAGGCTGGGCGCGGGCGGTGGCCCGCATGCTGGAGCCGGGCACGAAAGGCGCGGTCACCGGCTCCGTCGAGCTCGACGAGGGCCTCTACGACCTGTTCGACATGCTCTACCGGCTGCAGGTGCGGGTGCCCGTCACGGTGATCGGCGACTATCTCGACGAGGTCGCCGGTGACGGCGGGGCCGACCTCGGCGCCGTGCTCGACCGGCTGGCCTGGCACGGCATGATCGAGGTCACCGGCGACACCGCGGAGCTGACGCCGCTGGCGGTGTGGGGGCTGCGCGAGCACTACCTGTCGCTGGGGCTCGACGCCCCGCAGGCCTCCGACCTGGCCGAGGCCGACGCCCGCGGCCTCATCGAAGGGCTGCTCGAAGGCGTGCCCGCCGAGCTGGCCGAGGACGACATCAGCCGCTGGCTGACCGGCAGGGACGCCGGAGAGGCCGCGGCCGAGCTGCTGGGCGCCGCCTCCGGCGCGCCGGCCGTGGCCCGCGGCATCGCGATCACCATCGTCGACCGGCTCGGCCAGGAGGCGGAGCCGCAGGTGCGCGACTATCTCGACGACCAGGAGCTGCGCCCGCACGCCATCCACTGGCTGGCCGCCAGGGGGCTGCCCGCGCCGCAGCTCACCCAGGAGGAGCTGCTCTGGGTCAGCGTCGACATGCTGGCGCTGGCGATGCCGGCGGCCGAGGAGGACCTCGAGGTGTTCGCCGAGAACATGGCCGCCTCCGGCCCGTCCGCCCACATGATCGAGGAGATGTGGCGGGTCGACCATCCCGACGTGGTCGACGTGCTCGAGCTGCTCGGACGCTCCATACCGGACGGCAGGGTCGCCAAGGCGGCCCGCAAGGCCGCGTTCAAGGCCCGGTCCCGGGCCATCCGTTGAGTACGCTCATGTGACTCCTGTGCAGTAAGTTTCGTGGGTGGCCAACAATGTCTTCGACCTCGCCGAGCTGCGCAAGCTGATCGATGAGCAGGCCGCCGTGCCGTCACGGCCTCCGGTGGAGACTCCCGTGGAGCATGAGGCGCTGACGTTCCCGCCGGTCCGGCCGGCGCCCGACGCCGAGCTGGCCAGGGCGGTGCCCGCGGTTCCGCTCGTCGCCGACGCGATCAGGCTCACGAGCTGGACGGGCATCCGCGAGGTGACCGCGGAGGGGCACCTCGACGAGGCCGCCGCGCGGGCCGCGGCCGAGGAGCTCGGCGTGCCGGCCGCACGGCTGCGTCTCATCTGGATCGTCGCCGTCAACACCGGGCTGCTGCAGATCGTCGGCGGGCTGGCCTCGCGAGGTCCGCTGACGATGCAGCTCACCGTCGAGGCCACGCTGGAGTTCTGGGACGGCGTGGTCATGGACGTGCTCGACCGCGCCGACGAGGGCCTGACGGGCTCGGCCGTGGTCGACGGCCACCTGGCCGAGATGCTGGCCACGATCTACTCCGTGCGCTCGGGCGTCGCCACGGCCAACCTCGCGCGCGGCATTCTGCAGTCCCACGAGGTCGCCTGCGCGCCGGGGCCGGCCGAGATGCGCAGGATCGCCGCGGCGCTGCCCGCGGAGCTCCTGGAGGCGCTGTCGCTGCTGACCTACTGCGGGCTCGTCGAGCAGACCGCCGCGGGCCGCACCGCGCTCACCCCGCTCGGCGTCTGGGCCATCCGCCGCGACCTGCTGCGCGAGGGCCATGACGCGCCGACCACGGCCGAGGTGGAGGTGTACGCCGACCTGTCCGCGGCCGAGCTGGTCGACGAGCTGGTCAAGGGAGCGGCCACGCAGAGCGCGGTCGCGGGGTGGCTGGAGCGCCGCCCGCCTGAGTCGGCCGCCCGCGCCCTGATCGAGATCGCCGCCTCCGGCACGGCCGGGCAGCGCGGCGCGGTCGGCGCGATCCTGGAGGAGCTCGGCCCGGAGGCGGAGCAACCCGTCAGGGAGGCGCTCGGCGATCCGCTGATGCGCCGCTACGCCGCCTCGTGGCTGCACATCCGCGACCTCGAGGCGCCGGCGCTCAGCCCGGAGGACCACACCTGGATCGCGGTCGACGCGCTGGCGGCGCTCATGCAGGTGTCGGGCCACGCGGCCGGCCGGCTCGACACCCCGGAGCCCGGCGAGGACCTGATCAAACTGGTCGGCGAGATGCCCTCGGTCGATCACCCCGACGCGATCGCCGTGCTCGACATGCTCGCGACGGCCCACGACGACCAGGCCGTGGTCAAGGCGGCGCGCAAGGCCGCGATGAAGGCGCGTTCCCTGGCGCACGACGGCTTGCGCACGACGGCCCGCCGCAGGTGAGCGGCCCGCCGCCGGGCGCGGGCGGCGCGGGAGGCCGTTCGCAGGTGACAGGCTCCACTAAACTGGGCTGATCCACGTTCGAGAAACGGAGTGACCCCCTTGGCGATCCAGTCGATCCGGCTGTTCGGAGATCCGGTGCTGCGCACCCCGGCGGCCCCGGTCGTCGACTTCGACAAGGAGCTCCGCAAGCTGGTCAAGGACCTCACCGACACGATGATGGACGCTCCGGGCGCGGGCCTGGCGGCGCCGCAGATCGGCGTCGGGCTGCGGGTGTTCACCTATTACGTCGACGATCAGCTCGGCCATCTGATCAACCCCGACCTCGACCTGTCCTCCGATGTCGACGAGGAGGGCGAGGAGGGCTGCCTGTCCTTCCCCGGCCTGTCGTTCCCGACACCGCGCGCCGTCCGCGCCGTGGCCAAGGGTTTCAACATGCACGGCGAGCCCGTCGTCCTGGAGGGCACCGACCTGATGGCCCGGTGTTTCCAGCACGAGACCGACCACCTCGACGGCATCCTTTTCATCGACCGCATGGACCCCAAGCAGCGCAAGCTCGCCATGAAGGCCGTGCGCGAGGCCGAGTGGAGCGGGCTGTCCGCCCCGGTGATCAAGACCTCGCCGCACCCCACCGGCGGAAAGGCGCTCTGAGAGCATGCGCCTGGTCTTCGCGGGCACACCTGCGACGGCACTGCCGTCGTTGCGCACCCTCATCGACTCTCCCCGGCACGACGTGGTGGCGGTCGTCACCCGCCCCGACGCCCAGTCGGGCCGGGGGCGCAAGGTGCGTCCCTCTCCGGTGGCCGAGATGGCCGAGGAGGCGGGCATCGAGGTGCTGCGCCCGCAGAAGGCCGGTGACCCCGCCTTCCTCGACCGGCTGCGCGCGATCGCGCCCGACTGCTGCCCGGTCGTCGCCTACGGCGCGCTGCTGCCGCAGGCGGCCCTCGACGTGCCCCGGCACGGCTGGATCAACCTGCACTTCTCGATCCTGCCGGCCTGGCGCGGAGCCGCCCCCGTGCAGCACGCCATCCTGCACGGCGACGAGATCACCGGCGCGAGCACGTTCCAGATCGTCAAGGAGCTCGACGCGGGGCCCGTCTACGGCGTGCTCACCGAGGAGATCCGGGCCTCCGACACCAGCGGCACTTTGCTGGAACGCCTGTCGATCTCGGGGGCGGGCCTGCTCGCCGCCACGCTCGACGGCGTCGAGGACGGCACCTTGGAGGCCCGGCCGCAGCCGGCGGAGGGCGTGAGCGTCGCACCCAAGATCACCGTTTCCGACGCCCGGGTCGCATGGGACAGGCCAGCCCTGC
The DNA here is from genome assembly GCF_004348345.1 of Nonomuraea longispora. Classification (GTDB taxonomy): domain Bacteria; phylum Actinomycetota; class Actinomycetes; order Streptosporangiales; family Streptosporangiaceae; genus Nonomuraea; species Nonomuraea longispora. The sequence goes on from NZ_SMJZ01000016.1 coordinate 22,925, forward strand.
ACGTCGACCGGCTGATCAGGGCCTGCACCCCGAGCCCGGGGGCGTGGACCGGGTTCAGAGGGCAGCGGGTGAAGCTCGGCCCGGTGCGGGTGCTCCCCGGCGAGCGGCTGGCGCCTGGTGTGATCTTCGCGGCGAAGACCGCGGTGCGGGTGGGCACCGCGACCGACGCGGTGGAGCTCGGCGAGGTGCAGCCTCAGGGCAAGCGGCTCATGGGAGCCGTCGAGTGGGCCCGGGGTGTCCGCCCCGAGGACGAAGAGAGGTTCACGTGATCCGGCGCGACGGGTGCCGGGCATGAGCGACGCGGGCAACCGGAGGGCCGGCGGCAGCCGTCGTCGCGGGCCTCGCAGACCTGTGCGCGACCAGGCCCGAAACGCCGCCTTCGACGTCGTGCGGGCGGTCGGCGAGCGCGACGCGTACGCCAACCTGCTGCTGCCGCGGCTGCTGCGCGATCGCGGGATCAAGGGGCGGGACGCGGCGCTGGCGACCGAGCTGGCCTACGGCACGCTGCGCGGCCTCGGCACCTACGACGCGATCATCGAGATGTGCAGCGACCGCGCGCCCGACCCCGACGTGCTCGACGCCCTCAGGCTCGGCGCGCACCAACTGCTGCGCATGCGCGTGCCGCCGCACGCCGCCGTCGGCACCACCGTCGACCTCGTACGCCTGCGCATCGGCGCGGGCGCGGCCAAGTTCGTCAACGCGGTGCTCCGCAAGATCGGCTCCAGGACGATCGAGGAGTGGCTGCCCATCGTCGCCCCCGACGCGGCGGACGACCCGGTGGGCCACCTCGCCGTCGCCCATGGTCATCCCCGGTGGATCGTATCGGCGTTCCGCGACGCGCTGGGCGGCCCTGACGAGATGCCCGCGCTGCTCGAGGCCGACAACGCCCGGCCATTGGTGACGCTGGTCGCCCGGCCGGGGCGCAGCTCGGTGGCGGAGCTGGAGAAGTCGGGCGCCGCGCCGGGCCGCTACTCCCCGTACGCCGCCTATCTGCGTGAGGGCGACCCCGGCCAGATCGCGGCGGTCGCCGAGACCCGCGCCGCCGTGCAGGACGAAGCCAGCCAACTGGTGGCGCTCGCGCTGACCCGGGTTCCGGTCGAGGGCGATGGCGAGGAGCGGTGGCTCGACCTGTGCGCGGGCCCCGGCGGCAAGGCCGGGCTGCTCGACGCCATCGCCGTGCACGGCGACCAGGCGGGGATCGACCTTGGAGAGCCGGGCGCCTTCGCGGGAGGGGCCCGGTTGCTGGCCGCCGACCTGCAGCACCATCGGGCGCGGCTGGTCCATCAGACCACCAGGGACGCCTGGGTGGTCACGGCCGACGGCACCGAGCCCGCCTGGCGGGAGGGCGCGTTCGACCGGGTCATGCTCGACGCGCCCTGCACCGGGCTCGGCGCGCTGCGGCGGCGTCCGGAGGCGCGCTGGCGGCGCGACCCGGCCGGCATCGGCGACCTGGGCAAGCTGCAGCGCCGGCTGCTCGGCACGGCGCTCGACGCCGTGCGGCCGGGGGGCGTCGTGGCGTACGTGACCTGCTCGCCCCACCTGGCCGAGACCCGGGTCGTGGTCGGCGACGTCGTCACGCGCAGGAAGGACGCCGAGCAGCTCGACGCTCGGGCCTTCCTGCCGGGCGTCGACGGGCTGGGAGAGGGGCCGCACGCCCAGTTCTGGCCGCACCGGCACGGCACCGACGCCATGTTCCTGGCCCTGCTGCGCAAACGTCATTGATCTCTTCGCGCGTCGTCCGCCCAGCTCAGCGGGCGGATACGGCGTCGGCCCGGCAACCGGGAGCATCGGGCCAGGCATGACGGCGCGCGGATGGGACACGGAGGGCAGGGTGGATTTCCTGGACGAGTTGCACCTGGCGGAGCTCGGGCCGATCATCGGGCTCCAGCAGTGGCCCGAGTGGGTGCTGCCGGTGATGAAGCTGATTTCGGCGCTCGGCACCGACACCTTCTACCTGCTGTGCCTGCCTCTGCTCTACTGGTGCGTCAACCCCGCGCTCGCGCTGCGCCTCGGCCTCACCGTGATGGTGGCGGCGACCACGAACGCGCTCGCCAAGCTGGCCTGGCACCAGCCGCGACCGTACTGGATCGACGGGCGCGTCCGCCCGCTGTCGTTGGAGGGCGCGTTCGGGCTGCCGTCGGGGCACGCCCAGAGCGGCACGGCGGGGCTCGGCCGGCTCGCCTGGCTGTCGGGCAGGCCGTGGGCGTGGTGGGCGGCGGGCGGGCTCGTCGGGCTGGTGTGCGTGAGCCGGGTCTACCTCGGCGTGCACTTCGTCTCCGACGTCGTGACGGGGGTGATGTTCGGACTGGCCGTGCTGGCGCTCGTCGTGAAGCTGGAGCGCCCGGCCTTGGTGTGGTGGCGGCGGCAGGCGCTGTGGGCGCAGCTGACCGCCTCCGCGGCGTTGTCGTTCGTGCTGATCGGCGCCGCCGCGCTCATCAACGCCTCCTACGCCGGCTGGTCGCCGCCCCCCGCGTGGAGCCCGGCCGGCGCCATCGACCCCGAGAACCTCGACCGGGTCGTCATCCTCGCCGGGCTGCTGGCCGGCACGCTGGTGGGCGCCTCGGTCATGCACCGGATCGGCTGGTTCGACGTGGGCGGGCCGGCGGGCGTGCGCGCCGCCCGCTGGCTGCTCGGCATGCTCGTGGCCGGGGCCGTCTTCTACGTGATGCGCGAGCTGCTGCCGCAGACCGGGGTGGTGCTGTATGCCGGGTACGCGCTGCTGGCGCTCTGGGTGCAGCTGGGGGCGCCGGTGCTGTTCATCAGGCTCGGGCTGATGTCGCCTGCCAGACAGGTTCAGCCGGTTCAATAGACTGGCTCATCATGGCCGTACAGATCTCGCCCAGCATCCTCGCCGCCGACTTCGCCAGGCTCGCCGACGAGGCCGCCGCCGTGCCCAACGCCGACTGGCTGCACGTCGACGTGATGGACTACCACTTCGTGCCCAATCTCACCCTGGGGCTGCCCGTGGTCGAGTCGCTGCGCAAGGCGACCGACAAGCCGCTCGACTGCCACCTCATGATCGCCGAGCCCGACCGCTGGGCGCCACAATACGCGGAGGCGGGCGCCGGCAGCGTCACCGTCCACGCGGAGGCGTCCCGTGCCCCTGTCCGCACACTGCGCGAGATTCGCGCGCTCGGGGCGCGGGCGGGTCTCGCGCTCAACCCGGCGACGGCCGTCGAGCCGTTCGAGGACCTGCTGGGCGAGGTCGACATGCTGCTGCTGATGACCGTCGAGCCGGGGTTCGGCGGGCAGAAGTTCCTCGACGTGGTGCTGCCGAAGCTGCGGCGGGCACGCGAGCTCGTCGACAAGCACGGCGGGCACGTGTGGCTGCAGGTGGACGGCGGCGTGGACGGCGAGACCGTCGAGCGCTGCGCCGAGGCGGGCGCCGACGTGTTCGTGGCGGGCAGCGCCGTCTACGGCGCGTCCGACCCGGCGGCCGCCATCGACGAGCTTCGGGCCGCGGCCGAGCGGGCCGGCGCGTGACATGAAGTGCCCGTTGTCTGGGTAACTGTTCACTTATGGGCGACCATGGCATCTTCGGGCCCCGCTCGGTGACGTGGCGGGTGATGGGCGAGCCGATTCTGCTGGTGGGCGGCATTCGCGCCCTGCTGATGCAGGGGCTGCACCCGAGAGCGATGCGCGGGGTGCTGCAGAACTCCGCGCTCATGGATCCGAACGAAGCCTGGTCGAGGTTCGTTCGCACGACCGAGTTCGTACGCGTGCGCACCTACGGCACCCGCGCCGAGGTCGAGCGGGCCGGCCGCCGCGTACGCAAGATCCATGCCAAGCTGACCGCCCACGACCCCGACACCGGCACCACGTTCCGCCTCGACGAGCCCGACGCGCTGCGCTGGGTGCACGTCGGCGAGGTCGACTCCTACCTGTCGGTCGCCCGCAGAGCGGGGGTGCGGCTGACGGACGACGAGGCCGACGCGTTCGTCGCGGAGTGGCGGCGGGCGGCCGAGGTGGTGGGGCTGCGGGCCGAGGAGGTGCCCGGTTCGGTGGCGGGGTTGCGCGCGTACATCGACGCCGAGCGGCCAGGCCTGCGCTTCGTCCCCGAGGCGGCCCATCCGCTGCGCCTGTCGCTCAACGCCCCCCTGCCCATGCTGCTCACGCCGCTCAAGCCGGCGATGCCGGCGTTGACGCTGCTCGCGTTCGCCACGCTGCCGCGCTGGGCGCGGCGGTTGTACGGGCTGCCCGCCACGCCGGTCGGCGACCTGTGGGCGACGGCCACGCTGCGGACCCTGCACACGGGGCTGGGGTTGGTTCCCGGGCACGTCCTGCACAGCCCGGCGGCCAAGCGCGCGCAGCGCATCATGGCCGCGTAACGGGCGGACCAAGCGGTCGGTTGGTCATTTCGCCCGGGGCGGTCGCGCGCCCGGATCAGGGCATGGCAAACTGGTAGAAGAGCTAGCGTGCTCCGGGGTCGGTGAAAGTCCGAACCGGCGGTGACAGTCCGCGACCCGGCCGATGCCATCGGCCGGTTGACCCGGTGAAATTCCGGGACCGACGGTTAAAGTCCGGATGGGAGGAAGCGCGCGAGGTGTCCGGTGTCCCAGCCGGGCGCCTGCTGTGGTGCACGGGTGCACCATCGCACGTCCCCCGGGGCCCGCCGTGGCGAGAAGCTACTGGCGAGTAGGAGACCCGGGTGGAGACTCCCGAGCAGGACGCCGCGCACATGGCGCGCGCCGTCGAGCTGGCCGGGCACGGGCACGGCAGCACCAGTCCCAATCCCCTCGTGGGCTGCGTCGTGCTCGACGCGGCCGGCCAGGTGGCGGGCGAGGGCTTCCACGCCTACGCCGGCGGCCCGCACGCCGAGGTCGCCGCGCTGGCGCGGGCGGGAGAGCGCGCCCGCGGCGGCACCGCCTACGTGACCCTCGAACCGTGCGACCACACCGGCCGGACGGGCCCGTGCAGCCGGGCCCTGCTCGACGCGGGGGTCGCGCGGGTGGTGATCGCGGTGACCGACCCCAACCCGAAGGCCGCGGGCGGCGCCGCGCGGCTGCGGGCGCACGGGGTGTCCGTGACGTCCGGCGTGCTCGCCGGCGCGGCCGAGCGCGGCAACGAGGAGTGGCTCACGTACGCGCGGCTCGGGCGTTCCCACGTGACCTGGAAGTTCGCCGCGACCCTCGACGGCAGGTCGGCCGCCGAGGACGGCACCAGCCAGTGGATCACCTCCCCTGAGGCGCGGGCCGACGTGCACCGGATGCGCGCCGCGGCCGACGCCATCGTGGCCGGGATCGGCACCGTCCTGGCCGACGACCCCGGCCTCACCGCCCGGGTGCGTGACGGAAGCGGCCGGACGCCGTTGCGGGTCGTCATCGACACCGAGGGCCACACCCCTCAGCACGCCAGGGTGCTCGACGACAAGGCGCCCACGCTCGTCGCGGTGGCCGAGGACGCCCGCACCCCGCTCAAGGCCGACCTGCTGCGCCTGCCCCGCCACGAAGGCGGCCTCGACCTGGGCGCCCTGCTGCGCGAGCTGGCCGCGCGGGAGGTGGTCGGCGTGTTCCTGGAGGGCGGCCCCACGCTGGCCGGCTCGTTCGTCAGGCAGGGCCTGGCCGACCGGGTGCTCGCCTACGTGGCGCCCGCGCTGCTCGGCTCGGGCAGGGCCGCGCTCGGCGCGGCGGGGGTGGGCACGATCGACGACGTCCATCGCCTGACCTTTGATGACTTTTCCCTCATCGGGCCGGATCTTCGGCTGATCGCGCGGCCCGCCCACCCATCCAGCAGGGAGCAGTGATGTTCACCGGAATCATCGAGGAAAAGGGCGAGGTCGTGGCCATCGAGCGGACGGGAGGCGGCGCCCTGCTGTCCGTACGCGGGCCGCTCGTCACCTCCGACGCCCGCCACGGCGACTCGATCGCGGTCAACGGCGTGTGCCTCACGGTCGTGACGGCCGAGCGCGACGTGTTCACCGTCGACGTGATCAGGGAGTCGCTCGACCGCAGCTCGCTGGGCACGCTGACCGAGGGCTCCGCCGTCAACCTGGAGCGCTCCGTACGCGCCGACCAGCGCCTGGGCGGCCACATCGTGCAGGGCCACGTGGACGGCACCGCCACGCTGCTGTCCAGGGAGCCGGGTGAGAGCTGGGACGACGTGCGGTTCTCGCTGCCGCGGCCGCTCGCCCGCTACGTCGCGGAGAAGGGCTCGATCGCGATCGACGGAATCAGCCTGACGGTCACGACGGTTGACGACGAAAGCTTCGGCGTGAGCCTCATCCCGACCACGTTGAAGCTCACCACTCTGGGCGACCGCCAGGTGGGCGACGTGGTGAACATCGAGGTCGACGTGATCGCCAAATATGTGGAGAGGCTGGTGGCCAGGCAGTGAACTGGGCAAACGCCGGATTTGAGATATTCGGCACCCGTGTGTTGTGGACCGACCTGGTGGGCAACATCGCCGCCCTGTCGACGGTCCTGCTCGCCATCCGCAAGTCGATGTGGACGTGGCCGGTCCAGTTCACCGGCGCGGTGTTGTTGTTCGTGGCCTCCGTCAACGCGCACATCACCGGCAACGCGCTCAAGCAGGCGATGTTCGCCGGGCTGGCGGTCTACGGATGGTGGGCGTGGCGGCGTGGCACCGAGAACGGCAGGCAGTTGGCCGTCCGCCCGGCGCAGTGGTGGGAACGACTCGTCCTGATCGGTTGCATGGTGCTGGGCACCGCCGCGGTCGGCCTGCTCTTCTATGTCACGGGCCTGTCGTGGGGCGCCAAGGTGCCGCTGCCCGAGGGCGCCTTCCTGGTGGCCGCCGACGCCTACATCTTCGTCGGCAGCGCGATGGCCACCTGGGCCCAGGGCAGGGCGCTGGTGGACTTCTGGATCGTATGGGTGGCCGTCGACCTCGTGGGGGTGCCGGTGGCGTTCTACTCGGGACTGGTGGTCTCCGGATACGTGTACGCCGTGTTCTTCGTGCTGGTGCTCGTCGGGTTCGTGAAGTGGCTGAGAGAATCCCGCACGACCCGGCTCCAGGTGGCGGTGGCCCAGTGAACGACATCACGCTCGACCCCATCGAACGCGCCATCGAGGACATCCGCGCCGGCAAACCCGTCGTGGTCGTCGACGACGAGAGCAGGGAGAACGAAGGCGACCTCATCTTCGCCGCCGCCAAGGCCACGCCCGACCTGTGCACGTTCACGATCCGGCACACCAGCGGCATGATCTGCGTGGCCATGGAGGGCGGGGACCTCGACCGGCTCGGCCTGCCGCTCATGGTGTTCCACAACACGGAGCGCATGCGCACGGCGTACACGATCACCGTGGACGCGCGCGACGGCGTCACCACGGGCATCTCCGCCGCCGACCGGGCCCGGACCATCCGCACGCTCGCCGATTCCGCCACCGAGCCCGAGGAGCTCGTACGCCCCGGCCACGTCTTCCCGCTGCGCTACCGCGAGGGCGGCGTGCTGGCCAGGCGTGGCCACACCGAGGCGGCGGTCGACCTGGCCAGGGCGGCGGGGTTGTCGGCGGCGGGCGCGCTGGCCGAGGTCGTCAACGACGACGGCACCATGGCCAGGCTCCCCGAGCTGCGCCGCTTCGCAGACGAGCACGACCTGGCCCTCGTCTCGATCGAGCAGCTCGTCGACCACCGCCGGCGCGAGGAGAGCATGGTCACCCGGGTCGCCGAGACGCGGCTGCCCAACGCTCACGGCCTGTGGCGGGCCTACGGCTACGCCAGCGCGCTCGACGGCGGCGAGCACGTGGCCCTCGTCTACGGCGACCTGGCCGGCGGCGAGAACATCCTGGTCAGGGCCCACTCCGAATGCCTGACCGGCGACGTGTTCGGCTCGCTGCGCTGCGACTGCGGGGTGCAGCTCGACCACGCGATGGCGGCCATCGCGAGTGAGGGCCGCGGCGTGGTCGTCTACCTGCGCGGTCACGAGGGCAGGGGCATCGGGCTGCTGGCCAAGCTGAGGGCGTACAGCCTGCAGGACAACGGCAGCGACACCGTCGACGCCAACGTGGAGCTCGGGTTGCCGGTGGACGCGCGTGAGTTCTCCAACGCGGCCCAGATCCTCGCCGACCTCGGGGTGAAGTCGGTGCGGCTGCTCACCAACAACCCGGCCAAGCTGAAGGGCATGGACGGCTACGGCATCAAGGTGCTCGGCCGTGAGCCCATGCCGGTGGCCATGAACGCCCACAACGAACGGTACCTCCGGGCCAAGCGCGACCGGCTGGGCCATGACATCGCGACATCCGGGGAGACGTCATGAGCGGTGAAGGACGGCCGGGGGCGGTGGCGCCGGACGCGTCCGGGCTGACGGTGGGCGTGGTGGCGGCGAGCTGGCACGCCACGATCACCGACCAGCTCGTGGCGCGGGCGGTGCAGGCGTGCGACGACAGCGGCGCCGTGGCGACGGTGGTGCGGGTGCCCGGGTCGCTGGAGATTCCGGTGGTGGCCCAGGCGCTGGCCCGCCGCTGCGACGCCGTCGTGGCGCTGGGCGCGGTCATCAGGGGCGAGACCGCCCACTTCGACTACGTCTGCGACTCGGTGACCTCCGGTCTGACCCGGATCTCGCTGGACGAGCGCACGCCGGTCGGCAACGGCGTGCTCACCTGTGAGACGCTCGACCAGGCGCTCGCCCGTTCCGGCCTGCCGGGCAGCAAGGAGGACAAGGGGTACGAGTCGGCCGTGGCCGCGCTCGAGACCGCCCTCCTTCTCCGGGACCTCCGGTAACGTGCGGTAGGTTTCCCTCGTGTCGCAGACCGCTCCGCCCCTGCCCGTCACCTGGCGCCCGCGCCGGGCGAGGATCGTCGCCTACGGATTCGCCGTGCTGATCGTGCTCGGGGCCGTGGTCATGGCCATCTTCATCGCCGAGCCGTTCAAGCTGCCCGACCGGGTGGCGATCGTGGCGTTCGGGTGCGCGGTGGCCTACGTGCTGCACCTGCTGGGGCGGGTGCGGGTGGTGGCCGACGAGGAGGGCGTCACGATCGTCAACGCCGTACGCACCCACCGCTACAGCTGGCCGGAGATCCTCGACGTCACGCTCCTCGTGGGCGACCCGTGGCCGCGCATCGACGTCTCCGACGGGCGCACGATCGGCGCCATGGGCATCCAGGGCTCGGAGAAGGCTCGCGCCCGCCAGGCCACGGCGGAGCTCGAGGCGCTGATCCGTGAGCGCGGCGAGGCGCGCGAGGAATAGCCGGTCGGCGGCTCCGCCGGTGGGCGGGGGCGGCGTAGCCTGAAAGCGTGCTACGGCGGACAATCAAGGCAATGGACATCGAGTCGCCGGACAAGCTGATCGAGCTCCTCGACCGCCACGCCTACCTTGCGGACGAAGGGCTGGCCACGGCGGCCTTTCTCGCGCTGCGGATGGGAAGGCCGCTGTTCCTCGAAGGAGAGGCAGGCGTCGGGAAGACCGAGCTGGCCAAGACCCTCGCGACGCTGCTGAAAGCGCCGCTCATCAGGCTCCAGTGCTATGAGGGGCTGGACGCGGCCCAGGCCCTGTACGACTGGGACTTCGCCCGCCAGCTCCTCCACCTCAAGGCCGCGGAGGCCGCCGGGATCACGGACGTGAACCGGCTCGAAGGGGAGATCTACGACCGGCGGTTCCTGATCGCCAGACCGCTGCTGAAGGCCGTCGAGACGCAGCCGAGCGTGTTGCTCGTGGACGAGATCGACCGGGCCGACGACGAGTTCGAGGCGTTCCTGCTGGAGGTGCTCTCCGACTTCACGATCTCCATCCCCGAGCTGGGCACCGTCAGGGCTTCGACGCCGCCGGTGGTCGTGGTGACCTCCAACAGGACGCGGGAGGTGCACGACGCGCTGAAAAGACGCTGCCTCTACCACTGGCTGGAACATCCGAGCTTCGACCGCGAGGTCGCGATCCTGCTGCGCCGCCTGCCCGCCTGCACCGAGACGCTGGCCATGCAGGTGGCGCGGGCGGCCGAGCGGCTGCGCCAGGCCGACCTGGTCAAGCCGCCCGGAGTGGCCGAGACGCTCGACTGGACCGAGGCGCTGCTGACGCTCGGCGCCAAGGAGCTCGACCCGGGCAGGGCCGCGGCCACGCTGGGCGCGGCCCTGAAATACCGCGAGGACGTCGCCACCGTGCTCGGGAACGGGCTGCTCGCCCATGGATGAGCTGGCCGCCACCATGACGGGGTTCGCCAGGACGCTGCGGGCCGCCGGCGTCGCGGCCGACCACGAGCGCACCCAGAACCTGCTGAGGGCACTCGACCATCTCGACGTGAGCGACCAGCGCGAGGTCTACTGGGCCGGGCGGCTCACGCTGTGCGCGACGCCTGACGACCTGCCGCGCTACGACCGGTGCTTCGCCGCCTACTTCGGCGGGCGGCGGGCGGGCGTCGCCCGTACGAGCACAACCAGCGTCACCCGGCACCTCGCCGCGGAGGCCGAGACGCGCGCGGACGGCGAGGACGACGGGACGGCGGCGCCGGCCACGGCGAGCCGCGTGGAGGTGCTGCGGCACCGCGACGTGGCCCGGCTGACGGAGGCCGAGCGGGCCGAGGTGCACCGGATGCTCTCCCTGCTGCGCGCCGGGCGCGCACGGCGGCGTTCGCGCCGGTTCGAGAGCGCGCACCGGGGCGTGCTCGACCAGCGGCGCACCATCCGCGACGCCCTCAGGAAGGGCGAGGTGGCCAGGCTCAGGCACCGCAGGCACACCACCAGGCCGCGCGCGGTGGTGCTCTTCGTCGACGTCAGCGGCTCCATGGCCCCGTACGCCGAGACGCTGCTCCGCTTCGCCCACGCGCTGGTCAGGAGCGAGCCCAGGGCCACCAGGGTCTATTCCGTCGGCACCCGCCTGACCCCGATCACCGCCGAGTTGCGCCACCGCGACCCGGGGACGGCGCTGAACGACGTCTCCAAGACCATCCCCGACTGGAGCGGCGGGACCCGCCTGGGGGAGGAGCTGCGCGAATACCTGGCCCGTTACAGCGCCAGAGGGACGATCGCGGTGATCGCCTCCGACGGGTGGGAACGCGGTGACCCGGCGCTGCTCGGCGCCCAGGTGGCCAGGCTGGCCAGGCAGGCGCACCGGGTGATCTGGGTCAACCCGCACAAGGGGCACGCGGACTACCAGCCGCTCACGGGCGGCATGCGGGCCGCCCTGCCGCACCTCGACGACCTGGTGGCCGGGCACAGCCTGGCCGCCTTCGAGCAACTCAGCGAAAGGCTCGCCCATGCGTGACGTGCTGCCGGAGATCATGGAGTGGTGGAGGTCGGGGCACCGGTTCGGGCTGGCGACGGTGGTCAGCACGTTCAGCAGCGCGCCGCGGCCGCCCGGCGCGGCCATGGCGGTGCGCGGAGACGAGGTGGCCGGCAGCGTGTCGGGAGGCTGTGTCGAGGGCGCGGTGTTCGAGCTGGCCACGGAGGTGGTCACGGAGGCCGGCCGGCCCGTGCTCCAGCGGTACGGCGTCAGCGACGACGACGCGTTCGCCGTCGGGCTGACCTGCGGCGGCATCATCGACGTCTTCGTCGAGCCCGTGTCGGGGGAGACGTTCCCCGAGCTGGGGGAGATCTCCGCGGCAGTGGAGGAGCGCCGGCCGGTCGCCGTGGCCACCATCGTCTCGGGCCCCGGCCAGGTCGGCGCCCGCCGGATCATCTGGCCGGATCGCTCGTCGGGCAGCCTGGGCCTGGAGCGCCTCGACGAGGCCGTGGACGACGACGCCCGCGGCATGCTCGCGCAGGGTCTGACCGGCGTCAGGCACTACGGCGGCCAGGGGGAGCGCCGGTTGGACGACCTGGCGGTGTTCGTCCAGTCGTTCGCGCCGGCGCCGCGCATGCTGGTGTTCGGGGCCATCGACTTCGCCGCGGCCGTGGCCAGGGTGGGCAAGTTCCTCGGCTACCACGTCACGGTCTGCGACGCCCGGCCCGTCTTCGCCACAGCCAGGCGTTTCCCCGACGCCGACGAGGTGGTGGTGAAGTGGCCGCACGACTACCTGGCCTCCGTGGAGGTGGACGAGCGCACGGTGATCTGCGTGCTGACCCACGACCCCAAGTTCGACGTGCCGCTGCTGGAGGTGGCGTTGCGCACCGGCGCCGGTTACGTGGGCGCCATGGGCTCGCGCCGCACCCACGACGACCGGCTGGCACGCCTGCGCGAGTCCGGCCTCACCGAGGAGGAGCTGGCCAGGCTGCGCTCCCCCATCGGACTCGACCTCGGCGCGCGCACCCCCGAGGAGACGGCCGTGTCCATCGCCGCCGAGCTGATCCAGCTGCGGTGGGGCGGCTCGGGCGCCCCGCTGTCCACCACGCGGGGCCGCATCCACCACGAGGGCCCATGAGGAGCGGCAAGGTGGCGGGCCTGCTGCTGGCCGCGGGCCGTGGCTCCCGGCTGGGCACGCCGAAGGCGCTGGTGGAGTATGCCGGCGAGCGGCTGGTCGACCGGGGTGTACGCCTGCTGGACGAGGGCGGCTGCCATCCCGTCGTGGTGGTGCTCGGCGCGGCCACCGTTCAGGTGCGGGGCGCGGTCACCGTGCGCAACCCCGGCTGGGCGTCCGGCATGGGCTCGTCCCTGCGGGTGGGGCTGGCCGCGCTGCCCGAGGAGGCGGAGTCGGTGGTGGTGGCACTGGTCGACCAGCCGCTGATCCGCGCGGGCGCGGTGCGCGCGCTGATCGGGTCGGGCGCGGGGCTGGCCGTGGCCACCTACGGCGGCCGGCGCAGGAACCCCGTGCTGATCGGCCGTGAGCACTTCGCCGGGGTGGCGGAGCTGGCCGAGGGCGACGTGGGCGCGCGGGCGTACGTCAGGGCCCACCCAGAACTGGTCACCGAGGTGCCGTGCGACGGGCACGGCGACCCCGCCGACATCGACACGCCGGAGGACCTGCACCTGCTAGAGGCGGAGTGAGGCCACGGCCGCGCGGTGGTCGCTGCCGGTCGCGGGGGCCACGCCCGCCTGGGCCGCCGTCATGCCCTTGAACAGGATGTGGTCGGGCCTGGTGACGGGGAACTCCGACGGCCAGGTGAAGCCGAACCCGTTGCCTGCCGCGCTCTGGGCGTCGGTCAGCGGGGGCGTGAGCCCCCGCATGCCCCGGTCGGTGGTGGCGGTGTTGAGGTCGCCGAGCAGCAGGATGCGCTTGCTGGGGTCGGCGTCGATGAGCCTGCGCGCCTGCGCGAGCGAGGCGTCGCGCGAGGTGGTGTGCCCAGGCCTGGCGGAGGCCAGGTGCATGACGTAGACGGTCACCCTGCCCTTGGGCGTGGAGACCACGGCGCGCAGCGCCCGCGGCCAGCCCATGCCCACGTCGAGCGGCCTGCTCTGCTTGATCGGGTAGCGGCTCCAGAGACCCACCGTGCTGACCGGATAGCGGTAGCGGAACATCTTGTTGAGCTGCTTGGCCGCGGGCCCGCCCGGGGTCAGCTCCTGGGCGGCGAGCAGGTCGAGGTCCTTGGCCACCTGGCGCACGGCCTCGCCCGAGGCGTTGTTGGTCACGCCGACGTTGATCGTGCCGACGGTCAGGTCGCTCGGGCCGCCGGGCGGTGTGCGCAGCAGCGTGGAGCCGAACATCATCGCCCACACCACCCCGGGCACCAGCGCCGCGGCGCCGGCCGCCTTGGAACGTGCCAGCGTGGCGGCCACGAGCAGCACGGGAACCGACCAGCCCATCCAGGGCAGCAGGCTTTCGAAAACGGGGGTGAATCCGCCCAGCGCCGGGATCAGGCCATGCCCCGCCAGGGCGATGGCCACCGCGGCCGAGACGATGACGACGATCCGGCTCAGCACTGATCCAGATTAGCGGCTCCCCCTCCGAACAGCCGACACGATAGCCTGTCACCACTCGAACGGAACATCATTCGGTCAGTGGGAGCCCGGCATGCGCATCGGTATGGCACTCAACTACTCGGGCGGCTTCAAGGAGTCGGTGGAAGAGTTGTCCGACTACGAGAAGGCGGGCCTGGACATCGTGTTCGTGGCCGAGGCCTACTCGTTCGACGCGGTCAGCCAGATGGGCTACATCGCCGCCAGGACCGAACGGCTGGAGATCGCCTCCGGCATCCTGCCGATCTACTCCCGCACGCCGGCGCTGCTGGCCATGACGGCCGCGGGCCTCGACTACGTCTCCGACGGGCGTTTCACGCTCGGCCTCGGCGCCTCGGGGCCGCAGGTGATCGAGGGCTTCCACGGGGTGCCGTACACCGCGCCGCTGGGACGCACACGGGAGGTCATCGAGATCTGCCGCAAGGTGTGGCGGCGCGAGCGCCTGGAGCACGACGGCCGGCACTACACGCTGCCGCTGCCACCCGGTCAGGGCACGGGCCTGGGCAAGCCGCTGAAGCTGATCAACCATCCCGTACGCTCCCGCATCCCGATCGTGGTCGCGGCCATCGGCCCCAAGAACGTCGAGCTGGCCGCCGAGCTGGCCGAGGGCTGGGAGCCGATCTTCTACTTCCCCGAGAAGGCGGCCGACGTGTGGGGCCCATCGCTGGCCGCGGGCAGGGCCAGGCGGGACCCGGAGCTGGGCGAGCTGGACGTGGTCGCGCAGGCGGCGCTGGCGATCGGCGACGACGTGGCGGGGCTGCGCGAGTTCGGCAGGCCGATGGCGGCGCTCTACATCGGCGGCATGGGCGCCAAGGGGAAGAACTTCTACAACGACCTGGCCAGGCGCTACGGCTACGAGAAGGAGGCCGAGCAGATCCAGAACCTCTACCTGGAGGGCCAGAAGGACGCCGCCGCCGCGCTGGTGCCCGCCGAACTGCTGGAGAACATGTCGCTCATCGGCAGTGAGGGGTTCGTGCGCGACCGGGTGCGGGCACTGAAGGACTCGGGCGTGACCACGCTCAACGTGACGCCGCTCGGCGGGACGCACGAGGAGCGCGTACGGCTCATAGAAACGATCAAGGAGATCGCCGCATAGTGATCTGAATCACACAACCTGGGGAATATACGTATAAACTGAGTAGTTTACGGGGTTTGTGAGGTTCTCTGTCGTGCTCGTACGCCTGGTCGGCCGGCTCCACATCGACCTGTGCCGGACGCGCGGCTCACTCTGTCTCTGATCGCTCCGCCTACGACCCTCCACCCCCTGGGCGTGCCCACCGGCATGCCGCGAAACCCCGGAGCTCCCCGTGAAGAGATTTTCCTTTTCCCTGCAGTTGCTGCTCGGCCTCGTGGCCGGCGTCGCGCTCGGGTTCGTCGCCAGGATCTGGGACGTGGCCTGGCTCGCCGAGACGCTGACCCAGGTCGGCGCGATCTTCGTCCAGTTGCTCAAGCTCGCCGTCCCGCCCCTGGTCTTCACCGCGGTGCTGGTCAGCGTGGCCAACCTGCGCAACGTCAGCGGCGCGGCCAGGCTCGCGTCCAAGACCCTGCTGTGGTTCCTGCTCACCGCGCTCGTGTCGGTGGCGTTCGCGATCGGGCTCGGCCTGGTGATCAACCCCGGCCAGGGCATCACCCTCGACATCGGAGCGGCCAAGGCGCCCGAGAGCTCCGGCAGCTGGCTCGACTTCGTCACCGGCATCGTGCCGACGAACGTCTTCACCGCCTTCACCGAGGTGAACGTCCTTCAGATCGTCTTCCTGGGGGTCGTGCTCGGCGCGGCGGCCCTGGCCGTCGGAGAGAAGGCCGAGCCGTTCCTGAACCTCAACCGCTCCGTGCTGGAGCTGGTGCAGAAGGCGCTGTGGTGGGTCATCCGCCTGGCCCCCATCGGCACCGCGGGCCTGATCGGCAAGGCCGTCTCCACCTACGGCTGGGACCTGCTCGCGCCGCTCGCCAAGTTCAGCGTCGGCGTCTACGTCGGCTGCTTCATCGTGCTGCTCGCCGTCTACCCGACGTTGCTGGCGGTGTGGGGCAAGGTCAACCCGATCCAGTTCTTCCGCAACGCCTGGCCCGCGATCGAGCTGGCCTTCGTCTCGCGCTCCTCCGTCGGCACGCTGCCCCTGACCCAGAAGGTCACCATCGAGCGCAACGGAGTGGACAGTGGCTACGCCTCCTTCGCCGTGCCGTTCGGCGCCACCACCAAGATGGACGGCTGCGCCTCGGTCTACCCGGCGCTGGCGGCCATCTTCGTGGCCCAGGTGTTCAACGTGCAGCTCGGGGTGGGCGACTATCTGCTGATCGCGTTCGTCTCGGTGGTCGGGTCCGCCGCGACGGCCGGGCTGACCGGCGCGATCGTCATGCTGACGCTCACGCTCAGCACGCTGGGACTGCCTCTCGAGGGCGTCGGCCTGCTGCTGGCGATCGACCCGATCCTCGACATGATCCGTACCGCGACCAACGTCACCGGGCAGATGGTGGTGCCGGTCGTGGTGGCGCGCTCGGAGGGCCGCCTCGACGAGGCCGTCTTCAACGCGCCGCCGCAGCCGCTCGACAGCGCCGCCGGCCGCGCGCCGCGCGCCCCGGAGCCGGCCACGGCCTGAGGCTCCGAGCCCCGGGGGGACGGCGCGGCGGGCGTGCCCGCTCTCCGCGCCGTCCCCCCGGTCATTCGTACGTCAGCAGATCACCCGGCTGGCACCCGAGCGCCTGGCACAACCGCGCCAGCGTGGAGAAGCGGATCGCCTTGGCGTGCCCGTTCTTCAGGATGGACAGGTTGACCACGGTGATCTCCACGCGGTGCGACAGCTCCGTGAGCGTCATGCCGCGTTCCTTCAGCAGCTCGTCGAGCCGCACCCTGACGACCGGCTCGCCCATCAGACCGTGGCCTCGACCTCTTCGAGCAGGGCCAGGCCCCGCCGTACGATCTCCGACACGCCGAGCGCGGCGAACCCGGCGACGACGGCCCAGAGCAGCGTGTCCGACGGCGGGTAGAACGTATGGCTCTCGGTCAGCACCATGGAGGCGAGTGCCGCCTCCGCCACCATCCCGAGCGCGGCCGACGCACACGAACCCGCGATCAGGATCCAGCCGATCCTGTGCAGGAGGGCGGCCGTCGTGGCGGAGAACAGCGCCCGGTCGCCCGACCTCGCTCTGCGCAGCGCCCGTACGAGCGTGGACAGAGCGAACAGGCCCGTGGCCGCTCCCGGCGCCCACATCAGCAGGTAGAGCAGGCCCGCGAGCGGTGAGGCGCCCTGCGGGCGGACCATGGCCTCGGCGGTGGCGCCGTCGACGGCGACCCCGGCCACGCCCAGCCCTGAGGTGGACACGTCGAAGACGCGGAGGGGGATCGATATCCCCTTGGGCGCGCCGGACACGGTGATCGCCACGTTCGCGGCGAGCGCGGCCAGGGCGCCCAGGCAGCCGAGGACGAGGGCGAAGGACAACAAGGTCTCGAGCCGGGTGACCCATCGTGTTGGCATAACGATAAACGTAAATAACGATAGTCGTTACGTCAAGACGGCGGGAAGCCCGCCAGCCGGGGCGATGGCGGGGCGGCGGTGGCTGCGTGGCCTTATGGTTGGTCGAAATACTGATGTTCGAGTTATTGGCGGGGATATGTCCGACGCGACGGAGCGCGCGCCGTCCTTGGTCGCTGACCGGTACCGGCTTGACGAGCGCATCGGCAGCGGGCCGATGGGTGAGGTGTGGCGGGGGTACGACACGCGGGCCGACTGGGTCGTGGCCGTCAAGGTCCTCGGCGCCAAGGCGGCGGGGCCCGCCACCAGAGAAGTGCTCAAGCAGCACGCTCAGGCCGTGGCCAAGGTCATCCACCCGAACGTGGCCATGGTGCTCGACGTCGGCGACGAGGACGGCGCGCCGTTCCTCGTGATGGAGTTCCTCACCGGCCTCAGCCTGGGGGAGGAGGTGGCCGCGCGGGGCCCGCTGCCGATCGTCGAGGTCTGCGACCTCATCGGGCAGGCCGCGGCCGGCCTCGACGCCGCGCACCGGGCCGGCGTCGTGCACGGCCAGATCGACCCGCACAGCTTCCGCCGGGCGGGCAGCGGCGTGCTCAAGGCCGTCGGGTTCGGGATGGACGGCAAGGAACCGCCCGTCCGCGACCCGCGGTACGTGGCGCCCGAACGGGTCGCGGGGCAGGCGGCGCAGGCTCCCGGCGACCTGTACGCGCTCGGAACCGTCTGTTACGAGCTCCTCTGCGGCCGCCCGCCCTCCACCGCCCACGGTCCCGGCTCCGGCGGCCCGGCCCAGCCCGGCGTCGCGGACACGGCTGGTGGCGCCGGCGGCGGGACGGGCGCACCCGATGAGGCGGGCACTCCCGGTGGCGGCGGACCCGGCGGACCCGGCACTGCGGGAACGGCGCAGGCGCGCGGGGGCGAGCCTGTGCCGCCGAGCGCGCACCGGCCCGAGGTCCCCGCGGAACTTGACCGGCTGGTGCTGGCCATGCTCGCCGAGGACCCGGCCAAGCGGCCGGCCGGTGGCGAGTCGATCCGGCGGGCGCTGGCGGCCATCGCCAGGCCCCGCGCCAACCCGGCCGCCCCACCCATGACCGGCGCTCCCGGCGGCGGGCCGGAGGGTGGGCCGGGGGCGACCGAGGTGTACCAGTTCGCCGTCCCCCGGGCCGGTGACACCGCGATCTACCAGGCGGGCGACCTGGAACCTGCGCCCGCCGCCGCCAACCGCAAGCTGTTCGTCCAGCTCGGCGCGGCTGTGGGGATCATCGCGGTCGTGGTCGTCGCCATGGTGGTGTGGGCGTCGGGGCCGGGTCAGCGGACGGGGGCCGTGCCCACACCGTCCTCCGAGCCGAGCACCGTGATCGAGACGCCGTTCGACCCGCCCTCCGGCACCCCCACTCCCGGCGTCGTGACCACGCTCGACACCGAACCGACCTCCCTGCTCGAGACGGTGCCGCCCAAGGCCACGCTGGGTGAGGCCATTCCTCCGGGCGGGTGGCGCAGGTGGCTGGGGGCGTTCGACGACGCGCTGAGTTCCCAGCAGGCCATGGGCGGGATCGACCCCGCCGTCGCGGCCAAGGCCCGCGAGAAGATCAGCAAGGCGGGCAGGAAGTTCGACGAGGGCCACATCGACCCCGCGATCAACCACGTCGCCGGCGTCTACCGCGACCTGCTGCGCGCGCAGGAGAAAGGCCGCATGGCTCCAGGGGGGCCGCTGGCCGAGTTCATGGGGGAGTGGCGCCTGCCGGGCCGCTGACCGCCGCGACAGGGCGGGTGATCGTGATGTGAGGGGCGAAACGCCGTACATTGGCCCAATGACCTTCGACCACGCCGCCCGCCGGGAGCGGCTCGCCGGGCTGCTGCCCGCCCACGAGGTCCAGGCCCTGCTCGTCACCTCGCCCGAGAACGTCCGCTACCTGACCGGGCTGGCCAGCTCCAACGCGGCCGTGCTCGTCAGGGCCGACGGGTCGGCGCTGCTGGCCACCGACAACCGCTACATCGACGTGGCACGCGACCTCGACGTGCCGGCGGTCGAGGCGTCCGACGTGGCGGGAGCGCTGGCGGCGCCGGGGACCGGCATCGAGGCGGCGAGCATGAGCGTGGCCACCTACCGCCGGCTGGGCGAGGGGCTGGTCCCGCTCGGGCCGGTGGTGGAGGTGTTGCGGACGGTCAAGGACGACGCCGAGCTGGCGTTGCTGCGTACCGCATGCGAGCTCACCGACCAGGCCTTCGCCGACGTGGCGGAGCGGATCGCCCCCGGAATGACCGAGCGCGACCTGGCTCGCCTGCTCGAGAACCGCATGACCGAGCTGGGCGCCGACAGGCCCGCGTTCGACACGATCGTGGCCGCCGGCGAGAACGGCGCGATCCCGCACCACGCCCCCACCACCCGGGAGCTGCGCGCCGGTGACCTGGTCACCATGGACTTCGGCGCCCGCCACCGCGGCTACCACGCCGACATGACGCGCACGGTCAGCCTGGGCCCGCCCGCCGGCTGGCAGCGCGAGCTGTACGACCTGGTCGCCGAGGCGCAGCGGGCGGGCCGTCACGCGGTCGTCCCCGGAGCGCCGGTGGGCGACGTGGACGCCGCCGCCCGGTCCGTGATCGCCGGAGCGGGTCACGCCGAGCACTTCAGGCACGGTCTGGGGCACGGAGTCGGGCTCCAGATCCACGAGGAGCCGTTCCTGGGTCCCTCTCGGACCGGTAGACTAGAGGATCGAGTTCCGATCACCGTCGAGCCTGGGGTCTACCTTCCGGGCCGGGGCGGCGTTCGCATTGAGGACACGCTGGTGACACGCGAGGGCGGGCCGGAACTTTTCACCAGGACCACCAAGGAGCTGCTCGTCCTTTAGAGCGGCCACACGCGGGAGAGAACGAGTGGCGACGACCAACGACCTGAAGAACGGCATGGTGCTGAGGCTCGACGGCGGGGAGCTCTGGGCCGTCGTGGAATTCCAGCACGTCAAGCCGGGCAAGGGCGGCGCGTTCGTGCGCACCAAACTCAAGAACGTCCTGTCGGGCAAGGTTCTCGACAAGACGTTCAACGCCGGCGTCAAGGTCGAGGTGGCCAACGTCGACAAGCGCGAGATGCAGTTCTCCTACAAGGACGGCGACGAGTTCGTGTTCATGGACACCGAGACCTACGACATGGTCAACGTGCCCAGCGCGACGGTCGGCACCGCGGCCAGCTACATGCTGGAGAACACCCTGGCCACGGTGGCCTTCAACGAGGGCTCCGCGCTCTACGTCGATCTGCCCGCGGCCGTCGAGCTGACCATCTCGGAGACCGAGCCCGGCCTGCAGGGCGACCGCTCCACCGGCGGCACCAAGCCCGCCACGCTGGAGACCGGCGCCGAGATCAAGGTTCCGCTGTTCATCACCACCGGGGAGAAGGTCAAGGTCGACACCCGCAGCGGCGAATACCTCGGCCGGGCCTGAGGTGTCGGCACGCGGCAAAGCACGCAGGCGGGCACTCGACATCCTTTTCGAGGCCGAGTTGCGCGACGAGGATCCGCTGAAGATCCTTGCCGAGCGGGTGGAGCGGCAGGAGCCGCCGGTCAACGAATACACTTCGGCCCTCGTCGAGGGCGTCGCCCGGCACAACGAGCGCATCGACGAGCTGATCACGACCTACGCCGAGGGATGGACCCTCGACCGCATGCCGGTGGTCGACCGCAATCTGCTGCGCGGCGGCACGTACGAACTGCTGTGGATGCCCGACGTGCCCGAGGGCGTGGTCATCAGCGAGTGGGTGCACCTGGCGGGGGAGCTCTCGACCGACGAGTCCCCCCAGTTCGTCAACGGCCTGCTGGCCCGCTTCAAGCAACTCAAGCCAAGCCTCACCCTTTAGACACCCTTTTTCCCGCCGTCATGGCCGCGAGTTCGGGGTACGTTCCAACCACGGCGGCTCCCGTACGACGTGTGCGGGCCTGTCCGGCATGCGGGACAAGGGCGCGTCACCAGCCGCGACGCGCCCTTCTTCCTGCTGTCCGGCTAAGGTGCGCACCATGGTGACGGAAGAGGACGTGCGCGGGCTCGCGCTGGCGCTGCCCGCGACGACCGAGAAGACCATGTACGGCACGCCCGCCTTCTACGTGCGCGGCAAGTGGTTCGCCCGGATGAGGGAAGAGGGCGACGTGCTCGTCCTCCCGGTGTCCGCCGAGGAGGAGAAGGCCGGGCTCATCGCGGCCGAGCCGGCCACGTTCTTCACCACCCCGCACTACGACGGGCATGCGATCGTGCTCGTGCGGTTGGGGGCGGTGGACGCCGGGGAGCTGCGCGAACTGCTGACCGAGGCGTGGCGGTTGCGGGCGCCGAGGCGGCTGGCGGCCGAGCTCGACGACCACGCCTGACCGTGCCGTCCCGCACGGCCACCACGCGTCCGGCCGGCGGAATGGCCACCGCGCCCGGCCGTGCGGGAGTCCGGACACCGACCGTGACAGGGCGCGGCGCCCGGGACCGGCGCCCGGGACCGGCGCAGCGGGTCGCGCTACGGGGGAGCGGGCGATCGCGCGCACCGCGTAGGCTGGGCCCATCCGCGGAGGAGCCGTTCGCGAAGTGCGCGTTCGCCAGGGCGCCGGTCGCGAGGGAAAGGGAGGCGAGCCGACGTTGCGTGCTGAAGGCGTCACGAGGACCCCGGCGGTGCGGACCGCCGTCGTCTGGGACGCGTTGCGTTCCGTGCTGGCGGAGCGGGCCGCGTCCACCGGGCGCGAGCGGCTCGGCATCGTCGACGCGGGCGGCGGCACCGGCGGGTTCGCCGTGCCCCTGGCGGCGCTCGGCCATGACGTCACCGTGGTCGACCCGAGCCCCGACTCCCTGGCCGCGCTCGAACGCCGCGCCAAGGAGCAGGGCGTGGGCGTGCGCGCGCTGCAGGGGGACGCCGCCGACCTGGGCGAGCTGCTCAGCCGCGACAGCGCCGACCTGGTGCTCTGCCACAGCGTGCTGGAATACGTCGAAGATCCGATCGGCGCGCTGACCGCCGTCGCCGGCCTGCTGCGCAGGGGCGGGGCCGTGAGCGTGCTGGCCGCCAACCCGGTCGCCAGCGCGATCCACCGGGCGCTCGCCGGTCAGTTCGACGAGGCCAGGTCGGTGCTCGACGACCCGAAGGGGAGCTGGGGCGAGCGCGATCCCACGCCCCGGCGCTTCGCCGCCGCCACGCTGGTCGAACTGCTGGGCGCCACCGGGTTCTCCATCGGCGCCGTCCACGGTGTGCGGGTCTTCGCCGACCTGGTGCCGAGCAGGCTCGTCGACGGCGAGCCCGGCGCCGCGGACGCGCTCGTCGCGCTCGAGCAGGCGGCCTCGACCCACCCGGTGCTGAGAGACATCGCCACCCAGCTGCACGTGCTCGGCCACAGGACCTGAGCCCCGCCGACCGGCACCGGTGCGGCGGAGATCGCGCCTTACCAGCGTCAGGAAGGAAAGATCGATGCCAGCCCCCCTCGGTGTAGAACGCCCGTTCGGATAGACTCGGCGCGTGTCTCGCAAGCAGATCACCGGCATCGGCCCCGCTCCGCGGACCGGGGTCGATGACAGCGGCTGCCCGATCCTCCATGTCGACATGGACGCCTTCTACGCCAGCGTCGAGCTGCTCGGGCGGCCCGAGCTGCGCGGCCGGCCGGTGATCGTCGGCTCTCCCGCGGGGCGCGGCGTCGTGCTCAGCGCCACCTACGAGGCCAGGGCCTACGGAGTGCACTCGGCGATGCCGATGAGCAGGGCCCGCCGGCTGTGCCCTCGCGCCACGGTCATCCCGCCCAGCCACGGCAAATACTCCGAGGTCTCCAAGGGCGTCATGGAGATCTTCCACGCGATCACCCCGCTGGTCGAGCCGATCGCCTCGGATGAGGCGTTCCTCGACGTCGGGGGAGCCAGGCGCAGGCTCGGCCCGCCCGCGGCCGTCGCCGCCATGATCAGGGAGCAGGTCCTCGACCGCTACGGCATCACCTGCTCCGTCGGCGTGGCCGCGAGCAAATTCGTGGCAAAGCTCGCCTCCAAGCAGTGCAAGCCCGACGGGCTGCTGGTGGTGCCCGCCGGTGAGGTGGTCGCGTTCCTTCATCCGCTGCCCGTGTCGGCGCTCTGGGGGGTGGGGGAGCGCACCGAGCAGGCGCTGGTGCGGCTCGGCATCCGCACGGTCGGAGATCTGGCCAGGGTGCCGTCCAGCACCCTGCAGCGGGAGCTGGGGCAGGCCGTGGGCGGCCATCTCGCGGCGCTGGCCTGGGGGCGTGACGAACGCCCGGTGACCGCCCACGTGCCCGACAAGAGCATCGGCAACGAGGAGACGTTCGCGGCCGACGTGGACGATCCCGAGGTGATCAAGCGGGAGTTGCTGCGCCTGTCGGAGCGGGTGGCCGCCCGGATGCGTAAGGGCGGACACGTGGGAAGAACGGTAAGTGTGAAGCTCCGCCGCGCCGATTTCAGCACGATCAACCGCTCGCGCACTCTTCGCGAGCCCACCGATGTGGCGCAGGTCATCTACGCCACCGCGTGCGAGCTGTTCGACGTGGCCGGCCTCGAACGTGTGAGGTTGCGCCTGGTGGGCGTGCGGATGGAGAGCCTGCGACCGGCCGGCGAAGCGGTGCGCCAGCTCACGCTGGGTGAGCGGGAGACCGGCTGGCGTGAGGCCGAACAGGCCATGGACAAGGCGATCCGGAGATTCGGTCCCGACGCGGTACTCCCAGCATCGCTCGTACGTGGCAAGCTTGATGAAATAGAGACATGACGTTCGATGTCCAGATTTAGAGGGACGTCAGTGTCCCAGTTTTGGGGGAAGGAGGACGAGATGGGTCACAATGGAGCCATGACGTCACCTCCGGTTTGGTCTGCGTTGGACGTTTGCTTTCGCCTGCGTCTACAGCCTCGTATCCTGGGGATGACCGACCGCGAGGTTCGGACACCCCGTGTCGTCCGTTGCCGTCTTCCCCGTCCTGGGGCCGTCCTTGGGAGGCGCCGTGCCGCTCTCTGAGCACGAGCAGCGCTTGCTCGACCAGATCGAGCAGGCCCTCTACGCCGAGGACCCGAAGTGGGCCAACACCGTACGGATCAGTGACCCGCGCAGCCATTACAAGCGACGCCTGGTCAAAGCCTCCATCGGCTTTGCCCTCGGCGTCGTCATCATGATGGTCGGCGTGGTCGTCAGTGGCAGTGCCCTGATCCCGCTCGGCGTCGGCGGTTTCGTGGTCATGCTCGCCGCGTGTTTGTGGGGCTTGTCCAGCTGGAAACGTATGAATGGGTTCGGTGACTCGCCCCCGGCCGCCCCCGGTGGCGGCACGGCCGCACCTCGGGGCAAACAGCCCCGCAGAGGCAACCGTGGCACCTTCATGGAGCGTATGGAAGAGCGCTGGCGCCGTCGCCACGACGAGCGCTGACGCACCGGAAAGCGTGCGGCCGCTCCCCTGACCAGGGGAGCGGCCGCACGTTCCGTCATGTGGTCATGATCCCTTGGGCGCCGCCGTCCGCCGCAGCCTGATGTTCTCCAGCAGGTCGAACCCGTCGAGCAGGCCCTCACCCATGCGCCGCAGCCGGTGCAGCGTCGACGGGGGCAGCAGCACCGCCCTGATCCGCCTGCCGCGCGACACCGTGGCCGCCAGGGCCTGCCGCACCTGGCGCAGGTCCTTGCTCATGGGCGCGGTCCGGCCGGGGTCCCTGGCGTACATCGCGCGCTCGATCGCCGACGCGACGGCCGAGACGGCCGCCGCGGAGTCCGGGTCGAGCTCGTACTGCTGGGTCAGCCGCCGGGCCAGTGCCCGCGGCGTCTCGCTGCCCTCGCGGGCCATCCCGTAGTCGTACAGCACGTCGTCCAGCTCCGCCCAGACGGCCGCCACCCAGGGGACGGCGTTCCCGCCGCCCTTGCCCGGCGCCTTCCCTGGTGCCTTCCCCGGCGGCGCCGGCGGCGCTGACGGCCGCGGCGCCTTCTCCCTCAGGGTGCGCACGCGCCTGTTCCGCGCGACCAGCCGCACCCCCGCGGGGATCAGCAGGAGCACCAGCAGCGCGCCCGCGCCGATGCCGATCTGGCCGATCAGCGGCATCGAGTCGTCCGGCGGCAGCCCGCCGGTCGCGGCCTGGGCCTCGCGGTCCAGCTGCCGCTCGTTGCGCCGGGCCTGCGGGTCCTGCGGCTCGTCGGCCGGGGAGCCGCTCTCTTCCGTCGACGGCGTCGACTCCTCGGCCGTGTCGGTGCTCGGCCTGGGCAGCGAGTACGGAGGCACACGCGCGCTGCCCTGGCCGACCGACCCCGACGGGGTCGGCTCGAACGGCAGCCAGCCCACGCCCTCGAAGTACAGCTCGGGCCAGGAGTGCGAGTCGTTGGTGCCGACCGTCCACCGGTCGCCGATCTTCATGCCGCCCGTGTAGCCGATCGCCACCCGCGACGGGATGCCCACGAGCCTGGCCAGCACCGCCATGGACGCGGCGAACTGCTCGCAGTAGCCCGCCCGGTCACGCAGCAGGAAGTCCCGCAGCGCCGAGTTGCTGTGCCCCCGCGTGCGCAGGTTGTAGGTGAAACCGCCGTCCGTGGTGAAGAAGCGCTGCAGCTTCACCGCCGCCTCGTACGTGGTCGAGGCGCTACGGGTGACCCGCTCGGCCAGCGCGGCGATCTCGGGCGGCAGGTTGTCCGGCAGCGCCAGGTACCGGTCGTCGACCCTCGGCTGCTCCCCGTCGAGCGAGTCGAGCAGGTCCGGCGTCGGCTCCGGCTCGCTCGACGCCACGTCGTACTCCAGGCCGGCGGCCTCGTCACGGGTGGAGAAGACCATGAGCGTGTCGACGTCGGCCCGCCAGTCGCCGTCCACCCGGATCTGCCGGGCCGGGTACGGCAGCGGCAGGAACGACAGCCGGGAGACCTCGTCGCTGATGCGGATGTTCGTGACCACCTTGTTGACCTTCGGCTTCCGGCTGAGCCCGGGAGGGTCGGGCAGCGGGCCGTTGTCCGTCCGGTTCTGCGGCGCACCCTTCGGCTCGGTCATGCCGAACTGCTGGCCGTCGAACCGGTCGAGCGAGTAGATCCGCAGGTATCTGGCCTGGTCGTCGTTGTTGCTGTAGGTGAGGACCTCCCGCCGCTCGGGCAGCTCCAGCTGACCCTTCAGGTTCGCGACCGGGTCGGCGATGCTGATCGAGTTGCCCCGCCCCGACCCGTTGCCGCCCACGCCGAAGGTGAAGAACGACACCGGCTCCATCGCCGGCAGCGCGGCCGGCACCAGCACGGCCAGCGCGATGGCGGCGAACCCGATGCGCTTGCCGGACAGGCGCAGGCCACTCGTGTCGGCCGTGGAAGGGGCGCCGTCATGCGGCTGCGCGGCACGGGTGGTGCGCCGCACGAGCACGGCCCGGCCCCAGTGCCCCACCCGCTCGCGCCCGTCGGCGATGAGCAGGCTGAGGAACCCCAGCGCGGCGAGGATGAAGGCGGGCCAGCTGATCGGGTCGGCCAGGATCGTGGCCGGCACCGTGGCCAGGGCCAGCAGCGGCAGCCCGGCCAGCGCCGCCCGCCGCAGCCGCGCGGCCAGCAGGTCCACGGTGATCGCGATGAGCGCCACGCCGCCCGTGGTCAGCAGCGTGATGCCGGCGGTCTCCGGCACGGGTGCGGCGAAGCGCTGGATGTCGGCCCAGCCGACACCCAGCAGCCGGGCCAGCTCCGCGACCGAGCCCTTCGTCGGCACCACCAGCGCCCACGCCTCGTCCGACGTGAAGGTGACGGTCAGGTAGATCCACGTCGCGGCCAGCGCCACGAGCGGGGCCGCCCACGCGGGCAGCGACAGGCGGCTGGTGAGCAGACCCGCGGCCATCACCGCGAGCACGGCGCCGAGCGACGCCCAGAACCAGTCGCCGCCCTCGAAGAGCGGGTAGAGCAGGATCGCCGCGGTGAACGCGGCCACGCCCGAGGCGGCGGTGAGCCTCATGCCGCACCCCCCGTCATGCCGGCCGCGAACCTGCCGCGGCTGGCGGCGTCCTGCCAGACGTTGGCGATCGAGGTGCCGGCGGGCAGCCGTACGATGCGCCAGCCGTACCCGGCGAGCACGGTCTGCACCGCCTCGAGGTCCTCGGCCGCCTTCTTGTCGCCGCCGTTCCAGGTCGCCACGTCGAGCAGGACCGCCACACCGGTGATGCCGCTGTGTCTCAGCCTGGCCAGTTCCCTCGCCTCCTCCGCGTCCATCGCGCCGAGCACGGCCACGACCAGCCCGTCGCCGCCGCCCTGCCGCAGGGCGGAGACCCCCATCTCCAGCGAGCGGGCCGGGCTGTGCCGTACCACGGCAAGGGTGTCGAGCAACGACCAGCTCAGGCCCGTGTCGGTCAGGTGCTCGGCACCCTGGTCGGTCACCAGCCGCAGGCCTAGTCCCTCACGGGCGAGGTGCACGCCGATCGAGGCCGCGGCCGAGACCCCCACCTCGAACGAGGAGCGCGGGCCCTCGCCGCGGTGGGCGTGCCTGCGGGTGTCGAGCAGGAGCGCGCCGCGGCTCTGCCACTGCTGCTCCTCCCGGCGCACCATCAGCTCGCCGCGGCGGGCGGTCGAGCGCCAGTGCACCCGCCGCAGGTCGTCGCCCTGCCGGTACTCGCGCGGAGCCACGTCGTCGTCGCCGGCCGCCGCCACGCTCCTCGTACGGCTGTCGCCGCCGCCCGTCCACTCGCCCGACAGCCGTACGTGCGGCAGCGCCGCGACGTGCGGCGTCACCACGAGCGTGTCGCTGATGGTGAACGAGCGGGTCAGCTCCACCAGCCCGAACGGGTCGGTGATGCGGATCGACAGCGGGCCGATCGTGTAGCGGCCGCGCAGGTCGGAGCGCACCCGGTAGTCGATCTCCCGTACGCCCCGCGACTCCACCCGGTCCAGCACGAACCGGGGCCGCACCCCTAGGGCGTAGGGAACGGTGTCCTCGATGAGCAGCAGGCCGGTCGGCAGCCTGGTGACGTTCTCCAGCCGCAAAGTGACGGTGGCCTCGCCGCCCACCTCGGCCCTCGCCGGGTCCAGCCGCCGGGCGCAGCTCAGCCGGTAGCGTGTGCGCGCGGCCACGAGCGCGGCCAGCAGCGGCAGCGCGGTCACCAGCACCCCGATCCTGAACAGGTCGTTCTCACCCAGGAGCAGGGCCATCAGCAACGCCGCGATCCCCGAGGCGAGAAACGATCGTCCCCTGGAGGTCAGCGCCTGCAGGCCGGCCCTCACGACGCTCGGGACTCGGGCACCGGCACGCGCCTGAGCAGATCGGTCACCACCTGCTCGGGCAGGCGGCGCTGCCCCTGCGCCTCGGTGCTGGGCAGCAGCCGGTGCGCGAGCACGGGAACGGCAAGGTCCTGCACGTCGTCGGGGATGACGTAGTCACGGCCCGCCAGCGCCGCGTGCGCCCGCGCGGCCCGTACGAGCTGCAGTGTGGACCGGGGTGAGGCGCCCAGCCGCAGGTCGGGGGAGTGGCGGGTGGCCACGACCAGGTCGATGGCGTACTTCTTGACCGCCTGCGAGACGTAGACCCCGCGTACGGCCTCGATGAGCGCCCGCACCTCGGCCGTCGTCGCCACCGGCTCGAGCTTGTCGAGCGGCGAGGCGCTGCCGTGCACGTCGAGCATCTCCAGTTCGGCTGTCGGCTCCGGGTAGCCCATCGCGATCCGTACGGAGAAGCGGTCGCGCTGTGCCTCGGGCAGGGGATAGGTGCCCTCCATCTCGATGGGGTTCTGGGTCGCCATCACCATGAACGGCGAGTCCAGCTTGTACGTCACCCCGTCCACCGTCACCTGGTGCTCCTCCATGCATTCCAGCAAGGCGGACTGCGTCTTGGGGGAGGCACGGTTGATCTCGTCGCCCACCACGATGTTGGCGAACACCGGTCCGGGCTTGAACTCGAACTCTCGGGTCTGCTGGTTGTACGCGCTCACCCCGGTGATGTCGCTGGGCAGCAGGTCGGGGGTGAACTGCACACGCCGCACAGGACAGTCGATCGACCGGGCGAGAGCCTTGGCCAGCATGGTCTTGCCGACCCCGGGCACGTCCTCGATGAGGAGGTGCCCCTCGGCGAGCAGGACGGTCAGCGTGAGGCGGACGGCGTCGCTCTTGCCCTCGATCACCGATTCGATGGCCTGCCGAATCCGGTGGGCGGTGGAGACCAGCTCGCCGAGCTGGGGAGGGACGTCATGGGTAACTGCCACCAGGCCTCCATGAGAGAAGTGCGACGGCTGTCCCGTTGGTGCCATTGCGGGAGCCATGCCATTCCTTTTCCATTGTGTGTACGACCCTACGACGCTGTGGGTTCGCGAGCGACATTTGTGGATATTCCAGCGAACCTCGGCGATGTGCCTGTTCTTGTGGCATAGCGATGCGAATCCAGTGACACGAGGGCCATGATCCGCGCCACATTCCCCCACCCCGGCCTTCGTGTGGCGCTCGCCGCCTAATTTCGCGGTCTTTACAACCCTCGACACGCCCATGAGGGTTGACCGGCCGCTCACCCCCCTTCACTGCACTCCACCGCTCTGACCTGCGGTAACGCAACGGAAACTGATGATGAAGACGGTTCGAATCAGTTGACGGTGGGGAGAAGTGGAGTATGGTGGTGCGCAGTGGAGGGCCCGGTGCGCCAGCGCTGAGCGCTTCACGAGGCACGGGAGGTGGGGCCGATGTTCCTCGGCACCCATCAACCGCGTCTGGACGACAAGGGACGGCTGTTCCTGCCGGCTAAGTACCGTGAGGAGCTGGCGGAGGGTCTTGTGATCACCAAAGGCCAGGAGCGATGCCTCTACGTCTTTCCCGTGGAGGAGTTCCAGCGCATAACCGAGGCTCTCGGCACCGCCCCGGTCACCGCCAAGGCGGTGCGTGACTACAGCCGCGTCTTCTTCGCCAGTGCGTCCGACGAGAAACCGGACAAACAAGGACGCATCACGATCCCGCAGAGTCTCCGCCAGTACGCGGGGTTGGAGCGTGACTGCGTTGTCATCGGGGCCAACACCCGGCTGGAGATCTGGGACGCGCAGGCCTGGGAAACCTATCTCAGCGCGCAGGAGCAGGCGTTCGCCGATCTGTCGGAGGAGGTGCTGCCAGGGATCCTGTAGTGACCACGGTCGATCCGTCGGTGATGTCGTTCGGCGAGGTCTCCACCCGCAACCACTGTCTGCCAGCTGATGCACCTTCCCCGGTGTCAGATGACAGGCGTCCACGAAGAGGGTGCGGATGGGGACCTGGCCGGACGGCGCCGGGTGGGGACCCAGGAAGACCGGCGAGACGATCGATACGCGTCATCCGCGAGCAGGACGCGAAAGGGGGGTTGGAGATGCAGAACGACGTCGGCACGGGCGGTCACGTTCCGGTGATGCTCGAGCGCGTTCTGGAACTGCTCGGTCCCGCGCTGTCCGGCCGCGCGCCGGTGGTCGTCGACGCCAATCTCGGCCTCGGCGGGCACGCGGAGGCCCTGCTCGCCGCCTTTCCCGCGCTCCACCTGATCGGGATCGACCGCGACCCTTTCGCGATCGAGCACTCGGCCCGCAGGCTGAGCCCTTATGCCGACAGGACGACCCTGGTGCACGCGTCCTCCGCCGACCTGGCCGAGGTGCTGGCCGGTGAGGGGCGCACCACGGTCGACGGGGCGCTGTTCGACCTGGGGGTCTCCTCGCCGCAGCTCGACGAGGCCGGGCGCGGGTTCGCCTACGCTTACGACGCCCCGCTCGACATGCGGATGGACACCGAGCAGGAGCTGACGGCGGAGCAGGTGGTCAACACCTACGCCGCGGACGAGTTGGTCCGCATCCTGCGTGACTACGGCGAAGAACGATTCGCCCCGCGTGTCGCGGGCCTGATCATCAGAGAACGGGCCAAAGAGGCAATAACCTCGACCAAGCGGCTGGCGGACATCGTCCGGCAGGCGATCCCGGCCGCGACGCGGCGTACCGGCGGAAACCCCGCCAAGAGGACTTTCCAGGCGCTGCGCATCGAGGTGAACGCGGAGCTGTCCGCCCTTGAGGCGGCGCTTCCCGCGGCGCTCGACGCGCTGGCGCTCGGTGGGCGAGTCGTCGTGCTCTCCTACCACTCACTCGAGGACCGGCTGACCAAGCAGGCCCTCACGGCGCGAACCAAGGACACCAGCCCGCCCGGGCTGCCGGTCCCGCTGCCGGCGCATCAGCCGAGGTTCCGCCTGCTGACTAGGGGAGCCGAGCTCCCGAGCGAAGAAGAGCTCGCCCGCAACCCGCGGGCGGCCTCGGCCCGGCTACGGGCGGCAGAGAGGATCCGTGTTGACGACTGAGCAGGAGTTCGGCCGGGGTGCGCCCGTCCGCCGCGCCGTGCCCAAGACGGGCACGCGCCGGTCCGGAGCGCAGCACCAGTCCAAGCCGCGGCCCCGTCCTGACGCGCGCCCCCACGCCGGAGGCGCGCGGCCGGTCACCGGCCGAGCGCGTCCCGAGACCGGCCCCGTCCCGCGGCCAAGGCCCGCGCGCCGGCAGCGCGCGCCGTTCGTGCTGCTCGTCGTCGGGCTGCTCTGCGGTGGCCTGGTGAGCCTGCTGCTGCTCAACACCATGCTGGCCAAGGACGCGATCACCGACGCCAACCTGCGCGAGGAGATCGCCGTGGCGCGCCAGGAGAACGAGAAGATCAACCAGGAATACCAGCGCAAGACCCAGCCGGACGTCATCGCCGAGATGGCCGAGAAGCAGGGCCAGCACCCCGACTGGGACAACCCGAACGCCTGGACCAGCGCGGGAGAGCGAGCCAGCCGGGTGGACAGGGAACGGTGAGGGACTCCAGCGGCAGGGGGCAGGGACCCGGCCGTGGCGCTGGCGGCGCCGGCTCTCAAGGAGGGCCAGGCGCCGCTCGTCGTACGCCGGGAGGTCCGGGGCGGGGCGGACGGCAAGGCGGCTCGGCCCGCTCCGAGGGCACGGGCCGCCCGGCGTCCCCGGACGAACCGCCCCGCCGGCCACGCAAGCCCGACCCGTTCGACCTGCCGTTCGGGCGTGACGACGCGACGAGGGACCGGCCGCCGCAGGAGCCGGGCTCCCCACGCGGCCGCCGCCCCAGCGACTCCGGCCGGGACCAGGACCGTGATTCCGACCGCGACCCGGGCCGCGGCTCCGGGCGCGCGTCCGGGCGTGACTCCGGGCGTGCTTCCGGGCGGGGCAGCGCGGGCGATGCGGGAGTGCGCCGGCGGCCTCGTGATGAGAGCGACCCGCCGAGGGGCCGCGTCTCCCGTGGCCGCGGCGGCGACGCCCCGAGAGGGCGCACGCCGCAGGGGCGTGACGAGAACGACCGGCTGCGCGGCCGGGCTCCGCAGGGCCGCGAGGAGGGCCCGCGTCCCCGAGGGCGTTCCACCCCGGGCCGGGACGAGGGGGAGCGTCCCAGAGGGCGTCCTCCCCAGGGCCGCGACGCCGCCGACCGGCTCAGGGGCCGCGACGAACGCACACGCGGGCGCGGCGACCGCCGGGACGCGCCCGACGCGCCGCAGGGCCCGCGTTCGCGCCGTGACGGCGCCAGGCCGGACGCCGGTGACCCACGCCGCCCCGGCAGACACGAGGACGGGCCGCTGCGCCGTACCCAGGCGGCAGGAGCCAGGCCGCAGGCCGCGGGCTCCAGGCCGGATCCGGCGCCGGGCGGCCGTGAGCGGGTGGCGACGCGCCGCGGCGGAGACGCGCCGCCACCCAGGGGCCCGCGCCGGCCCCCCACACCGCCGCGCCCGCCCAGGCCGCCGCTCATGCTGCGGCTCGGCAGCCCGCGCAGGCGCATCAACATCGGCCTGATCGGCATGACGTTCGTGCTGTCGATCTTCGCCGGGCGGCTGATCCAGATGCAGGGGCTCGACTCCAAGGTGTACGCCGCCGCGGCGGCGGACCAGCGCCAGCACACCGAGAACATCCCCGCCAAGCGCGGCTCGATCACCGACGTCAACGGCCACGAGCTCGCCGTGACGGTCGAGGCGCGCGACGTGTCGATCGACCCGTCGAAGGTGCCGGAGGCCGGGCGCGCCAACGTGGCGGCCGTGCTGGCCAAGCACCTGGGCAAGGACCAGCAGGAGATCGCCGCCAAGCTGGCCACGCCGAACACCCGCTACCAGCTCCTGGCCAGGGGAGTCGATCCCGTGGTGGCCAGCCGCCTGCTCCAGGCCCGCGTGCCCGCGCTGTCGGCGAAGAAGACCTACCGCCGGCTCTACCCCGCGGGTGATCTGGCGGGAAGCCTGGTCGGGTTCGTGGGCGACGAGGGCGACGGCCTCGGCGGCATGGAACAGGCCAGGAACTCGCTGCTGGCGGGCCGCGACGGGGAGATGCGCGTCGAGACCGGCCGTGACGGCCTGCGCATCCCGATGACGAGCAGCCAGCGCACGGCCCCCGTGAACGGCCGCGACGTACGCCTCACCATCGACCGCGACATCCAGTGGGCCGCCCAGAAGTCGATCGGCGAGCAGGTACGCGAGTCCGGAGCCGAAAGCGGCACCGTCATCGTGATGGACGTGCGGAACGCGCAGATCATCGCCATGGCCAACTCTCCCGAGCTCGACCTGAACGACTGGCGCGAGGCCCCGGCGAGCAGCTACGTCAACAAGGCCGCCGCCGACGTCTTCGAGCCCGGCAGCACCAACAAGGTGATCACCGCGGCCGCCGCGCTGGAGGCCGGGGTGGTGGAACCGCACACGGTGTTCGAGGTGCCCGACCGGATCCGGTGCGCCGACCAGGTCCTGCGCGACGCGCACACGCACAAGACGGAGTCGATGACGTTCCTCCAGGCCATGGCGCAGTCCAGCAACGTGGCCACGATCATGGCGGCGCGCGAGGTCGGCAGCGAGGGCCTGCACAAGATGCTCAAGAAGTTCGGGTTCGGCACGCGGCCGGGCGGCGGCGTGCCCAGCGCGGAGGCCGGCCTGCTGCCCGACTACAGGGAGTGGTCAGGCAGCCAGAGCTGCACGGTCGCCTACGGGCAGGGCGTGTCGGTGACCGCGCTGCAGATGGCCAGCGTCTACCAGACCATCGCCAACGGGGGCGTCAAGATCGAACCGCAGATCGTCGCGGGCACGACCGACCCGTCGGGCAGGTTCGTCCCTGCTCCGCCCGGTAAGCAGACCAGGGTGGTGAGCCAGACGACGGCGAAGGAGATCACGGCCATGCTGGAGAGCGCGGTGGGCGAGGAGGGCACCGGGCAGCTCGCGGCCATCCCCGGCTATCGGGTGGCGGGCAAGACGGGCACGGCGAACCGCTATGATGCCGAGCTCGGCCGTTATGACGGTTACACGGCCTCGTTCGTGGGGTTCAGCCCCGCGGACAACCCTCGGCTCGTGGTGCTTTCCGTCCTGCAGAACCCGAAGAACGGCCATTTCGGCGGGCAGCTGGCCGCCCCCGTGTTCAAGGATGTGATGACGTTCGCCATCAAGAGCAAGAAGATTCCTCCCACAGGCTCCGCCGCGCCGCCGGTGCGGACGCGCGCGGGACAGTGAGCAGGGAAGGTACGCTCTCGCCGTGCGTCCCCCGTCGTCTATGCGTCCCACGACCAGCCCGCCCCGCCCGCTGACCGGGCTCGCGACCATGATCGACGCCGATTCCGGCACGTCACGGTCGCCACACGCGGCACTGACCGGTGTCACCAACGACTCCCGTGCCGTCCGGCGCGGCGATCTCTACGTCGCGTTGTCCGGGAGCCGGGTGCACGGCGCCGACTTCGCCGCCCAGGCGATGGCGAGCGGCGCCGTCGCGGTGCTCACCGACCGGGCCGGCCGCGACGCGGCCGTCGCAACGGGGCTGCCCGTGCTGATCGTGCCCGACCCGCGCGCCCTGCTGGGGCAGATCTCCTCCTGGGTGTACGGCCAGCCGGCCCACGACGTCCAGATCCTCGGCGTCACCGGCACCAGCGGCAAGTCCACCACCACGTTCATGCTGGAGGCGGGCCTGAAGGCGGCCGGGCACACGGCCGGCCTGGTGGGCGGCGTCGAGATCCACGTGGGGGAGGAGCGTTTCGCGCCCACGCTCACCACGCCGGAGGCCTGCGACCTGCACGGACTGTTCGCGCTGATGCGCGAGGAGGGCGTCGGCGCGGCCGTGATGGAGGTCTCCAGCCACGCGCTCGCGCTCGGCCGGGTCGACGGCATCTTCTACGACGTGGCCCTGTTCACCAACCTGTCGCAGGACCACCTCGACTTCCACAGGGACTTCGACGACTACTTCGCGACCAAGGCGCGGTTGTTCCAGCCCGAGCTGAGCCGCGCCGGGGTGACCAACTACGACGATCCCTACGGGCGTGAGCTGCTCGGTCTGGCCAAGGTGCCGATGACCACGTTCTCGGCCGAGGGCGATCCGCGGGCCGGGTGGCGGGCGGTCGACGCCAGGCTCGGCGCCGACGGCAGCGCGTTCCGGGTGGTGGGTCCCGGCGGGGTCGAGGCCGACGCGCAGATCGCGCTGCCCGGCCCGTTCAACGTGGCCAACGCGCTCGGCGCCATCGTGACCCTGGTCGAGGCCGGGGTGCCGCTGCAGACCGCCGTGCACGGCGTCGGATCCCTCACCGGGGTCCCTGGGCGCATGCAGCGCATCACGGGCGCCGAGCAAGACTTCCAGGCACTCGTTGACTACTCCCACAAACCGGGCGCGGTGGAGTCGGTGCTGCGTTCGCTGCGGTCGGTCACGGCGGGGGAGCTGACGATCGTGCTCGGCTGCGGCGGCGACCGCGACAAGGGCAAACGGCCCATCATGGGTGAGATCGCCGCTCAGCTGGCAGATGTGGCTATTTTTACCAACGACAATCCTCGCTCCGAGGATCCGCTCACCATCCTCGCGACGATGATGGAGGGGGCGCTCCGCGTTCCGCAGCACGACCGCGCACATGTGATCATTGAGCCCGACCGCGCGGCCGCCATCGGCCTGGCGATCGCCCGGGCCGGGCGCGGCGACGTGATCGTCGTGGCCGGCAAGGGCCATGAGCAGGGCCAGTACGTTTCAGGCGAGGTGATCCCCTTCGACGACCGCGAAGTGGTCGCCGAAGCGATCGACGCACGCAAGGAAAGCAGGAAGCACTAATGATCCCGTTGCCTCTGGCCAGGATCGCCGAGATAACCTCGGGAGCCCTGTCGGGCATGGCCGATCCCCGCGCCGTGGTGCGCGGGCCCGTAGTGATCGACTCGCGGGCCGTAGAACCGGGATCCCTGTTCGTCGCCTTCAAAGGCGCGCGGGTCGACGGTCACGACTACGCCGAGCAGGCGATCAGGGCAGGAGCGGTCGCCGTCCTGGCCACCAGGCCCGTCGAGGCGCCCGCGGTGATCGTCCCCGACGCCGCCGCCGCGCTGGCCGCGCTGGCCGCCGACCAGGTCCGCGCGCTGCCCAAGGTCACCGTCATCGGCGTGACCGGCTCGGCGGGCAAGACCGGCACCAAAGATCTGCTGGCCAGGCTCACCGCCCGCATCGGGCCCGCCATCGCTCCCGTCGGCAGCTTCAACAACGAACTCGGCCACCCGCTGACCGTGCTGCGGGCCGACGCCGACACCCGGTTCATGGTCCTCGAACTCGCCGCCCGCACCGTCGGCCACATCAAAAACCTGACCCGCATCGCGCCGCCGCAGATCGGCGTGGTGCTCAACGTCGGCACCGCGCACCTCGGCGTGTTCGGCGGCAAGGAGGCCATCGCCAAGGCCAAGGGCGAGCTCGTCGAGGCGCTGCCGCGCACCGGCGTGGCCGTGCTCAACGCCGACGACCCGCTGGTCCGCGCGATGGCCGCCCGCACCGACGCCCGGGTCACGTACTTCGGGAGGGGCGAGTCCGCCGCCATCAGAGCCGAGGAGGTCGTGCTCGACGCCCGCGGGCGCGCCTCCTTCACGCTGCGCACCCCCTCCGGCAGCGCGCACGTGTCCCTCAAGCTGTACGGCGAGCACGCTGTCGAGAACGCCCTCGCCGCGGCCGCCGCCGGATACGAGCTGGGGCTGCCCGTCGCCACCATCGCCGCCGAGCTGTCCGAGGCGACGCCGCGCAGCCGGTGGCGGATGGAGGTCACCGACCGGGCCGACGGGGTGACGGTCGTCAACGACGCCTACAACGCCAACCCCGACTCGATGCGGGCGGCGTTCGAGGCGTTCGAGGCGCTGGGGCGGGGACGGCGGCGCTTCGCCGTCATCGCGGCGCTGCGGGAATTGGGCGACGACGGGCCCGCGCTCAACGCCGAACTCGGCCGGCTGGCCGGCGGCGCGGGGCTGGCCGGGCTGATCGTGGCGGGGCCCGAAGCCGGGCCGGTGCTCCAGGGCGCCCACGCGGCCGCCCAAGCCTCCGCGACCACCCCCACCCAGCCTCCCGGCCCGCAGCTCCCGGATCCCCACGTGCCCGGTGCGCAGGGTGCCGGGGGTCCGGTCACGGGTCCGCAGTCCGCCGGCCCGCATGCTTCCGTACCGCACTCCGCGGTTCCCCACGCTCCCGGTGCGCAGGGCCACGGAGGTCCCGTCGCCGGTCCGCAGGTCATGGGCTCCCGGAGCGCCGGTCCTGTCGCCTTTCCTCAGGTCACCGCCGGACCGCACGGTCCTGGCCCGCACTTCGCCGGGCCGGGCGGCCCCTCCGGGCCGCAGTCGGCCGGGCCGCACGCCCCGCGGCCTCAGACCCCCGCCGGTCCCTACCCGACGGCCGCGACGGGTCCTTTCCCCCAGGCGCCCGCGGGTTCTCCGCCCGGCGGCGCCCACCAGGGACGGCACCCCGCCGACGGCGCCCCCGCGGCGGGCCCGCCCTCAGCCGGTCCTCCGGCGGCCCCCGCGGGCGCTCCTCCGGCCGCGGGACCGGGCGGCAACGCGGCGTGCCCGCAGCACGTGACGCGGATCGTGCACGTGCCCGATGCCGAGGCGGCGGCCGCCGAGCTGGCGGCGTGGCTGCGGCCGGGTGACGCGGTGCTGGTCAAAGGGCCCAGGGCCATGGGTCTGGAGCGTACGGCCGAGCTCGTGCTCGGAGGTGCCCCCCAGTGAACAACATCATCGTCGCCGGTGCGGTGGGCCTGATTCTCTCGATGCTGGGCACCCCGCTGGCGATCCGGCTCTTCTCGCAGCGCGGCTACGGTCAGGAGGTCCGCGAGGAAGGCCCGTCCGGCCACCACAGCAAGCGTGGCACCCCCACCATGGGCGGCACCGTGATCGTGCTGGCCGCCCTGCTCGCGTACGGCGCGTCGCACCTGGCCATGTTGTCGACGCCCACCGTGTCGGGCCTGCTGGTGCTGTTCCTGATGACAGGGCTCGGCGCGGTCGGGTTCCTCGACGACTTCATCAAGATCTACAAGCAGCGCAGCCTGGGCCTGCGCAGCGGCGCGAAGGCGCTCGGCCAGCTCGTCGTCGGCGCCGTCTTCGCCTTCCTGGTCGTACGCCACCCGAACGTCTACGGCATCACCCCCGCCACGACCAGGGTGTCGTTCCTGCGGGACATCGACCCGTCGATCGGCATCGTCGGGTTCACCATCTGGGTGCTCATCATGATCGTCGGGTTCTCCAACGCGGTGAACCTCACCGACGGCCTCGACGGCCTGGCCAGCGGCGCGACCGGGGTGGTGCTCGGCGCGTACGTGCTGATCGGCAACTGGCAGCTGCGCAACAACTGCATCGACCAGCTCGGTCCCAACTGCTACTGGGTACGAGATCCGCTCGATCTGGCCGTGGTGGCCGCCGCCGTGCTAGGGGCGCTGATCGGCTTCCTGTGGTGGAACGCCCCGCCCGCCCGGATCTTCATGGGCGACACCGGCTCGCTGGCCCTGGGCGGCGTGCTGGCCGGGCTGGCCATCGCCACCCGTACCCAGCTCCTGCTCATCATTCTCGCCGGCCTGTGCGTGATCATCACGCTGTCGGTGATCATCCAGGTCGGCTCCTTCAAGATGACCGGCAAACGGGTGTTCAGGATGGCTCCGCTGCAGCACCACTTCGAGCTGAAAGGCTGGGCGGAGACCACGATCGTGGTCCGGTTCTGGCTGATCGCGATGCTCTGCGCGGCGCTCGGTCTCGGGCTCTTCTACGTCGAATGGATGCCCAGGCCATGAGCCTCACCTGTGTCGCCGGGCTCGGCGTCTCGGGCACGGCCGTCGCGAAGGTGCTGGCCGCGCACGGAGAGCGAGTCGTGGTCGTGGAGGCGGCGGAGGGGGAGCGGCAGCTGGCCGCGGCGGCCGAGCTGGCCAGGCTGGGCGTCGAGACCCGCTTCGGTGAGATGGCGCTGCCCGAGGGGGTGACCCGGCTCGTCACCACCGGCTGGGCTCCGCACCACCCGCTGGTCGCCGCCGCACTCGCGGCCGAGGTCGACGTCGTGGGAGAGGTGGAGCTGGCCTGGCGGCTGCGCCCGGCGCAGGCGGCCCCGTGGCTGGCCCTGACCGGCACCAACGGCAAGACCACGGCCGTGCGCATGCTCACCTCGATCCTGCTCGCCGCCGGGCGCAGGGCCGTGGCGGTGGGGAACGTGGGCGTGCCCGTCGTACGCGCGGTCGCCGAGCCGTACGACGTGCTGGCCGTCGAGCTGTCCAGCTTCCAGCTGCACTGGTCGGGCACGCTGGCCCCGCACGCCGCCGCCGTGCTCAACGTGGCCCCCGACCACATCGACTGGCACGGCTCCATGGAGGAGTACGCCGCCGCCAAGGGCCGCGTCTACGAACGCGCCGGCACCGTGATCTTCAACGCCGACGATCCCGAGGCGACGAGGCTGGCCGCACCCTACCCGGGGGCGGTCGGGTTCACCCTGCGCGTGCCCAAACGGGGCGAGATCGGCGTGGTGGAGGACCTGCTGGTGGACCGCGCGTTCGTCACCGACCCGGTGGAGGGCGCGGAGGAGCTGGCCACGCTGGACGACGTACGGCCCTTCGCGCCGCACAACGTCGCCAACGCGCTGGCCGCCGCCGCCCTGGCCCGTTCGCTGGGTGTGCCGTCCGAGGCCGTGGCGAGAGGGCTGCGCGACTTCGTGCCCGATCCGCACCGGTTGTCACACGTGGACAGGATCGGCGAGGTCGACTACATCGACGACTCCAAGGCGACCAACCCGCACGCGGCCGCGGCGGCGCTGGCGTCGTACTCGTCGATCGTGTGGGTGGCAGGCGGGCAGCTCAAGGGCGCCGACGTCGACGACCTGGTGCGTCAGGCGGCCCCGCGGCTGCGCGGGGCGGTGGTGCTGGGCGCCGACCGGGTCACGATCGCCGAAGCCATCGCGCGACACGCCCCGGATGTCCCCGTGGTGGACATCGCCGATCGCGACACTGGGGTGATGGAAAGAGTCGTCACCGAAGCCGCGCGGCTGGCCTCGCCAGGGGACACCGTGCTGCTCTCCCCGGCGGGGGCCTCCCTTGACATGTTCGCCGGTTATCCAGCGCGGGGGGAGGCCTTCGCGCGTGCCGTACGCGAGCTGAGGCTGCGACGTGAGCGCGACCGCTGAGGAGGGGCCGGGCAGCTGGGCCCGCGAGCAGCTCGGCACGCTGAAGGAGCTGCTGGACAAGCCGCTCACCACCTACTACCTGATCATCATGTGCAGCGCGCTGCTGCTGGCGCTGGGCCTGATGATGGTGTTGTCGGCCTCCAGCATCGAGGCGCTGCAGAAGACCGGCAGCCCGTTCTCGTGGTTCATCAAGCAGTCGTTGTCGGCCGCGGTCGGCGTGCTGGTGATGTGGCTCTGTTCGCGGCTGCCGACGAAGGTCTTCCGCTGGGCGGGCTACCCGTTGATGGCGCTGTCGATCCTGGCGCTGGTCATGGTGCTGTTCGTCGGCTCGTCGGAGCTGGGCGCGCAGCGGTGGATCTACGTCGGTCCGTTCACCCTCCAGCCGTCCGAGCCCGCCAAGCTCGGGCTCGTGCTGTGGGGGGCCGACCTGCTGGCCCGGCGGGCGCGGCAGGGCAAGATCGAGTGGCGGCAGATGCTGATCCCCCTCATGCCCGGCACCGCGATCCTGGCCGTCATGGTCATGCTGGGCAGCGACCTGGGCACCACGCTCGTGCTTTTCATGATCTTCCTGGCGCTGCTGTGGGTGGTGGGGGCGCCGATCAAGCTGTTCGGGGGCATCCTGTCGCTGGCGGTGCTGGCCGCCGTCATCATGATCAAGGTTGAGCCCTACCGGATGTCGCGCATCAGCTCGTTCCTCGACCCGTGGGCCGACGCCCAGGGCTCCGGGTACCAAGCCGTCCAGGGGCAGATCGCGATGGGCTCAGGCGGCTGGTTCGGGCTCGGACTCGGCAGCAGTCGGCAGAAGTGGAGCTGGCTGCCGCACGGCGAGAGCGACTTCATCTTCGCCATCCTGGGCGAGGAGCTGGGGCTGATGGGCACGCTCATGGTGGTGGCGCTGTTCGGGCTGCTCGGCTACGCCGGGCTGCGGGTGGCCGTGCGGGTCAACGACGCCTTCATCAGGCTGGCCGCCGCCGCCATGGTGGCCTGGATCGTCGGGCAGGCCACCGTCAACATGGGCGCCGTGCTCGGTGTGCTGCCGATCACGGGCATCCCCCTTCCCCTGGTCTCGTACGGCGGATCTTCGCTGCTGCCCACGCTCGCCGCGCTCGGCATGCTGCTGTCGTTCGCCCGACGCGAGCCCGGCGCGCGTGAGGCCTTGGCGGCTCGTGGCCCCGGACCCGCCGCCCGGGCCCTAAGCTGGCTGGGCCTGGGGGCTATGACCAAAGGCCGAGTGACACGTTAGGGAGTGACCGAGATGAGGGTGGTCCTCGCCGGAGGGGGGACGGCCGGGCACATCGAGCCCGCGCTAGCCCTTGCTGACGCGCTACGCCATCTTGACCGCAGCGTCGGCATCACCTGCGTGGGCACGGAACGCGGCTTGGAGACGCGGCTCGTGCCCGCCAGGGGCTACGAGCTGGAGCTGGTGCCGGCCGTGCCCCTGCCCAGGTCGATCACTCCGAGCCTGCTGACGGTGCCCGGCAGGCTGGCCGGCGCGATCAACGCCACGGCCGCCATACTCGACCGGGTCCAGGCCGACGTCCTCGTCGGCTTCGGCGGTTACGTCGCGACCCCGGCCTACCTGGCGGCCAAGCGGCGCGGGCTGCCGATCGTCGTGCACGAGGCCAATCCGCGTCCCGGCCTGGCCAACCGGCTGGGCGCCCGGCTGACCGACCACGTCTTCACCGGCTATCCCGACGCGCAGCTGCTGCCGAAGGCCGAGTTCATCGGCACGCCGCTGCGGCGCGACATCGTCGATCTCGACCGGTTGTCCATGGGCGACAAGGCCCGTTCCTGGTTCGGGCTGGAGAACGACCGGCCGACGCTGCTGGTGTTCGGCGGCTCGCAGGGGGCCAGGTCGGTCAACGACGCGGCGCTGGCTGCGGCGCCCGTACTGCGCGGGGCGGGTGTGCAGGTGCTTCACGTGCTCGGCCCGAAGAACGCCGTCGAGCACGAGCCGCCTCCGGGCGACCCGCAGTACGTGCTGCTGCCCTACCTCGACCGCATGGACCTGGCCTACGCCGCCGCCGACGTCGCGTTGTGCCGCAGCGGCGCGCTGACGTGCGCGGAGCTGACCGCGGTCGGGCTGCCCGCCGCCTACGTTCCGCTGCCGCACGGCAACGGCGAGCAGCGTATGAACGCCGAGCGCATCGTTCAGGGCGGGGGCGGTCTCATGGTCGACGACGCGGGCCTGACCCCCGATTGGATCATCCAGAACGTGCTGCCGATGCTCCACGACCCCGAGCGGGTCGCCGTCATGTCGGAGGCCGCCTCCCGGCTGGGGCGCAAGGACGCCGATATCATGCTTGCCAGGAAAGTGTTGGAGATAGCCCGATGAGTCTCGTGAAGCTGGTCGATCCCGTCGCTGTCGACGATCTGGGGCGGGTGCACTTCATCGGCATCGGTGGCGCGGGCATGTCGGGCATCGCCCGCATTCTGCTCAAGCGTGGCGTTTCGGTGTCGGGCAGCGACGCGCGCAGCTCCGAGCTGATCACCGAGCTGCGCGAGCTGGGCGCGACGGTGCACATCGGGCACGCCGCCTCCCACATCAGAGACGTCGACACCGTGGTCGTCTCGACCGCCATCCGTGACTCCAACCCCGAGCTCGGCGAGGCGCTCAAGCAGGGCCTGCGCATCATCCCGCGGGCCGCCGCGCTGGCCAGCGTCATGGCGGGGCGCACCGCC
The DNA here is from genome assembly GCF_004348345.1 of Nonomuraea longispora. GTDB lineage: Bacteria > Actinomycetota > Actinomycetes > Streptosporangiales > Streptosporangiaceae > Nonomuraea > Nonomuraea longispora. The sequence continues at coordinate 66,065 of NZ_SMJZ01000016.1, forward strand.
GTGGCCATCGCCGGCACCCACGGCAAGACCACCACCACCTCGATGCTGACCGTGGCGCTGCAGAAGTGCGGGGCCGATCCGTCCTACTGCGTGGGCGGCCAGCTCGTCACCACCGGGCTCGGCGCCGACGACGGCCAGGGCACGGTGTTCGTGGCGGAGGCCGACGAGAGCGACGGCTCGTTCCTCATGCTCGCGCCCGACATCGCGGTGGTCACCAACGTCGAGGCCGACCACCTCGACAACTACGGCGACCCCCGGGCGGTGCACGACGGCTTCGCCAGGTTCGCCGACCGGGTCGGCTCGCTGCTCATCGTGTGCGCCGACGACCCGGGGGCGGCCGAGCTGGCCGGCCGGGCGCGCGAGCGGGGGGTGCGGGTCAAGACGTACGGCCTGCGGGGCGAGGACTACCACGTCACCGGGGTCGCGCCCGACGGCTTCGGCACCGTGTTCGCCATCGAGGGCAAAGGCGACGTGCGGCTGGCGGTCCCCGGGGCGCACAACGCGCTCAACGCCGCCGCGGCGATCGCCGTGGCCGACGAGCTGGGGCTGCCGTTCGAGGAGATCAGGCAGGGCCTGGGGGCCTTCACCGGGGCCAAGCGGCGCTTCGAGGCCAAGGGCGAGGCCGGCGGCATCGCCGTGTTCGACAGCTACGCCCACCACCCGACCGAGCTGACCGCCGACCTGCGCGCCGCGCGCGACGTCGTCGCCTCCTACTCCGGCACCGGCAGGGTCATCGCCGTCTTCCAGCCGCACCTCTACTCGCGCACCCGGTTCTTCGCCGACGAGTTCGGCGCGGCGCTCGGCCTGGCCGACGAGGCCATCGTGCTCGACGTCTACGGCGCCCGCGAGGACCCCGAGCCCGGGGTGTCCGGCGCGATGGTGGCGGGGCGGGTGCCGCTGCCGGCCGGGCGGGTCGCGTACGCGCCCGACCGGGCCGCGGTGCCCGCGATGATCGCCGAGCGGGCCAGGCCCGGCGACATCGTGCTCACCATGGGCGCGGGCGACGTCACCGAGCTCGGCCCGCAGATCGTCGCCCGCCTGTCTTGAGCAGCCGCCGTTGGGCGTGGCGTGCGGTGTTCACCCACCCGGCGGCGTAGGTTGTGCCGACATGCAGGGGAGGGCGATGAAGGCGCGGACGGCGTTCCTGGTGCTGCTCACGGCGGGCGTGGTGGGCACGGCGGCGTGGCTCGTGTTCTTCTCTCCCGTGCTGGGCGTGCGGTCGATCGAGATCGTGGGAAATGTCACAGTGTCCGCCGAGGAGATCGAGCAGCGGGCCGAGGTGGCCGACCTGCACCCTCTCGCCACCGTCGACCTGGCGGGCGTCGAGAGCCGCGTCATGGGCATCAGGCGGCTCGCCGGCGCGAAGGCCGAACGTGTCTGGCCAGGCACGCTCAAGATCCAGGTCGTCGAGCGCAGACCCGTGGCGGCCGTCCCCGTGGGCGGGCAGGTGGCGATCGTCGACAGGCAGGGTGTGGTGATCGAGGTCAAGACGTCGGTTCCGCCCCTGCTGCCGCTGATCAAGGTCGACCGCCCCGCCGAGGGCGATCCGGCGTTGATGGCGGCGCTCGAGGTCATCCAGGTGGTGCCGGGGTCGGTGGCGGTCAGGGTCAAGGAGGTGCGCGCGGGCACGGCCGAGGGCGTCACCCTCGTGCTGTCCGACGGGCGTACCGTCATCTGGGGCGGCGCGGACCGGCCCAAGGAGAAGGGCCGCATCCTGACCTCGCTGCTCCGGCGCGAGCGCGACGCCACCCGTTACGACGTGAGTTCCCCGGACGTGGTGACGCTGAAGTGACGGTGATCGTCAGGGTCTGGCAACCGCGTGGCAAGAGCATCGCCGAGCCTGTCGGGGGTGGGGGGCGCGACGTGAGAGCCTGTAGAGCGGACGTTCGGCAGAGGAGGGCCCCGACCAGGAGCGACTTCGGAGCGAAACGGACAGCCCGCGACACGCCGGACGTGCTTGCGGCGCGGTTAGTTGACCCGCCTGGAGCGTAACTCCTACTGTCCGTATCAATCCTCAGGTTGACATAAATCTAAATCTCAACCTGAGGTTGAGAGTTACCCGAACTGACAAAAAGCGGAGACGATCCGCACCGAAATGGCAAGTCAACGAGCGGAAAGGCCCCTCGTCGTGGCAGCACCGCAGAACTACCTCGCGGTCATCAAGGTCGTCGGCATCGGCGGCGGCGGAGTGAACGCCGTCAACCGGATGATCGAAGAGGGACTCAAGGGCGTCGAGTTCATCGCGATAAACACCGACGCCCAGGCGCTGCTGATGAGTGACGCCGATGTGAAACTCGACGTGGGCCGCGAGCTCACGCGCGGACTGGGCGCGGGCGCCAACCCCGACGTGGGGCGCAAGGCGGCCGAGGACCACCGTGAGGAGATCGAGGAGGTCCTCAAGGGGGCCGACATGGTCTTCGTCACGGCGGGCGAGGGCGGTGGCACGGGCACCGGCGGCGCACCCGTCGTGGCCAACATCGCCAGGTCGCTCGGCGCGCTGACGATCGGCGTCGTGACCCGGCCGTTCAGCTTCGAGGGGCGGCGCAGGGCCTCGCAGGCCGAGGCCGGCATCGAGACGCTGCGCGACGAGGTCGACACCCTCATCGTGATCCCCAACGACCGGCTGCTGTCCATCTCGGACCGGCAGGTGAGCGTGCTCGACGCCTTCAAGGCGGCCGACCAGGTGCTGCTCTCCGGTGTGCAGGGCATCACCGACCTGATCACCACGCCCGGCCTGATCAACCTCGACTTCGCCGACGTCAAGTCGGTCATGTCGGGTGCCGGGTCGGCGCTCATGGGCATCGGACACGCCCGCGGCGACGACCGCTCGGTGGCGGCGGCCGAGATGGCGGTCTCCAGCCCGCTGCTGGAGGCCAGCATCGACGGCGCCCACGGCGTGCTGCTGTCCATCGCCGGCGGCTCCGACCTCGGCCTGTTCGAGATCAACGAGGCCGCCCAGCTCGTGTCCATGGCGGCCGCGCCCGACGCCAACATCATCTTCGGCACGGTCATCGACGACGCCCTCGGCGACGAGGTGCGCGTGACGGTGATCGCGGCCGGCTTCGACGACGTGCCGACGGCGGCCGAGAAACCGGCGGCCCGTCCGGCGGGGCGTCCGGCCGCGCCGCCGGTGTCGTCTCCCACCCGGCCGAGCGTCTCGGCGCCCAGCGTGAAGTCCGAGCCGCCTCCTGCGCGCCCTGAGCCGCGTGCTGAGCAGCGTTCGGAGCCTCGCGGGGACTTCAGGGCCGAGCCGCGCGCCGAGGTCCGTCCTGAGGCCCGTCCAGAGCCTCGTACCGACTTCCGTCCTGAGCCGCGGCAGGAGCCGCGCTCCGACTTCAGGCCCGAGCCGCGCTCCGAGTTCAGGCCCGAGCCCCGGCCGGAGCCGCGCTCCGACTTCAGGGCCGAGCCCGGGCCCGAGCAGCGACCCGAGCCGGTGCGGCCCGTGGAGCCCGCGCAGGATTCCCGGCAGGACGCGGACGCGGGGGAGGCCGTCGCCGACGAACCGTCCGGCCCCGTCTCCATCCCCCGGCCTACGCCGGAGCCCGCCAACCCGCCCACGCCCATCACCTCCCGCATGTCGGAGCCCGCCAAACGTCCCCGCGTGGTCTTCGAGGAGCAGGAGGAGGAACTCGACGTACCCGACTTCCTCAAATAGCCGGTCGCCTGACGCCGCTCCCCGAAGGGAAACGGGAGCGGCGCCGTCGTGTTCACGGCGGAGACGTCACCAGATCGGCAACGAGAGGAAGAGGCAGTGAGAAGGGACGAGATCGCGGCCGGGCTCGCCGAGGTCGAGACGCGCATCGCGGCGGCCTGCCGGGCCGTCGGGCGCGACCGCGGCGAGGTCACGCTGATCGCCGTCACCAAGACCAGGCCGGCGGAGGACGTACGCATCCTGTGCGAGCTCGGCGTGCGAGACGTCGGGGAGAACCGCGACCAGGAGGCCGCGCCCAAGGCGCGCGAACTCGCCGGCCTGCCGCTGACGTGGCACTTCGTCGGCCAGCTCCAGACGAACAAGGTCCGCTCCGTCGTCGGCTACGCCGACGTGATCCACTCCGTCGACCGCCCCAGGCTGGTGGAGGCGATAAGCAAGGAGGCGGTGCGCCAGGGCCGCACCGTCGGCTGCCTGCTGCAGGTGGCGCTCGACGACGATCCGGCCAGAGGCGGCGCTCGCTCCGCCGACGTGCTCGCGCTCGCCGACGAGGTGGCGCTCGCCGAGGGCGTGTGGCTGGGAGGCGTCATGGCGGTGGCCCCGCTGGGGGAGGAGCCGGCCAAGGCGTTCGCCGCATTGCGGGAGGTGGCGACCCGTGTCCAGGAGCAGCATCCCCGGGCGACGATGGTTTCGGCCGGTATGAGCGAGGATCTCACCGAGGCCGTCGCCTACGGCGCGACACACGTGCGGATCGGTACGGCGTTGCTCGGTCGTCGCAAGCCCTTCGTCAGGTAATGTCCCCTCAAGTGGGTCTTCAGGCCCGTGACCGAGTAGAGGTCGATCAGCGGTGAGCTCCAGGGGGGTACGCCTACCGCCTCGGCACCCGGAGACGGGCCCGAGCGAGTGCGACCATGAGCAGGAGGACGACGTAGCGATGGCCGGCGCGATGCGCAAGATGGCGGTCTACCTCGGTCTCGTGGAGGACGACCGCTACGAGAGGTACGAAACCTACCCTGACGAGTACGCCTACGAGGACGACGTGCAGCGAACCGGCGAAGAGCGGCCTGTCGCGGTCCAGGACCGCGACGAGGACGCGGAGGCCGGGGTGCCCGCGCCACGGCCCGCGACGGCGATCGTGGAGCGTCGCACGACCGATCTCGCTCGCATCACGACCCTTCACCCCCGTACGTACAACGAAGCGCGTACCATAGGGGAGCACTTCCGGGACGGCACCCCGGTCATCATGAACCTGACCGAGATGGTCGACAGTGATGCAAAGCGCCTTGTGGATTTCGCAGCAGGTCTGGTCTTTGGCCTACATGGCAGCATTGAACGTGTTACGAACAAGGTGTTCCTGTTGTCCCCTGCCAATGTCGAGGTGACCGCCGAGGACAAGGCCCGAATCGCGGAACGCGGGTTCTTCAACCAGAGTTAGAGTCTCTGTATGTCTATCGCACCCAACCAGGTCTCGCCGAGACCGGGAGGGCACATCAGAAGTGGAGGCGCGGCCGAGCCGTGGGGATCGTCAGTCAGATCTTGGTCGTTGTCCTGTCTCTCTACTTGGTGCTGCTCATCGGCAGGATGATCTTCGAGACGGTGCAGGCTTTCGCTCGCCAGTGGCGCCCCACGGGTGTCGTCCTGGTGCTGGCGGAGGCCACCTACACCGCAACAGACCCACCACTCAAGTTCCTCCGCCGTTTCATTCCCCCGCTCCGGTTGGGTACGGTGGCCTTTGACCTAAGCTTCACTGTCCTGTTCATCGTCGTGCTGATCCTGATCCAGATCGCGGGAGCGCTTCGCTGAACGGGCCGATGTCGTGCCGGTCGTGATCCAACTCGTGTCCGCGCTGAAGTGATTCGGGTTACCGTCCCTCCGGACAGACTCCAAGCGCGCCAAGGAGACCAAAAATGCCGCTGACGCCCGCTGATGTGCGGAACAAGCAGTTCAGTACCACCCGGTTGCGGCCGGGCTACGACGAGGAAGAGGTCGATGCCTTCCTCGACGAGGTGGAGGCTGAGCTCGACCGCCTGATCCAAGAGAACGAGGAGCTCCGCGCCAAGCTGGCCGAGTGCCTGCGGGGGAAGGTGCCGGGCGGCATGAACATGCCCATGGCCTCCGCCCCGGTCCAGGAGCAGCAGCCCAAGCCCGAGATGATGACGCCGCCGCAGCCGGAGCCCATGCGGGCCCCCGAGCCGCCGCCGGTACAGCAGCCGCAGTCGGTGCCCGTGGCCATGAACATGCCTCCGACGGAGGACAACATGGACACCGCGGCCCGCGTGCTCGCCCTCGCCCAGCAGACCGCCGACCAGGCGATCTCCGACGCCCGCCGGGAGGCGGACGAGACGGTGACCCGCGCCCGCCGCGAGGCCGACGAGATCCTCACCAAGGCGCGCCGCCAGGCCGAGCAGGTCATCGGTGACGCCCGGGCCCGCGCCGAGACGCTCGAGCGCGACGCCCAGGAGCGCCACCGCCAGGCGATGGGCTCGCTGGTGCAGACCCGCGACGAGCTCGAGCGCAAGGTCGAGGAGCTGCGCAGCTTCGAGCGGGAATACCGCAGCAGGCTCAAGCTCTATCTGGAGAACCAGCTCGCCGAGCTCAACGTCGCGGCCGAGGGCAGCGGCGGGTTCCCGGTGATGTCGGGTGGTCCGCAGGGCCAGGCGGCGGCGCCTGCCATGTCGCACGCCGTGCCGCAGGGAAGTGGCCAGCAGCCCCTGCCCGGTGGCCCCAACCCGTTCGGCGGCGAGGCGGCTCCCCAGGGCGCCTTCCCCGGCGGTGACGGTCCCCACAACGACCGCCGGTAAAGTACAGGGTCACTAGGACCTGTCACTCGAAAGAGCCCTCTGTGATCCTCATCAGTGCTGGTTTGGTGCTCGCGGCAGTGGTCTTGCTGATCGCGGGCTTCGTACTGGCGAAGCCGTTCCTGATCATGTGGTCCATCGTGGTCAGCGTGCTGTCCGCGCTGTTCCTGGTGATCGGGGCCTTCCTGCGGCGAAACGAGCTTTTTCCCGGTGGCGGGCAGGCCGCTGCGCCGGCCACCCCCCCGAAAGGGCTCACCCCGCCGGGCATGCCGTACAC
>NZ_SMJZ01000170.1 GCF_004348345.1 Nonomuraea longispora
GTGAGGCGGTGGGAGGTCCTGGCGTGGGCACCTCGGCGGGAGATGTAGTCCAACGTACGGAACCGCACGGACAGCTCGTCGCGCGTCAGTCGCGCCATGACGTAGCCGCGCCGCTGGTCGATGTAGGAAAAATGGGGGTTCTCCTGGAGGGCGTCCGCGATCCACGTACGGTCCCGGTACCCGTCCCCGTCGCTCGCGATCGACGACGCCACCAGTTCCCTGGCCACCACCGGCGAATCCGGGTCGTCGAAGTCCGTCCTGAGCTCGGCCAGGTGGTGCATGTGCGCGTCCCCGGTCAGCACCACCGGGTTGGAGGTGCGGGCCAGCGACTTCAGCAGCCGTGTGCGTTCGGCCGCGTAGCCGTCCCACGAGTCCAGGTTCACCTCGCGTCCCGGGCCGGTCCTGTGGTCGCGCTGTGCCACCATGATCTGCTGCCCGAGCAGGTTCCACCTGGTGGTGGAGCCGCGCAGCCCGCTCTCCAGCCAGCGCCACTGGCCGGGCCCGAGAAGCGTACGGCCGTCGGCCAGCCGCTCGTCGCACCCCGCCCGTACCCCGTCCTCACACGCCTGGTCGTCGCGGAACTGCCGGGTGTCCAGCAGGTGGAATCGGGCCAGCGTGCCCCACGAGAGCCGCCGGTTCACCCGCAGCACCGCTCCCTGGAGGCTGGCGCGGCGCAGCGGCATGTTCTCGTAGTACGCCTTGAACGCCGCCCGCCGGCGTGTGGCGAAGTCCCGCGCTCCCGTGCTGGAGACCTGGCCGGCCCAGTTGTTCTCCACCTCGTGGTCGTCGAACGCCACCAGCCACGGCGCCGCCGCGTGCGCGGCCTGCAGGTCGCGGTCGCTCTTGTACTGCGCGTGCCGCAGCCGGTAGTCGGCGAGCGTGCGGCACTTGCCCGGCGTGTGGGTGCGTACGCGGCCGGTCAGCGCGGTGTAGCCGCTGGGGCCGTACTCGTACATGTAGTCGCCGAGGAAGACGACCAGGTCGGGCTCCTCCTGCGCGAGGCGGCGGTAGGCGGTGTAGTAGCCGTGCTCGTAGTGGGCGCACGCGGCCACCGCGAACGTGAGCGGCGTCTCCCCCTCGGGCGTGGTCCTGGTGCGGCCGGCCGGTGAGAGCCTGCCCTCGCTCCTGAACCGGTAGAAGTAGTCGCGCCCCGGCTCCAGCCCTTTCAGCTCGACGTGGACGCTGTGCGCGCTGCGCGCCCTGGCGGTGGCGGTGCCGGATCTGACGATCGTGGTGAACCGTTCGTCGGACGCGACCTGCCAGGCGACGTCCACGTCGCGGGAGGGCATGCCGCCGTGCCCGTCGCCGTTGAGCGGGGCGACGGCCAGCCTGGTCCACAGGACGAAGCCGTCGGCCGACGGGTCGCCGGAGGCCACGCCCAGCGTGAACGGGTCGGATCTGAGGGTTCTGGCCGGGGAGGCGATGGCCGGCCGGCTGACGGGCTGCGGGAGGAGAAGGCCGGCTGTCGCCGCTGTCAGGAAGGCTCTGCGGTCCACGCTCCCAGGTATGTCCCGTCGTGCTGACCCGGCCGTGACCAGGGAGTCAAAGCCGGATGAACAGCGTCGGTCGGCCAGTCCGCGCCACAGGACGGGCCGCCGGGCGGGCCGCCGTCAGGCGAGCTCCCGCAGCGCCGTCCCGAGCGCGGCGGCGCCGCTGAAGTGCACGCCGGTCATGCCCGCCCGCTCGGCGCCCCGGACGTTCTCCAGCCGGTCGTCGACGAAGACGATCTCGTACGGGTCGGCGCCGAGCTCGCGGGCCACCTCGTCGTAGATCTCCCGGCCGGGTTTGACCAGGCCCATCCTGCCGCTGTAGAAGCGCCGCCCGATCGCGGCGATCCAGGGCAGCTCGTCCAGGCCGTCGCTGACGCAGACGGGGGCGTTGGACAGCAGCGCCACGTCGCGTCCGGCCTCGATCAGTTCACCCAGGAGAGCGACCGTGCCCGCGTCGGGGTGGGCCCAGCTCGCGATGTCCATGGCGACCAGCCGGGCGACCTCGGAGTGGGTGATGGGCCTGCCGAGCACCGCCGACCAGTAGGCGAACGGCGTCAGGCTCCCCCGGTCGAACGCGAGGCGGTGCTCCCAGTAGCCGCGCCCGAACTCCTCGGGGTCGGCCCCCACGGCCCGCGCCATGGCGTCCGCGTCGGACTCGGGCTGGGGCAGCGACAGGACACCGCCGTAGTCGAACACGATCCACGTCATGCGATGAATGGTCGCAGATACGGGTCGAGGGCGGGGCAGCCGAGGTACTTCTCGGCCGTGTGGAAGTCGATCCAGTCGAGGTTGACCAGTTCCTCGGCGTCGACGCCGGTGAAGCTCTCGCGCAGCGCCGGCGGGATGGCGGCGATGTCGTCCTTGTCGGCGATGTTGACCCAGCTTCCGACGTTCTTGGGGCGCTCGCCGCGGCCGTTGATGGGGGCGGGCAGGAGGCGTTCGAAGACGACGTGACGCATGCCGAGCGGGCTGCCGAGGGTGACCAGCAGGTCGATCTCGAGCTCGGGGTGCGCCCAGAGGGTCTCGTACGCGACGACGCTGCCGAGCGAGTGGGCGATCACGACCTTGGGCCGGTTGCGCCGGACGACGTCGGCCACGACCTGCCGGCAGCTCTCCCGCCTGGCCTGGTCGGTGAGGTAGGCCGCCACCTCGGGCGCGAACAGTTTCGCGAACGCCGCCGACCTGCCGTCCAGCCTGTCCAGCAGCCAGCCGGTGACCGACTTGAGCGCCCCCGTGATGTGCTCGCCGAGGCCCATGTTCCTGGCCCAGCCGGCGAGGACCTCCTGGGCCTGGTTCTCCGTCGCGGCGACGGACCGGAGCTCGTCGTCGTCCTTGCCGTCGTGCAGGTGGTGGGAGAAGTAGGCGATCTCGGCGAAGTAGGCCGCGGACTCAGCGCCGAGCGTGGCGTGCAGGTAACGGTCCCACTTGCGGCGCATGGCCTCCGCCGCCCCGGCCGCGGACCGTCCGGCGTCCACGTAGTAGTTGTACTTGCCGATTCCGTGCACGCCGACGATGGCCGCCACGACGCCTCCCCACCCGTGATCGTTAGATGCGCGATATTGGCATACGCCGCTTGCATCCCGCCGTCAAGCCGGTGATCGTCGCCGGGAAATGCCGTTGCCAGCGGCATATGTCGCCCGGATACGGTGACACTTGCACTGAGGACGTCGAACAGGAGCTCCCCGCATGCCCGGCCCGCTGGTCGTCAACGACTCGGTCGTCATCCCCGACGCCGAGCTCGTCTGGCGTTTCTCACGCTCGTCAGGTCCGGGCGGCCAGGGCGTCAACACCACGGACAGCCGCGTGGAGCTGACCTTCGACGTGGCCGCGAGCACCGCGCTGCCGCCGGCGCTCAAGGATCGGGCGCGCGGCCGGCTGGGTGGCGACACGATCACGATCGCCGCGTCCGAATACCGTTCGCAGCTGCGCAACAGGCAGGCCGCGCGGGACCGCCTGGCCCAGCGCCTGCGCGAGGCCATCGCCCCGCCGCCGAAGCGTCGCCGTCCGACCAAGCCGAGCCGCGGCGCGGTCGAGCGGCGCATCACGGCCAAGAAACAACGCTCCGACGTCAAACGCCTGCGCCGCGACCCTTAGGTCGAGAGCGACAGCACGGGTTCGAGGATGCCTGCGGGGCACAACTGGCGGACCACCGTGCGTACCTGGTCGCGCAGGGCGGCCGGCCTGAGGCGGCCGTACTCGTCGAAATGGGGGCAGGCGGGCGAGATCACCAGTTCGGCGCCCATGACGACCGCTCCGGCGCTCTGGAGCCGCTTGTAGAGCTCCGCCTGGGCCCACATCGCGCCGCAGGCGCGTGCGCTCGCGCTCATGACCGCGACGTGCTTGCCGGACAGGCCGTCGCGGGCCGCCATCCACTCCAGCGCGTACGTCAGCTCGGGCGGCAGCAGGCTGTGCTCGGGCGCGGTCAGCAACACGGCGTCACCCGAGGCCACCAGGCCGGCCAGGGCGGCGGCCGGCGCGGGAACGGGCCCCCGGGTGTACGGCGGGATGTCGTCCAGCCCTCGCCATTCCTCGAAGGAGACGCCCCGGGGCAGCTCGGCGCCCGCGGCCGCGAGCAGCCGGTTGATAAAGGACCCCCTGTTAAGGCTGGCCGCAATCCCGATGATTTTCACCCTCTGCTCCCAAGGGGTTCCGGTGTTACCGGGAAACTGCCCGATGCCTTGGATGTCCAAGACCATCCCTCGGTCAAGAGCCCCACAGTCTTTCCGGGCGAGGGCTCAGGGGCGTTCGTCCGAGGCGCGGGGACGGCGGAAGATCAGGGCGAGCACGCGCAACGCGAGGATGGCCGAGATCACCAGCAGGTTGTAGCCGATGAGCTGGAACAACGACGTCGTGCCGAGCGCGGTGGGGCCGCCGCCGATGCCGAGGAGGATGACCGCCATGACGCCGGCCGTCGCGCCGAGCACCGTGAGCAGCACCTGGTGCAGCAGGCCCGTGAGGTAGGCGCGGTCGCGGTCGTCGGCGAGCAGGCGTACGTTCATGCTGAACCTGCCGTGCTCGGCGGCGCTGGCGATGCGCTCCACCCGCCGCGGCAGGCGGCGCAGCATCGGCAGCAGCGCGGCGAGCTCGTGGCCGACGGTCTCCTTGATGGTCTCGGGGCTGACCTGTTCGGCGAGGTAACGGCCGGCGAACGCGCGGGCCTCGCCGATCAGGTTGAATCCGGGCGAGAGACGGATGAGCGTGCCCTCCAGGGTGGCCAGGGCGCGGAAGACGGCGGCCACCTCGGGCGGGATCGACAACCCGTACTCCGAGACGATCCTGAACAGGTCGGTGAACATCTGGGCGCTGTCCATGCCGCCGGCCAGGTGCCTGGCCATGAACTGGCCGAGTGCGCGTTCGAGCGCGGCCTCGTCGATGTCCTCCGGCCTCGGCACCACCTCCAGCAGCGCGTCCGTCACGCCCAGCGGGTCCTGCCGGTTCATGGCCAGCAGGAAGCGTTGCAGGGCGGAGCGCACTCCGGCGTCGAGCCGGCCGACCGAGCCGAAGTCGAGCAGGCCCAGCGTGCCGTCGTCGAGCAGCATGAGGTTGCCGGGATGCGGGTCGGCGTGGAAGACGCCCTCGACGAGGATCTGCCTGAGCAGGCAGTCGAGCAGGTTCCTGGCCAGCTCGGGGCCCTGCTCGCGGGTGGCCGTGGTGACCGGCCTGCCCGGCAGGCGCTGCATGACGAGCACACGTTCGGTGCACATGGCGCTGATCGGGGCGGGGTAGGTGACGCTGCCGCCTTCCGAGGCGGTCACGGCGGCCATGTTGGCGGCCTCGACGCGGAAGTCCAGCTCCTCGCGGATGGCGGTGGCGAACCCCTCGCCCAGGTCGCGCAGGCCGAGCGAGCGGCCCCAGCGGGTCCTGGACTCCAGCGTGACGGCCAGCCGCCGGACGATCTCGAGGTCCTTGGCGACGACCGCGCCGATGCCCGGCCGCTGCACCTTGACCACCACGCTCTGCCCGTCGTGCAGCCGGGCGACGTGGACCTGCCCGATGGAGGCGGCGGCCAGGGGCGTGCGATCGAACTCGGCGAACACCTCGTCCACCGGCCCGCCCAGCTCCGCGGCGAGCACCGGCTCGATCCGCTCCCACGGCGCGGGCGCCACCTGGTCCTGCAGCCGTCCCAGCTCCTCGACGAACTCGGCGGGAAGCAGGTCGCGCCGGGTCGACAGGACCTGGCCGAGCTTGACGAACGTCACGCCGCCGTCTTCCAGCGCCTCGCGCAGCGACCTGGCCAGCCGCATCTTGCCCGAGTGGTCCTCCAGGCGCTCACCCCGGCCCCGCAGGTAGGGGCCGAGGCCGTGCCTGATGGCGATCCTGGTGATCTGCGAGTAGCGCCTGCCCCGGGAGATCCGGCCGCGTACGGAGCGGACCAGCTCCAGCGGGCCCGGCACCGAGCCCGGGGGCACCAGCGCCTCGGCCAGCACCAGGATCACCATGGGGATGAGCACCACGCACATGATGACGAGGAGCAGCAGCCCCAGGGCGCCCGGTCCGGGCACCGTCTCCCGCTCGTCCGGGCTGATGAGCCCGATGATCGGCTCCATGATCGGCTGCGCCAGCCCGAAGGCGACCAGGGCCGCCAGGAAGGTGCGCACCATGCCGAACCTGACGTCCAGCAGCCGTTGCGCGGCCACGGCGATCGCGATGACCGTCAGGAACGTGAAGAGCCAGACGAGCAGTTGAGTGGGGAGATCCATGGGGCGTCATCATGCCATCGGCGGTCGGCGCGGTGCGCGGGGGTCACTGACGAGCGGCGGCGCGGGCGCGGCGCTCCTCCCGGCGTTCGACGAACCGGGCGGCGGTCGCGTCGGTCTTCTCCAGGTACGCCGAGAGTTCTTCGCGGGCCCGCTCACCCTCGGCGTCCAGCCCGGTCTTGTCGAACACGGCCCACTGCCGCAACACCGGCATGAGCACGTCGTCGAGATGGAGGCGCAGGTCGTAGATGCCCTCGTGGGCGATGATCATGGCCTTGCGGGCGAAGCCCTCCATGCCCGTGCCCGGCATCTGGAATGTCGTGACGACGTCGGTGACCGAGCGCATGGTCTGGTTGGGGTCGAGCTCGAAGGCGGCCTTGAGCAGGTTGCGGTAGAAGAGCATGTGCAGGTTCTCGTCCGCGGCGATCCTGGCGAGCAGCCGTTCGCAGCCCTCGTCGCCGGAGGCCCTGCCGGTGTTGCGGTGCGAGATGCGGGTGGCCAGCTCCTGGAAGGAGACGTACGCGAGCTGCTGGAGCATGGTGCCGTACTCGGTGGCGAAGCCGTGCTCCATATGCCGCATCCTGGCCCGCTCGAGCGCGACGGGGTCGACGGCGCGGGTCACGGTGAGGTAGTCGCGCAGCGCGGTGCCGTGGCGGTCCTCCTCGGCGGTCCACCGGTGCACCCAGGTGCCCCACGCGCCGTCGCGGCCGAACGTGGTGGCGATCTCGTGGTGGTAGCTCGGCAGGTTGTCCTCGGTGAGAAGGTTGACGATGAGCGAGACGCGGGCCGCCTCAGGGATCTTGGAGTCGCTCTCCCGCCACGCCTCGCCCCCGTAGATGCCGTCGAAGTCGCGGCCTTCGCTCCACGGGATGTACTCGTGCGGGAACCACTCTTTGGCCATCTTCTCGTGGCGGTCGAGCTCTCCCGCGACCACGGGCTCGAGCTCGTGCAGCAGCTCCGTCTGAGTCATCGCCATAAGGGATCTTCTCCTTCAGGTTACGGTACCGTAGGTTAGGCTACCCGAAGGACATACCGGCCAAATAGGGTGGGCTTATGCGACCGAGTGTCCGGGGTGTCCTTCTCGACGACGACGAGCGGCTGGTGCTCTTCCGGCGCACCGTGCCGGGCCGCGACGTCTACTGGTCGGTGCCGGGCGGCCACGTCGAGCCGGAGGACGGCTCGCTGGTCGGCACGTTGCGCCGCGAACTGCTGGAGGAGCTCGGCGCCACGGTCTTCGGCGTGACACCGCTGATCACCGTGTCGTACGCCTGGAAGGACGCGGTCAAGACGCAGCACGTCTTCGGCTGCCGGCTGGCGTCGATGGACCCCGAGCTGCGGCACGGCCCGGAGTTCGAGGATCCGTCACGCGGGGTGTACGAGGTGGTGCGGGTGCCGCTGGACCGTGCGGAGATCACCACGCGCCACCTGGTGCCCGAAGCCGTGGCGGACTACCTGTCGTCCGCCATCACCCACCTGCCCCGGCTCATCGGTCAGGACGCCTGACCGGCGGCGGGCACCGCAGGCCTCAGCCGTTCTCCCGCTTCAGCAGGCGGTCGAGTTTGACGCCCAGATCGGTCATCTCGGCCCGCAGGGAGCTGAACTTCTCCTCCAGCTCCGGCCGGGCGGCCTCGCGCTCGCCCCCTGCGGGAGAGGACGGCCAGGCTTTCACCTCCCGCCGGATGGCCGCGACCTCCGTTTCGACGGCCGCGAACTGCTCGACCATCTCGACCCTGCCGTCCGCGAGCGCGGACCGCACCGCCGCGACCTCCGTCAGCAGGCTCCTGGTCCGGTCGTCGATCTCGCGCAGGAGCTCGGCCTGGCGGTCGGGCGGCCTGCCGCTGCCGGCCGCCACGATCCCGTGCCGGACGCCCGACTCAAGCTCTTCGACACGGAGTTTCAGCTCGAGAATCTCCGCCCGCATGTCCACGCACGCCCGCCTCTGCCATGACCGGATGGGAACCGCGGCCGCCCGCGCCGGCGGCCTCGCTCCTGTCATCATATGGTCGCAGCGCGTGAGCATGCCGGGGGTTCACCGTAACGGCCGGGCGGCTCAGCGCCGGTCCTCGATCTCCCAGAGGTGGTCGATGACGTGCCAGGCGATGCGGCGCAGCGCGTAGCGGGGCGGCCATCCCGTCGTCAGGGGCGGCTCCCACGGGCGCGACAACGCCTCCGCCAGTTCGTCGCGCATCGCGTCGCGCTCGCCACGCGACCGGTACGGCCGGTGCCGCACGCCCACCTTCCTGGCGAAGGCGCGCTCGGCGTTCTCCACGTGATCGACGATCTTCGTGAGGTCGCGTCCGCCTCCCCTGGGACCCTTGCGCAGGTCCTCCGGCGAGGCGGCGGCGGTCTCGCCGAACAGGTCCCAGGCCGCCCGCAGCAGGGCGACGCCGCGCTCCGCCTCGGGACCCGGCAGCGGTTCGAGATCCAGATCCGGGACCGCGTACGGCACCCCGAAGTCGGTCATGTCGCTGCCCGGCACGCGCGCCACCACCACGGGATCGCCCGGCGCGAACTCCAGCCCGGCCCGCGCGGCCACCACGCGGTAGCGGGGCGCGTAGCCGGCGAGCCGGTCGAGCGCCGCCTCCTCGCCCTTGGCGATCCGGCACCAGCCGGGCCAGTCGAGCGAACAGGCGAACACCTTCTTCGGGCCTGTCTCCAGATAGATGGGGGTCATGACGAGTGAGCCTGCCAGATGGACCTGTCAGCGGGCGTCAGGTTCAGATGCGGTCGATGAGGTCGGCCACCGAGTCGACCACGAGGGAGGGACGGTAGGGGAAACGCTCGACCTCGTCGCGCGTGGTGACCCCGGTGAGGACGAGGATCGTGTAGAGCCCCGCCTCCATGCCGCACACGATGTCGGTGTCCATGCGGTCGCCGATCATCGCGGTGGTCTCGCTGTGCCCGCCGATCGCGTTGAGGGCGCTGCGCATCATGCGGGGATTGGGCTTGCCGACGAAGTAGGGGTCGACGCCCGTGGCCTTGGTGATCATGGCGGCGACGGCGCCGCAGGCCGGCAGGGAACCTTCGGTGGAGGGGCCGATCGCGTCGGGGTTGGTGGCGATGAAGCGCGCGCCGCCCTCGATGAGGCGGATGGCGCGGGTGATCTGGGTGAAGCTGTAGGTGCGGGTCTCGCCGAGCACGACGTAGTCGGGGTCGAGGTCGGTGAGCACGTAGCCCACCTCGTGCAGCGCCGTCGTCAGGCCGGCCTCGCCGATCACGTACGCCGAACCGCCCGCCCGCTGGTCGTCGAGGAACTCCGCGGTGGCCACGGCGGAGGTCCAGATGGAGTCGGGGGGCACGTCGAGGCCGGCGGCGCTCAGCCGCACGGACAGGTCGCGCGCCGTGTAGATCGAGTTGTTGGTCAGCACCCGGAAGGGTTTGCCGGACTCGCTGAGCCGTTTGATGAATTCGTCCGCACCGGGGATCGGCCGCCCCTCGTGGACGAGGACGCCGTCCATGTCGGACAACCAGAAGTCGATCCGTTTACGCTCGGTCACCGCCCCATCCTACCGAGCGCGCCTCGGCGGCCCTCGGCGCCACATAGGCGGATGAACCGCCGCCAGCATGGCTGATTGGACGTGGAGGCACGGACATGAACAATGGGCCTCATGTCGTTCACTGAATCCGCGCAGGACATGCGGGATGAAATCGTTCAGCTCAGGCACTCGCTGCACACCACTCCGGAGATCGGTCTCCAGTTGCCCCGCACCCAGGAGAAGGTGCTGGCGGCTCTGGACGGGCTGCCTCTGGAGATCAAGACGGGCACGGCGCTGAGCTCCGTGACCGCCGTGCTGAGGGGCGGTCGGCCGGGTCCCGCCGTGCTGCTGCGCGGCGACATGGACGCGCTTCCCGTGACGGAGAAGAACGACCTGCCGTACGTCTCCCGGCTGGCGGGGCAGATGCACGCGTGCGGGCACGACCTGCACACCGCGATGCTGGTGGGAGCGGCGCGGCTGCTGAGCGCGCGGCGTGACGAGCTGGCCGGCGACGTCGTCTTCATGTTCCAGCCGGGAGAGGAGGGCCACGACGGCGCCAAGCACATGATCGCCGAGGGCGTGCTCGACGCCGCGGGCTCCCGCCCGGTGGCGGCCTACGGCATGCACGTGGTCTCCTCGATGTTGCCGCTCGGGTTGTTCGCCTCCAGGCCGGGGCCGATCCTGGCGGCGGCGGACATGTTCTCCGTGACGATCAGGGGGCGGGGCGGCCACGGCTCCACCCCGCACCGCTCGCTCGACCCGATCCAGGCGGGCTGCGAGATGGTCACGGCGCTGCAGACGATGGTGACGAGGACGTTCGACGTGTTCGACCCCGTGGTCGTGACGGTGGGCAGCTTCCACGGCGGCACGGCCGACAACATCATCCCCGACGACGCCCGTTTCGACGCGACGGTGCGCACGTTCAGCAAGGAGAACCGGACGCTGGTCAAGCGGCGGCTGGTGGAGGTCGTGGAGAACATCGCGGCGGCCCACGGAATGAAGGCCGAGGTCTCGTTCGGCATGGGCTACCCGGTGACGGTGAACCACGAGAGCGAGGCGGACTTCCTGGGCAGGACCGCCGACGAGCTGTTCGGGCCAGGGCGCTACTTCGTCTCCCCGCAGCCGGTGATGGGCTCGGAGGACTTCTCGCACGTGCTGGACGCCGTGCCCGGCGCGTTCGTCTTCCTGGGGGCGTGCCCGCCCGGCCGCGACCCGGCCACGGCCCCCTACAACCACGCCCCCGAGGCGGTCTTCGACGACTCGGTGCTGCCGGACGGGGCCGCGCTCTACGCCGCCCTCGCCCACCAGCGGCTCGCCAGGGGCTGACGTGCGCGCCTGGGTGGTGGACCGGCCGGGGCCGATGGCGTCGGGGCCGCTGGAGCTCGTCGAGCGGGAGGTGCCGCGGCCGGGGCCCGGTGAGGTGCTGGTGCGGGTGGAGGCGTGCGGCGTGTGCCGTACAGACCTGCATCTGGCGGAGGGCGACCTGGCGCCGCGGCGGCCCCGCACCACCCCGGGCCACCAGGCGGTCGGCCGGGTCGTCGGCACGGACCAGCGGGTCGGGGTGGCCTGGCTCCGCTCCACCTGCGGGACGTGCCGTTACTGCGTCAGGGGGATGGAGAACCTCTGCCCGCGCTCCGCCTACACCGGGTGGGACGCCGACGGCGGGTTCGCCGACTATCTCGTCGCGCCGTCCGCCTACGTCTATCCCCTGCCCGGCGAGCCGCCCGCCGAGTGGCTGGCGCCGCTGTTGTGCGCGGGCATCATCGGCTACCGGGCGCTGGCCCGCGCCGACCTGCCGCAGGGCGGGCGGCTGGGCATCTACGGATTCGGCGCCTCGGCCCACCTGACCGCGCAGGCCGCCATCGCGCAGGGGGCGACGGTGCACGCCGTCAGCAGGTCTCCGGCCGCCCTTGAGCTGGCGCTGGAGCTGGGAGCGGCCTCGGCGACGGACGACCGGCCGCCGGAGCCGCTGGACTCGGCCATCCTGTTCGCGCCGGTGGGCACGCTGGTGCCGCCGGCGCTGGAGGCGCTCGACAGGGGCGGGACGCTGGCCGTCGCCGGGATCCACCTGACCGACGTGCCGCCGCTGAACTACGAGCGGCACCTGTTCGAGGAGCGGACCCTGCGCAGCGTGACGGCCAACACCAGGGCGGACGGGCGGGCCTATCTGGAGCTCGCGCTGGCCCACCGGCCGCGGGTGACGACGACGCCCTATCCCTTGGAGGAGGCCGCGCGGGCGCTGACCGATCTGGCGAACGACCAGGTCAACGGGGCTGCCGTCTTGGTAATGAACTGACGTTTTACTTGACGGTGCTTAGCTCCACTTCGCACACTGATGAAGGAAAGTTACATTAACCTCACAACATCTGGAGATTATTGACGCCGGTCTGACGCGATCGTAGTGTCCGGTCAACTCCTGCAGATCCCTCAACAGGCTCGACATCCTCCGGAGCGGCAAATGAAGCGACTGGCAGCGGTAGTGGCGTTGCTGGGCCTTGCCACCGCGACTGCGGCGTGCAGTGGTGGCACCACCGACAAGTCAGGCGGCTCGGGCGGTGGTGGCGGGCTCTTCACCACGATCGACGTCAACAGGCCGGGCCTCGACGCGAGCGCGCCCGCCAACCCGTGGCACCCGAAGGGTAACTCCTTCCTGGGCTACAACGCGATGAAGCTGGGCTGGGTCAAGAACCACGTGACCGACCCCAACCAGTTCTATCCCGCCATCGCGGAGAAGTGGGAGATCGCGGAGGACAACTCCTCGATCACCATGCACCTGCAGCCGAACGCCAAGTGGTCCGACGGCAAGCCGGTCACGGCCGAGGACGTCAAGCTCTCGATCGGCATCGCCTACACGCAGGGCAGCACCGCGTTCGCGATCACGCCCGGCGCGGCCGGCGCGGCGGCCGACGTGGAGGTCGTCGACGACAGGACGATCAAGGTCACCCAGGACATGTCGAACCCGAGCTCGAAGTTCGCCCGGGGTGTCCTCGACAGCATCATCGTGCCCGCCCACGTGTGGAACAGCGTGCTGCCCGCCGACTTCTGGGAGAAGCTGAAGACCTCGAG
Organism: Nonomuraea longispora; assembly: GCF_004348345.1. Taxonomy (GTDB): domain Bacteria; phylum Actinomycetota; class Actinomycetes; order Streptosporangiales; family Streptosporangiaceae; genus Nonomuraea; species Nonomuraea longispora. The sequence goes on from NZ_SMJZ01000170.1 coordinate 12,730, forward strand.
GGGCACCGGCGACGGCGCCGAGAAGGCGCGCGAGGAAATCCTCGCCGTCGGCCAGAAGGTGCTCGCCTTCAAGCCGCCGAACGACGTCTCCGCCGGCCCGTTCACGCTGGAGCGGGTCAATCCCGGCGAGGCGCTGCTGCTGAAGAACAAGAACTTCTTCAACGCCGCCAACGTCGCGCCCGACCAGGTGAAGTTCCTCAACTACAGCGGCAACGAGCAGATCTGGAACTACCTGACCGCCGGCAAGCTCGACCAGTCCGGCTTCGTCGCCGCCCCGACCGACGTGATGAACCGCATCAAGCAGGCCCCCGGCTCGCACCTGATCAAGGGCTTCTCGCCGGTGGCCGTCGGCATGGCGTTCAACCAGTCGAAGAAGCCGTACGACAACGTGCACGTGCGGCGCGGCCTGGCCCACCTCATCGACCGCCAGCAGGTCACCAAGGTGGCCTCGCCCGAGGGCGGCACGGCGGCCGTGACCACCTCCGGCATGCACCAGAAACCCGCCCAGGAGTGGATCGGCTCGGAGCTGTCGAGCCTGGAGCCGTACGCCCACGACGTGGCCAAGGCCGAGACGGAGTTCAAGGAAGCCGGCCTGCAGAAGAAGAACGGCAAGTGGACGCTGGCCGACGGGTCGCCGTGGAAGGTGACCATGCACGCGCCCTCCGGCTTCTCCGACTGGATCTCCGCACAGGAGAACATCAAGAGCCAGCTCATCGAGAACGGCGTGGACGCCGAGGTCGTCACCGTCGCCGACTACCCGATCTATCTCGAGGAGATCGCGGCCGGCAAGTACGACGTCGGCTTCTGGCTGATGGCGCTCGGCCCGGCGCCGTACGACATCTACCAGCGCCTCTACGGCGCCTCCAACGGCTGGACCAACGTCGCGGGCAAGGTCAAGCACAGCCCCGCCGGCAAGGCAGGCAACTGGATGGGCAGCTCCGAGGAGATCGACGTCGAAGGCGTCGGCAAGATCAACCCGGGTGAGCTGACCGAGAAGCTGAACGCGGCCTCCGCCGAGGAGGCCAGGCCGATCATGTCGCAGCTCGCCAAGGCCGCCAACCAGGACCTTCCCGCCATCCAGCTCTGGGACTACGTGAACACGCAGTTCACCAACACCAGCCGCTTCACCGGCTGGCCCGAGCAGGACAGCGACCTGCTGCGCCTGCCGGCCGGGGTCTGGATCCAGCTCGGCCTGGTCAAGAAGAAGCAGTAGAGAAAGAGCCTATGACGGTCATCGCACGCCGACTCGCGGGCCACCTGGCCCGCGGGATCGTCATGATCCTGGTCGTCGCCACGATCAGTTTCTTCATCGTCAGGAGCATTCCCGGTGACCCGGTCGCCGCGAACGTGCAGAAGCTGATCGAGCAGGGCATGGCGCCCGAGGCGGCAGAGCAGGCGACCCGCGTGCTGTACGGGTTCCAGCCCTCGGGCTCGCTCTGGCAGCAGTACACCGACTACATGGCGGGCCTGCTCACCTTCGACCTGGGGCAGTCCGTCACCCACGCCGGCGCCCCGGTCACCCAGGTGCTCGGCGAGGCGGCCAAGTGGACCGTGCTCCCGGTGCTGGCCGGCACGCTGCTGAGCTTCCTCGTCGGCATCATCCTGGGCGTCTACGCGGCCATCAAGCGCACGGGCAAGCTCGGCGACATCCTCGCCATCTCGGGATCGCTGCTGCACGGCGTGCCGCAGTACGTGCTGGGGCTGCTGCTCAGCGCGATCTTCGCCACGCTCATCCCGATCCTGCCCGCCGACGGGCCCGTGGACATCCTGTTCGAGCCCGGGTTCAACGCCGGCTACATCGGCTCGCTCGCCGAGCACGCGGTGCTGCCGGTGCTGACGTACGCGCTGGCCGCCTACGGCGGGTGGATCCTGGCGATGAAGTCGAGCGTGGTGACCGTGCTGGGCGACGACTTCATCCTGGCCGCCGAGCTGCGCGGGATGAGGCGTTCGATCATCTTCAGGTACATCGCGCGCAACGCGATCCTGCCGCTGTTCACGATCCTCGCGCTGTCGCTGGGGCTGCTGCTCGGCGGCGCGGTGTTCATCGAGCGCATCTTCAACTACCCGGGCCTCGGCCTGCTGCTGCTCGACAGCATCACCATGCGCGACTACGCGCTGATGAGCGGGGCGTTCCTGCTGATCACGGCGGCCATCATCGTGGCCAACATTCTCGCGGACCTGTTCTACAGCGTGATCGACCCGCGGGTCCGCGGCGGGGAGGAGGTCGGCGCATGAGTGTGCTGCTGGAGAGCACGGCGACGAGCGCCGCCATGCGGCGCAACTTCTGGTCCGGCGTGTGGCGCGTGATGAAGCGCAAGCCCAGCCGCCTCGTGGGCGTCGTGCTGATGGCCGGGTTCGTGTTCATGGGCCTGTTCGGGCCGCTGTTCTACGGCGACCCGCTGCCCCGCGACCCCTCCATGCTCACCAGGCCGCCGAGCTGGCAGCACTGGCTGGGCACCGACGACCAGGGCAGGGACGTGATCGCCCTGGTGGTCACCGGCTCCCGGTACGTGCTGCTGGCCGCCCTCGTCACCGCCGTCATCACCGTCGTGCTGGGCACCGCCATCGGCCTGTTCTCCGGCTTCAAGCGGGGCCGCTGGGACACCGTGCTCATGCGGCTCACCGACATGAAGCTGACCATTCCCGGCCTGCCGCTGCTGCTGGTGCTGTCGACGGTGTGGAAGTTCAACAGCGCCGTGCAGATGGGCCTGGTGCTGGGGCTGCTCAGCTGGGGCGGCGTGGCGCGGGCCGTGCGGGCGCAGACCCTGTCGCTGCGCGAGCGCGGCTTCATCGAGGCGGCGCGCGGGCTCGGGCTGTCCACCACGCACATCGTGGGCAAGGAACTGCTGCCGAGCATGGCCCCGTACATCGCGATGAACATGCTCATCGCCATCACCGGCGGCGTCTACTCCCAGGTCGGGCTCTTCTTCCTGGGCGTGCTGCCGTACGAGTCGAACAACTGGGGCCAGATGCTCAACACGGCCGTGTTCCGCTCGGGGGCGCTGACGGTGCCGAGCGCGCTCGGTTTCCTGCTCGGGCCGCTGCTGGCGATCCTGCTGCTGACGCTGGCCATCGTGCTGGTGGTCGACGCCATGGACGAGATCTTCAACCCCCGGCTGCGCGAGGAGTGACCGTGACGAAGACCGCGCCGGGAGTGCGCATCGACGGCCTCACGGTCGTCTACAAGACGCCCGCGGGTGAGCTGCCCGCGGTCAGGGACGTGGACCTGAGGCTGGAGCCGGGCACGATCACCGGCATCGTGGGCGAGTCCGGCTCGGGCAAGTCCACGCTCGCGCTGTCGCTGCTGAACGCGGTGCAGCCGCCCGGCCGGATCTCGGCCGGCAGCGTCGAGATCGACGGGCTCGGCGACGTGGTCGGCCTGCGGAACGAGCAGTTGCGCAAGGCGCGCGGCAAGCACATCGGCTACGTCTTCCAGGCCGCCCAGAACTCACTCAACCCGCTCAAGACCGTCGGCAAGCAGCTGCTCGACCTGGGCCGCTCGCACGGCGTGGAGGATCTGCGCGCTTTGGTGCGCGAGGCCAAGGAGCTGCTCGGCCGGATGGGGCTGGACGGCGCCCGGGTGCTCGACTCGCACCAGCACGAGCTGTCCGGCGGCATGCGCCAGCGGGTCGGCATCATGCTCGCGCTGGTGCTCAACGCGCACCTGGTCGTGCTGGACGAGCCGACGACCGCGCTCGACATGATCACCCAGGCGAACATCCTGAAGATCGTCCGTGAGGTGCACGCGGAGCGCGGCCTGACGACGCTCGTCATCACGCACGACATCGGCGTGGTGGCCGAGGTCGCCGACCGGCTGGCCGTCATGTACGGCGGGCGGCTGGTCGAGCAGGGCCCGACCAGGGAGGTGCTGGGCGCGCCGCGCCACCCCTACACCAAGGGCCTGATCAGGGCCATCCCCCGGCTCGTCGGCGACATCGACGAGGCCCAGGCGCTGCCGGGACGGCCGCCGACGCTGGCCACGGTGCCGGCCGAGGGCTGCGTGTTCAGGGAGCGCTGTCCGCTGCGCATGGACGTGTGCGACACCGTCGACCCGGACGTCCGCGCCGACACCGGGGCCGACGGGCCCAGGGCGGTGGCCTGCCACGCCGTGACCGTGAAGGAGCACGCATGATCACCGGGACCGGCATCGTCAAGACGTTCAAGCAGCGGGGCAAGGTGCTCGGCGCCCGCGAGGTGCAGGCGCTGCGCGGCGTCGACTTCGCGATCCCGAAGGGCGGGGCCGCCTCGTTCATCGGCGAGTCCGGATGCGGCAAGACGACGCTGGGGCGGATCATCGCGGGGCTGGAGACGTACGACGCGGGCGACGTCGTGATCGGCGACGTGCCGATGTCGCCGCTCAAGCCCAAGCAGCGCCAGCCGCACTTCCGCAAGATCCAGATGATCCACCAGGACCCCTACTCCGCGCTCAACCCGACCAGGACCGTGCACCAGACGCTGCACGCGCCGCTCAGCCTGCGGGCCAGGCAGACCGGGCGGTCCAGGTCGTGGATGGAGGAGCGGGCGGCCGAGGTGCTGTCGATGGTGGGGCTGGATCCCGGCTCGGTGTTGTCGCGCTACCCGCACCAGCTGTCCGGCGGCATGCGGCAGCGGGTCGTCATCGCCCGCGCGCTGACCGTCGACCCCGAGATGCTCGTCGCGGACGAGGCCGTCTCGATGATCGACGTGTCGCTGCGGCTGGGCATCCTGGCGCTGCTGAAGGACCTGCGCGAGCGGCTGGGGGTGAGCGTGCTGTTCATCACGCACGACGTCGCCACCGCCCGCTACATCGGCGACGACGGCGAGCTGTACGTCATCTACCGCGGCCAGGTCGTCGAGCGCGGCCCGGTGGACACGGTCATCGCCGACCCGGTGCACCCGTACACGCAGTCGCTGTTGTCGGCCATCCCGGTGCTGCACGGCCTGGAGCTGCCGGCCGAGCAGCCGGTGGAGCCGCTGGAGTCGCTGGACGAGAGCCAGTCCGACGAGGGCTGCCTGTTCGCCCGCCGCTGCCCGTTCCGCGGCGAGCGGTGCGCGAGCGAGCGCCCGCTGCTGCAGGTGACCGAGGGCGTGCCGCAGGAGCACGCGTGCTTCTACCCCGAACGACGCAGCGTGATCGCCCGTCCGATGAGCGAGGTGTGATGGCCCACACCGTACGGGCCGCCCAGTGGTCCAACGGTTCGTCCGGCGGTCTCGCCGAGGCGGCCGAGGCCGCCACCGCGGCGCTGACGCTGGACACCGCGGAGGCCGCGGCCCTCATCGGCTATCTGTCGCGGCCTCCCGCCGGGCGCACGTGGACGGCGCTGACCACGGACGGCGGGGTGGTGATGGCGTCGATGTCGGCCACGGACCCGGCGGGGCACATCGACCTGCTGGCCGTGCACCCCTCCGCGCAGGGCCAGGGGCGCGGGCGGGCGCTGGTGCGGGCCGCCGAGGAGTGGCTGGCCGGGCAGGGCGCCCGGCAGGTGCGCTTCTCCGGCAACCCGCCGTGCTACGCCTGGCCGGGCATCGACGTGCGCTACACCGCCGCCGCCAGCCTCGCCGAGCGCCTCGGGTACGAGAACTACTCCGTCGCCTGGAACATGACCGCCGACCTGAGCGTGGACCTGTCCGTCGAGGACGACCTCGAACGGCTGGCCCGGCAGGGCGTGCGCGTGCGCGCGGCCGGCGACGACCGCGAGCGGGTCACGGCGTTCGTGCGCGAGCACTTCAACGACTCGTGGGCCTGGGAGGCGGAGCACGCCGCCGAGGTGCACTACGGCGAGCGTGACGGGCAGGTCCTGGGCTTCGCCGCCTGGGGGGCGCGGCCCACGTGGTTCGGGCCCACGGGCACCGCGCCGGACGCGCGCGGCCTGGGCCTCGGGCGGGTGCTGCTGCGCAGGTGCCTGGCCGACCAGCGTGCCGCCGGGCAGGCCACAGCCCAGATCGGGTGGGTCGGGCCGTTGCGGTTCTACTCGCGCGCCGTCGGCGCGCGGGCGGAACGCGTCTTCTGGCTCTACCGGCGCGATCTGGCGTGATGGCCCGCGTCCGTGCACATGTCGACACCCGCAGGGGGCCGCTGGACGCGGCCCCCGCAGGCGCGCGATCAGCCCTGCGCGGCGCCGCCGTAGAGCAGCGGGCCCTCGGGACGGGCCGGGGGCGGGCACAGAGCGCGGGGGTCCTCGCCGGCCTCCAGTGCGCGGGTCAGCGTGCCGGAGCCCCACAGGTGGTCCATGAACAGGTCGGGACCCCACCAGCGCAGGTCTTCCGGGTAGAGCGTGCGGGCCACGTGCAACATCGACAGGCCCGTCAGCACCGGCCGGAACGTTTCCTGGTCGTGCACGTGGAGCTGGACGCCGCGTACGGGCGTGCCGGCGTGCTTGTGGAACGTCGGCGTGAACCACGTCTCGCGGAAGCGTACCCCCGGAAGTCCCAGCCCGGCCAGCGCGGGAGCGAAGCGCCCGTCCACGTACGGCGCCCCGACCAGCTCGAACGGCCTGGTGGTGCCGCGCCCCTCGGAGAAGTTGGTGCCCTCGAAGAGGCCGGTGCCCGGGTAGACGAGCGCGGTGTCCACGGTCGGCATGTTGACCGACGGCATCACCCAGGGCAGCCCGGTCTCCGCGTACGTCATGCCGCGCCGCCAGCCCTCCATCCCGATCACGTGCAGGTCCAGGTCGAACCCGAAGAGCACGGCCAGCTCCCCCACGGTCCTGCCGTGCCGTACGGGAAGCGGGAACCGGCCCACGAAGCTGGCGAACGCCGGGTCGAGCAGCGGGCCCTCCTCCACGGTGCCGCCGAGCGGGTTGGGCCGGTCCAGCACGACGAACCGCAGACCCAGCCGGGCGGCGGACTCCATGAGGTCGTACATGGTCCAGACGTAGGTGTAGAAGCGGGCGCCCACGTCGGCGATGTCGAAGACCAGCGTGTCCACCCCGGAGGCGGCGACGACGCGGTCCAGCGCCTCGCCCGAGAGCTTGTGGGTGTCGTACACCGGCAGCCCGGTCCTCTCGTCCACCGTGTCGCCCTCGCTGCCCGCCGCCTGGGCGGTGCCGCGCATGCCGTGCTCGGGGCCGAACATGGCGGTCAGGCCGGCGCCGGCGGCCATGAGCGCGTCGGGGG
>NZ_SMJZ01000171.1 GCF_004348345.1 Nonomuraea longispora
CCACGGAGCCGCGCCGCGGCACCGCGGGCAATCCGGCGCCGGTGGTTCTGGACGACGGCAGGATCGTGCTGGTGTTCGTCAGGCAGGGCCCGTCGGCCACCGAGGGGCGGATCAGGCGGGGCGAGGTGGAGGCGGCTGAGGGGCGGCGGGTGTTCGTCCAGGAGAGCGAGGACGACGGCGTCTCCTGGTCGCGCCCCCGCGAGATCACCGACAGCGTGAAGGACCCGGAGTGGCGCTGGTACGCGACGACCCCGGGTCACGCCGTCGAGTTGCGGCACGGCACGCACGCGGGGCGGATCGTGGTGCCCGCCAACCACTCGCTGCCGCCGGAGGGCGCCGACGACGGCACCGAGGGCAAGTACGACGGCGGCCACTGCCTGCTGAGCGACGACGGCGGCCGGACGTGGCGCATCGGCTACGTCGACGACGACCCCGACGGCTACGTCAACGTCAACGAGACCACCGCGGCCGAGCTGCCCGGCGGACGCGTCTACCTCAACACCCGCACCGACTCCGCCGCCCCCGGCACCAGGGCCGACGCCTACTCCTCCGACGGCGGGCAGACGCTGGAGCAGCCGTTCAAGCCGCAGCCCGCTCTGGTGGGGCCGGTGGTGGAGGGCAGCGTGCTCTGGTGCGGGCCGCCGGACGTGCTGCTGTTCTCGGGTCCGGCCGCGCCGGACGCGCGGGCGTCGATGACGGTACGCGCCAGCGACGACCACGGCGTCACCTGGCGGGTCGCGCACACGGTGTCCGGCTCGCCCGCGGCCTACTCGGACCTGGTCAGGCTGGACGCGGAGACGGTGGGGTTGCTGTTCGAGACCGGCGGCTCGGGGCCGTACGAGAGCATCGCCTTCCGCCGGATCCCGATCGGTGAACTGGTGCGTCAGCGATGAGTTCCGGCGGTGGATCGGGTCTTACCGGCATGCCCCGGATCATTGGCGGCGGACGCACCTGATCTACGACGTCCTCTGAGCGAGCGGGTTGGGCAGCCGGGTCCAGCGGTCGCCGGGCGGCGCGTCGTCGAGCTGCGCGAGCAGGTGGGCCTTGGCCGCGAGGTGCGTACCGAACACGGCGTCGCGGTCGGCGTCCGCGTCCGGTGTGCGGGGGAGCTCGTCGAGCACCTTGTGCGCGGCGGCGGCCACGACGTCCCACAACCGCGACTCGGCGGCGCGGTCGCGCCGTCCGAGCAGCGCGACCAGGCTGCCGAACGTGGTGCCGACGAGCGATCCGAGGAGCTTGCCGTGCAGCACGTCCGGGTCGTCGGTGAGCAGCCTGGGGCCGACCTGGGGAGTGTCGGTCCCGTTGCGGGCGAGCCGGGCGGGGCTGATCCTGACGTCGGCCAGGTCCCGGTAGATCAGCCGGTACGGCAGGCCGCCACGGCCGAGCGCGACCAGCAGGTTCTGCCCATGGGCCTCCAGCGCCACGCCCAGGGAGAGCAGCCCGAGCGCGTCCTCCAGAGCCGCCCTGGCGAACGCCGACAGCCACGCGACCGGGTCGCGGGCCATCTCGCGGGTGATCGCCGCCACGGGCAGCACGGTCTCCGCGCCGGCGCGCGGGGTGGGCTCGCGCAGCATGGCGGACAGGTCCGCGCTGTGCTCGCCGTCGATCCGCGCGGCGGCCCCCGCCAGGTAGCCGGCGACGGCGGGACGGCCACCCCGCCGCCCTGACAACGTGGCGAGCAGGCGTGACAGGGGGACGCAGTCGCGTACGGAGCCGGGGGAGATGTCCCTGACGCTTGAGGTCATCCGGGTGCTGAACGCCGTCTTCACGTGCGGGCCGCCGTCCACGGGGGCGAGCGTCCGTACGGACGTCAGCGGCCGGGCCGGGATCGCCCCCGTCGCGTACGGGCGCAGACCCAGGCCGGGCAGGACATGGCGGGTCTGCCAGGGGTGCAGGGGGAGCAGGAGCCGGTCGCCGTCCATGAGCGCGCCCGGCCACGCCCCCGTGACCAGGCATTCGGCGGCGGGCAGCGCGACCAGGTCGAGGGCGACGGTGGTGCGGTGCTCCGGCATGTACGCGAGCTGCTCGGCCACGGAGACGCCGGGACGGTTGCGGCAACCCGGATGGTACGGGTGCCCGTCGACGACGCTCTGCTCGTAGTCCTCCGGCGTGTCCAGGGGGCGGGGTCCGGCCCTGGCGGCGGCGCGCGACAGGGCCAGCGAGGCGACGCTGTTGTCCAGGTCCTCGACCAGCCGGGTGGTGCCGGGCAGGGCGAGGGCGGCCAGCAGTTCGGCCGGGTGCGTGTACGGCCTGCCGTCGAGCCAGAGTGCGGCCTCGCCTTCGAGGTCGTACGGCTGCCGCGCCCGCCCTCGCAACCGCCGCCCGTCCGCCAGCGGCACGCACGCCTGCCCGCCCGCGTTCGTAGCCACGTCCGTAGTCGGTGCCGCGAGGCCGGGCAGCGGTTCGTACAGCAGGCTGCGCCACAGGCGTCCGAGCACGGCGGCCCTGGCGCCTGGCAGAGCGGCGGCATAGGGCGCGGAGAGCTCCGGCCGTACGGCGGCCAGCTCGGCCTCGAACGCGGCCTCCGCTTTCCGTACATGTCGCATCATGTCCCGTAGCTACCCGGCGATCGCCGGTCAGGGACCCGTCACGCCCCCGGTTCGCGAGATTCCGAGCCGGCGGGCACGTCCAGGAGCCCGAGGCTGTCCTGCTCGCCCCTGCGCGTGATGACCTCGTTGATCGCGCGGGCGAGGCCCTGCCTGCTGTAGTCGCCCTCGGGGAGCTCGTTGAGGTGGGTGAGCACGTCGGCAGGCAGGTTCACGTGTTGCGACACCGCCGAGTACACCTCCCGCATCGCCACCCGGTCACGGCCGCGGAACGCCTCGTCGATGGCCTGCTGCAGTTCGTCGCGTACGGCGTGGTCAGTCATCGGCCTCATCCCCCGTAGGTCCGGCGAGCAGATCCTCCGCCTGCTCCATCACCATCTCGACCGAGACGTCGCACACCCACGACCGGTCGTGCGGGCAGCGCTGCGCGGCCGGGTCGACGCCGCTCGCGCCGCATCGCGGGCAGGCCGTGGTCCAGGAGACCAACGGGCGGTGGCGGGTCCTGCTGAGCGGCCCGGCGTTGATCAGGTTGCCGCACCAGTAGATGCCGACGGTGGGCGTGCCGACGGCGGCGGCCAGGTGGCGGGGGCCCGTGTCGTTGGCCACCAGCAGGTCGCAGCGCTCGTACAGCGCGGCCAGCCCGCCGATGCCGAGTGCGCCGACGACGGCGACGGCGGGCCGCCGCATCGCCTCGACCACGCCCAGGACCAGGTCCTCCTCCTCGCGGGTGCCCGTCACCACGACCGGCCTGCCCAGCCGGTCGGCGACCTCGGCGAACCGCTCAACGGGCCAGCGCCGCCTCGGGTCGCGCGCTCCCGGGTGCACGGCCACCAGCCCCGGCGGCGGCTCGCCCAGCACGTCCGCCGCTTCCGCGCGGTCGGCCGCGGTGAGCGTCACCCGAGGCTCCAGCCCGCCCGCGACCCCGCCGACCAGCGCGGCGACCTGCAGAAAACGCAGCGTCTCGTGGTGATAGTCCGTGTACGGCACCCAGCGGTCCAGCCGTTCGGCCCCGGGTGCACGCATCCCCGCGGTCACCCTGGCGCCCAGCAGGCGTACGAACGGGTTGGAGAAGCGGCCGCCGCCGTGGATCTGCACCGCCAGGTCGAACCGGCGTCTGCGCAGCCGTTCGCGCAGCCGGTCGGGCGTGGCGTGCCCCGGTTCGGCCGTGGACACGCCCGAGATCGGTGGCAGGGCCACCACGTCGTCCACGGGCCCCGGCCGGCCGGCCAGGAACTCTGAGTGCCACGAGGTGCCCAGCAGCGTCAGGTGCGCGCCGGGGTAGGCCCGTTTGAGCGCATCGAGCGCCGGCACGGCCAGCAGGAAGTCGCCGAGGGCGTTGGCCCGCAGCACCGCGATCCGCTCCACCCCGCCGACGATCGCCGTCATCGTGCCTCCCGTACGGGAAGGCCGGGCGCGTGGTGTGCGGAAGGGCGCTGCATAGCCGCCTGGCTACCCCGGGACGCCATGCCCGTAACACCCGGGCGAATACTCCATCGCTGGTTTGACCTGGCCTTGTGCTGGTAAGCGCTACTCATGGGCACAGAGCGGGTCATCAGCGCCGCGGTCGTCGGCGACGTCATGCTCGACTCGTGGCTGCACGGCTCGGCCAAGCGCCTGGCGCAGGAGGCTCCGGTGCCCGTGATGAGCCTGGAAAGCACCGTGGACGCTCCTGGCGGCGCCGCCAACACCGCCGCCAACCTGGTGGCGCTGGGGGCCCGCGTCCGGCTTGTCGGCGTCGTGGGCGACGACGAATGCGGCGGGACGCTGGTGCGCTCGCTGCACCTGCGCGGCGTCGGGACGGACCTGGTGACCGTGCCCGGACGGCGTACCGCGCACAAGCGGCGGCTGGTCACCAGCGGCCAGCTGACCGCGCGCTACGACGAGGAGGACCTCGACGGCATCCCCGGCCACGCGGAGCGCGCGCTGCTCCGGCGGCTGGCCGCCGCCGCCGCGCAGGCCGACGTGGTGGTCGCGTGCGACTACGGGGGCGGCGTGTTCACCCCGGACGTGCGCCGATCCCTCGCCGGGGTGCCCCTGCTGGTGGTGGACGCGCACGCGGTGGCCGCCTGGCGGGAGTGCGGGCCGGCCGCGGTGCTGCCGAACTTCGCCGAGGTCGTACGCCTGCTCGACGACGGCGTGGACCCGCCCGACCGGCCGGCCTACCTGTCGGCCAGGTCCGGGCGGCTGCTGGAGCTGACGGGGGCCGGGATCGTGGTGACCACGCTCGACGGTGAGGGGACGCTGCTGCACAGGCGCGGCCGGCCGCCGTACCGGACGTACGCCAGGCCCGCGCCGCAGCACATGGCGACGGGCGCGGGCGACACCTTCACCGCCGCGTTCGCGCTCTGGCTGGCGGGCGGAGCCTCGCCCGAGGAGGCCGCGGAGGCGGGCCAGGCGGCGGCCGGCGTCGTCGTACGGCGTCAGGGGACGGCCGTCTGCACCCGGCACGAGCTGATGCGCGCGCTGCGCCGCCACGAGGGGACGGTGCAGTCGGCGGAGAGCCTCGCCCAGCTGCTGGACGAGCACCGGCGCAGGGGCGAGCGGGTGGTGTTCACCAACGGCTGCTTCGACGTGCTGCACCGGGGGCACGTGGCCTACCTGGAGGAGGCGGGGCGGCTCGGCGACGTGCTCGTGGTGGCGGTCAACAGTGACGCGGGCGTGGCCCGGCTGAAGGGCCCTGGACGCCCGGTCAACCCGTGCGAGGACCGCATGTCCGTGCTGGCGGCGCTCAACGACGTCGACTACGTGACCGAGTTCGACGAGGACACGCCCGAGCGGCTGCTCAAGATGGTCCGGCCAGAGATCTACGTGAAGGGCGGCGACTACACGCCGGAGATGCTCTCCGAGGCCCCGCTGGTGCGCTCGCTGGGCGGCGAGGTGCGCGTGCTCGGTTACGTACGCGACCGGTCGTCCACCGCCATCATCGGCCGCATGCGGGCGATGCCCTGAGGGTGGCCTGCGGCACGGCTCAGAGCCGGACCGCCAGCGCCCTGGCCAGCCACGGGCGCAGGATCGGCAGCACGGTCGCCGCGTGCATGGCCGACATGTGGTCGAGCCCGTCGAGCACCTGGACGTCCCAGCCGAGGGCTTCGAGCTCGTCCTTGTGCCGGGTCAGCGTGCCGCCGATGCTGACGTGTGTGCCGCCCCACCGCTCGTCGTAGCGGATCTCGTCGGCCGAGCCGGCGAAGCAGAGCCGCGGGCAGGACAGGCGCACGGCCTTGTCGTCGAACCCCTGCAACTCCTCGTAGAGGGTGACGAACTGCCGGGTCTGCTCCTCGGTCGTGGACACCCGGGCCGTCGACCAGTCGTACTCGTCGCCCGTGCCGGTCCGCTCGGGCTCTGGCGTCGGCCCCTGCCCGGTGGCCAGGTCGTACGTCGCCCGCGTCACCCGCGACATCTCGGCGTACGGCGCCCCGTACGCGGGGAAGCCGCCCATGACGAGCGCCGAGAGCCGGTCGGTCCTGATCGCCAGCTGCAACCCGTTCACCGCCAGCCACGAGTAGCCGTAATACGCGAACCGCCCGGCTCCCGCCGCGTCGGCCACGGCCAGCATGTCGGCCGTGACGGCGGCGGGCGTGAGGGTGCCGGGCTTGGGCGTGGCCATGACATGCCCCTGGTAGTCGAAGGCGATGACCTGGAAGGCGTCGCGGAGGCCGTCGATGAGCGAGCGCCCGAGCGCGGGGTCGGCGCCCCACTTCCGCAGCTCCTCGGCTCGGTCTCCCTCGACCGGGGCCGGGTCGGCGGGCAGCAGCAGTGCCGGGCCGGTGCCGTGCACCTCCACGTCGATGGTGCTGCCGTCGTGCAGTGTCGCCTTCACCATGGTGACTCCATTCCATACGCCGTAAAATGTTGCCTTGCGACAATAGCTTATGGCGTAAAGAGTCTCAACGGGTTGGGGACGGGCACACACCTCATGTCCCCGCCGTCGGCGCCCAGCCAGCGCAGCGTGAGGTTGGCCTTGGCCGGCACGTACGGCGCCGACAACAACTCCCGCACTTCCCCGTGATCGTCCGCGGCGGCGAACACGGCCCTCGCCCGCGCCCACAACTCGGCGCGCAACCGCGGATGCCGGGCCGCGACGGCGCCCGCGATCTCCTGCAGATGGTTGGTCACCAGGCAGTACACCAGCCGCTCCCAGGCGTAGGAGCGCGTCACCAGCGGCGCGTCCGTGAGCGCGGCATGCCGGTCCGCGACCAGCTTGACGCCCTCGTGGTCGCGGAAGACGGCCTGCGCGGGCATGCCCTGCCCGTCCACCGCGACCAGCACGTTCTGCAGGTGGCATTCGAGCACGACCCCGTGGCGCAGGTAGGCGTGCAGCAGCGGGGGCACCACGTGGTCGAGATAGCGGCACCACCACGCCAGCGCCTGCTCCTCGCCCAGCCCGTCGAGCGGGTTGCCGGGGAAACCCTCGGCGATCGCCGCCGCCAGGAGCGCCGTCAGACCGGGACGGACGTGCTCGCGCAGCCCGTCGCGGACGATCACCGCCAGCGCCTCGCCACCGTCCGAGCCCAGCCGGGCGCTGCGGTAGCCGCGGTCGCGCAGCACGGCCGGGCGCGACAGGTGGCGGGGCAGGTCGTCGAAGGCCCGGTCGAGCGCGCCGGCCACCACGGGCAACCGGCGCAGGTCGCGCAGCCACAGCCGGCGGACGTCGTTCGTGATGCGTACGTCCAGGCTGAACTTGCAGAACAGGTCCGGCTCCGGCAGGTACACCGTGCGGATCGACGCCGTCGGCACGGCCACGGCCGTCGTCACCCCGAGGTGACGCAGCCGCCCGCCGCGCAGCCCGCCCAGCAGCTCCACCTGCCAGGGATGGGCCGGCAACGCCACCAGCCCGCCGGTCGCGGCCCCGAGGTGGTCGAGGGCGGCGGTGTCACCCTGCTCGACCAGGTCCTCGGCGGGAACGCCGAGCAGGGGCAGGGCGAAGCTCGCGTGCGCCTCCGGCGAGTACCGCAACCACGCCCGAGGGCCCGACCCGCCGCGCGCCTTGGGCGCGGGATGGTAGCGGTGGCCCGCCACCAGGGCCTGCTCGGAGCGCAGGTACGGGTCCGCGGGCGGCGTGGCGGTCCGCCTGGCGGCCAGCAGCGCGGCCGTGACGTCCCGGCTGTGCAGGATCTCGGCGGGCAGCGTGTCGTTGCCGACCCCCGTGGCCGCGCCCAGCTCGGCGGAGACCAGCGTGACCAGCTCGCCCAGCGACAGCTCACGCCAGCCGCCGGGCGTGCGCAGGGCGGGAGCGCCGGGGTGGCGTTCGCCGCTGACCCGCAGCACGCGGCCGGTCGCGGGCAGCGCGTACGTGCCCGGCTCCGGGCTTTCGGGCCTGGCCAGCTCGCGGAGCAGGCAGTTGAGCAGCGCCGTCACCGCGAGGTCGTCGGCGTCCGCGTCCTCTTCGCCCCGGCCGGCCGGGGGGAGGAGGCCGTCAGTGGTTGCCATGGCGAGCTTCTCCTACCGTCCGTCCAGCATGTCCCGGACCCTGGCACCTGCCCCGGCGGGGCGGGCCACCGCGGCGCTGTGGTTGTCGTCGCCCGAGTCGTCGTTCGTCGTCGGCCACGACCACGTGATCGACGGCGGCGCCACCGCCTGGCCTCCTCAGGAGGTCTCGAAGTCCGCCACGTTCTCCTTCGTCACCACCTTCACCGGCACCGCGACCGACTTCTGCACCGTCTCGCCCTTGGCGACCCGCACGGCCGCCTCCACCGCCTGCTTGCCGAGCAACTTCGGCTGCTGCGCCACGGTGGCGGCCATGGTGCCGGACCGCACCGCCTTCAGCGCGTCGGGCGTGCCGTCGAAGCCGACCACCTTGACCTGCCGACCCGCCCTGGCCCCAAGCGCCTTGATCGCGCCCAGCGCCATCTCGTCGTTCTCCGCGAACACGCCGGTGACGCCGGGATGCGACTGGATCAGGTTCGTCATGACGTCCAGGCCCTTGGTCCTGTCGAAGTCGGCCGGCTGCTTGGCGGCGACCTTGATGTTCGGGTACGCGGCGACGCCCTGGGCGAACCCCTGCCCGCGGTCGCGCGAGGCGGACGTGCCGGGCGTGCCCTGCAACACGGCCACCTGGCCCTTCTCTCCGAGCTGCTCGGCCAGCGCCTGCGCGGCCATCTTGCCGCCCGCCACGTTGTCGGAGGCCACCGTCTGCGCCACCTCCGCTCCGGTGACGCCGCGGTCGGCCGCGACGACCGGGATGTTCACCCGCTCGGCCGCCTTGACCGCCGGCGCGGCCGCGTCGGAGTCGACCGGGTTGATGATGATCGCCTTCATGTTCTGGCTGGTGAAGTTCTGGACCTGGTTGACCTGCTGCGAGGCGTCGTTCTGGGCGTCGGTGACGGTGAGCGTGACCCCGAGGTTCTTCGCCTCGGCCTGCGCGCCGTCGCGCAGCTGGACGAAGTACGGGTTGTTCAGCGTCGACACCGACATGCCGAGCTCCAGCTCACCACCCCCCGCGCCGCCACCCTCGCCGCCGCCACCGGCCGAGCCGCACGCGGCCAGGCCGAGCACGGCCGCGGCCATGATGATCGCGGGATTGCGCATGACCTATCCCCTCCTAGTTGGTACCTCTGCGCCGCAGGGTGTCGACGAGGACCGCGAGCGCGATCACCACGCCGATCACGACCTGCTGCCAGAACGCCGACACCGACAGCAGGTTCAGCCCGTTGCGCAGCACGGCCAGGATGAGCGCGCCGACCAGCGTGCCGAGCGCCCGGCCCTTACCGCCGGACAGGCTCGCGCCGCCGATCACCACGGCCGCGATCGCGTCCAGCTCGTAGCCCGCCGCCGCCTGCGGCTGCGCCGACGCCAGGCGGCTGGCCAGCACGATCCCGGCCACCGCGGCGAACCCCCCGGACAGCGCGTACGTGATGAGCAACTGCCGGTCCACCTTGATGCCCGACAACCGCGCGGCCTCCTGGTTGCCGCCGATCGCGTACATGGCGCGGCCCGGATAGGTCCTGTTGAGGATCACGGCCGCGATCACGCCCATGACGACCATCACGATCAGCGGGATCGGCAGGTACGCGCCGATCGTGCCGCCCAGCTCCGACACGGCGTCGGGCATCGCGATCGGGCTGCCCTCCGAGACGACCAGGGCCAGGCCACGGGCGATGCCGAGCATGGCCAGCGTGGCGATGAACGGCGGCAGCTTGCCGTACGCGATGAGTGCCGCGCTGACCAGCCCGCACGCGATGCCCACAGCGAGCGACACCAGCGTGGCCAGCGGCCACGGCAGCCCGGCGGAGGTGGCGGTCCAGGCGAGCGAGATCGCCGACAGCGCCGCGACCGACCCGACGGACAGGTCGATGCCGCCCGTCACGATCACGAACGTCGACCCGAACGCCAGGATCGCGGTGACGGCGGCCTGGACGCCGACGTTGAGCAGGTTCGTCAGGCTCAGGAAGTCGCCCGACAGCAGCGACAGCGCGACGACCAGCACCACGAGCGCGACCACCGCGCCGTTCTCGGCGAGCCACGCGGCGGCCGGCGAGCGGCGCGGGAGCACGTCAGCGGACATGGGAGGTCTCCGTGGTCGCCAGCGCCATCACGGCGTCCTGCGTCGCCTCGGCGGCGGGCAGCTCGCCCACGAGCCGTCCCCGCGCCATGACGAGGATCCTGTCGCTCATCCCGAGCACCTCCGGCAGGTCACTGGAGATCATGAGCACCGCGTCACCGGCGGCGGTGAGCGCGTTGACGAGCTGGTAGATCTCGACCTTGGCCCCGACGTCCACGCCGCGCGTCGGCTCGTCCAGGATGAGCACGTTCGCGTTGGCCGCCAGCCACTTGCCGATGACCACCTTCTGCTGGTTGCCGCCGGAGAGCGTGCGCACCTCCTGGCTCAGGCCGGTCATCCGGATGCCGAGCTGCTCGGCCACCTTGGCGGCGGTCCTGCGCAGGCCCGGCCGGTCGACGAACCCGGCCCGCGTGGCGTCCCGCATGGTGACCAGCCCCAGGTTCTCGGCGACGTCCGCGCCCAGCACCAGGCCCTGGGCCTTGCGGTCCTCGGGTACCAGGCCGAGCCCCGCCTCCATGGCGGCGTGCACGTCGCCCGGGGGCAGCGGCCGGCCGCGTACGAACACCTGGCCCGCGTCATAGCGGTCGGCGCCGAACAGCGCGCGGGCGACCTCCGTGCGGCCCGCCCCCACGAGTCCGGCCATGCCGACCACCTCGCCCGCCCGCACCTCGAACGAAACGTCGTCGAACACGCCCCGCCGGGTCAGCCCGCGCACCTCCAGCAGCGGCTCCCCCCGTTCGGCCGGCCGGCGGGGGTACTGCTGGTCGATGGGCCGCCCGACCATGAGGCCGACCAGCTCGTCCCGCCGGGTGTTCGCCGGCACCTCGGCCACGGACCTGCCGTCCCGCAGCACGGTCACCCGGCCGCCGATCTCGGCGATCTCCTCCAGGTGGTGGGTGATGAACACGACGGCCACGCCCTCGTCGCGAAGCTGCCTGACGATCGCGAACAGCCTGGCCACCTCGCTCGTGGTGAGCACCGCGGTCGGCTCGTCCATGATGAGCACGCGCGCGTCCAGCGCCAGCGCCTTGGCGATCTCCACCATCTGCATGCGGGCGATGCCGAGCCTGGCGGTCGGAGTGCGCGGATCCACGTCCACGCCGACCCGTTCGAGCAGCCTGCCCGCCTGCTGCTCCATACGCCTGACGTCCACGAACCCGAACCTGCGCGGCGGCCGGCCGAGCGCCAGGTTCTCCGCCACCGTGAGCTGCGGGACGAGGTTGAACTCCTGGTAGATGGTCGCGATGCCGAGCCGCTGCGCGTCGCCCGCCGAGCGGATGTGCACCTGCCTGCTGTCCATGAGCACCCGGCCGCCGTCCGGATGGTAGGCCCCGGAAAGGATCTTGATCAGCGTGCTCTTGCCCGCGCCGTTCTCACCCAGCAGCACGTGCACCTCACCGGTGCGCAGGCTCAGGTCGACGCCGTCGAGCGCGACCACACCCGGGAACGTCTTCCGCAGTCCTTCGGCCCTGAGAATCTCCTGGCTCACACAGGAGCCCTTTCCTCTCAGGGGGGCGACGAACCCAGGAAGGCGAGGCGGGCCTCGGCCCGGGACCTCAGGTCAGGTCCTGGCTCGCTTCGTCGTTCTGCGCCGCCGAGAGGGTCGCGGGGCGCAGGATGCGGGAGGCGCCGACGATCTCGATCCCCAGCAGGGCGCCCTCCTTGTCCATATCGAGGATGACATATCCCGGGATCTCGTCGGCCTCCACCGGGATCTGGGTCGCCGACTCGCCGGCGTTGATGTGGTCGACGAGGTAGATGTAGGCGACGTCGTTCTCGTCGTTGTATTCGATCCGCAAGCCTGCTACTTCTTTCTTCTCCAGAAGGTGGTGATGACCTTGAAGTTGTCATCACCACGGATCACCACCAGTCCGTCGTCCCTCTCATACTCCGACGTGTCGGGCTTCTTGCCGGGCTTCCTGGTTCCCTTCGACAGGGTCTCATTGATGTCCTGCTCCGAGACGTTGCGCTCTTCCTGGCGCTGCCGTGCGTGGCGGGAGAAGAACCCTCCGTTGTTGTCGCCACCCGAGTTGCCCCTGCCCCTGCCGCCGTTCCTGCGGCCCATCTGAGCGATGCCGTCCTGGACGGAGCGGGGGCCGGACGGCGAACGCAGTCCTGCCGGGCGCATCGGGACGCTGCGGCCGCCCGTGCCCGCCAGGGCGGGCGTGCCGCGAGGGCCGTTGAGGCGGTGGAGATCGTCGAGGATGCGGCGGCCCGGTTCGGTGACCCGGCGGCGCAGCAACTGGCCGAGCACGTTGCCCGTGCCCTGCACGCCCTCGTTCCTGATCTTCCGATTCGCGGCCCGTGCCATGAGGATGCGCCTGACAGCGAACGCGGTGCCGCCCGCCGCGGCGCCCAGGGCCAGCAGTCGGGCGACGTCGACCGAAGCGTGCGCCGCCTGGACGATGGTCGCGACCTTCACCCCGGACACCACGTTGGCCGCGCCTTCGAGCCCCACGGGCGCCAGCCTCGCCGCGTTGGCGGCCTGGTCGAGGTGGCCGCCGCTGAGCCCGGTCCTGTCCCAGTGGGCCTGCAGGGCGGTGCCGGACTCGCCGCCGTAGTGCTGCCCGGCGCCGCGTACCGCCGTCTCTCCTTGTGCGGCCGCGGAGGCCCCCTGCGTGGCCGTGGCGCGTGAGGCGGCGCTCTCCGTCCGCATGTCGTCCTCGTCGATGGTGAACCAGGGGCTCACCATCGGCATGAAGCCGCTGACCTCTGGGGGTACGGTCATGCCCATGCGGCACCGGGATCTCTGAAGGCTTCGGCGTTCGCGGCCTCGGCGTCGTTGGTGTTCCTGACCGCGAGGTGCATGCCGGTGCCGGTGTCCTGCATCACCGTGGACAGCCCCCGGTGCACTGCCGTCGACACGTCGCGGCTTTCCGCGTACGCGGCGATGAACAGGCCGAACGTGCCGTCGTCCCCGAAGGAGGAGGTGCCGTCCCCGCGTTGCGCAAGGGGGTTGAGAGCGGCGTGGTGCTCCTCCGCGTGAGTACTGACCAGGGAGGCATCTTGCCCCGTTCCTCCCCGGTCCATCTCCATTCCCGTCATTCCGTGGATACTACTGCGGCTCAATGGCAATATTTCGGCACTTATCGGAACATGAGGCACAACAGTAAGCCCCGCCCCCCGGGTCGCTAGAATGGCCGATGGTTCGCTCATGACCATCGGAGTGAGACATGCGCCCACCGGCACCGGAAGACGACGCGGAGTACGTGGCCGACTACGTCCAGAAAAGCCGCGAGGTCATTCGCGGCATCAAGGACGCGCAGACCGCGATCAGGCAGGTTCAGGGCCGGGCGGTAAGCAGGGACGGGCTCATCGAGGCCGCCGCCGACGGCCACGGAAGGGTGACGCGCCTGCAGATCGACCCGCGGGCGCTGCGGCAGGGCGAGCGGACGCTCGGCGGCCAGGTGACGGCGGTGCTGCGCGCCGCGCAGGAGGAGGCCGCGCGCCAGGCGCAGGAGATAGCGGACGAGGCTTCGGAACGTGCCGACACACTCCCGAAGCCGCTCGATGAGACGTTCGTCCGTGAGCGGGTCGAGCAGGCGGCCCGCGACCTTCTTTCCTGAACGGAGGCGAGACGTGTACGGCTTCGACCAGCCCCCCGGCGACGAGGAGGATGTCGACGCGCCCGCGAGGCAGGGTGATGAGCTCATGGCCCGGATGGAGGCCGCGCAGGAGCACCTCGACAAGATCGTCGCCACCGGCAAGGGGCCGTCGAGACACGTGACGGCCTCGGTCGACCAGGAGGGCCGCGTCCTCGACGTCACGTTCGACCCCCGCGCCATGCGCCTGGGCAGCAAGGATCTGGCCGACGAGGTGCTCGCGGCGATCGCTGAGGCGTGCGCCGACGCGGAGCGGCAGACCGACGAGGTGTTGCGCGAGGCCATCCCCGGCTACGACCCCGTGGCCGCGCGGGCGGAGCTGGAGCAGGCGCTGGCGGGCTGGGACTAACGGATCACGCCGCGGCGGGCCAGTCGACCGCCCTCACCCGCCGATGGTGCTCGCGTCATCACTGGCCTTGTAATGGGCGGAGGCTTTCGTGAGCTTGTCCTCCTCGTCGCTGAGCGCTCCGGCCAGCAGCTTCAACGCGTTCTGGATGTTCTCCAGGCGTTCCTCGCGGCTGCGCCAGTACGCCTTGCCGTAGTCGTCGCCGCCGACAGCGGCTCTGATCGCGCCCTGGGCTTCTTCGTACCGGGACTTGACGTGCGATACGGCCGCACCCATGTCCCCCATACCCTCGGCCAGGCCGCGCAGGCGGTCGCGGCTGAACTGCACCCCGTTGACCTCCATGAGATGAAACCAGCCCTTTCGGTGCGCTGACGAATCGTCAGTACGGTTCACGGTCGCGATGTGGGGAAGGACGCCTCGACGCGGAAGCCGCCGTCGGCGTCATGGCCGATCTCCATGGTGCCGCCCGCCAGCTCCACGTGCCGGCACAGATCGAGCAAACCCATGCCCGGGTCGTTCACCGTGACCCAGGCGTCCGGCCTGCCGGGGCTGTTGCCCACGCTCAGCCGTACCGCTCCCGGCCGGTAGCTCACCTGCACCCGCGCGTCCGCGCCGGGCGCGTGCTTGCGCACGTTGGTCAGGGCCTCCTGAACCACGAGGTACGCCGCCCGCCCCACCACGCCGGGCACCGGCTCGGGCGTGCCGGTCACCGCCAGCTCGACGGGCACCCCCGCGCAGGCCGACTCGGTGATCAGCGGACGCAGGTCGGGCAGCGGCAACCCCAGGTCGAAGCCCTCGCCCGAGCCGCGCCGCAGCAGCGCCACCATGTGCCGCAACTCGTCGAGAGCCTCGCAGCCCGTCGCCCGCAACTGCTCGGCCGCCGTACGCATCCGGTCGTCGGGTGCGCTCATGGCCAGCATCCCGGCCTGCAACACCATCCGGCTCACGCGGTAGGTGACCACGTCGTGCATCTCGCCCGCCAGCCGTTCGCGCTCGACCCGTTCCGCCCGTTCCGCCAGGCCGCGCCGGAGCCGGGCCCGGACGGCGGTGTACGTCCCGTACATGACCGCGAGCGCGATCACCGTCTCCGTACGCAGGACGACAGGCATCTCGTGGGGCAGCGCCAGCACCGCGAGAGCGAGGACGATCACCGGCAACCACTGCGCCGCCCCGCGGTTCCTGTCGCGGGCGAAGGCCGTCGCGGCGTATGCGGCGAACGCGGCCGTGGGCGGCCAGAGCGGCGCACCCGCGGGCGGGACCACGGCGGGCCCCGCGAACACGAGCAGCACGGGCAGGGCCAGCGCCGTGCCCGCGCCGATCCACGCGACCGTGAGCGGAGCCCTGCGCATCCAGAGCACCGGCAGCGCCGACGCCATCAGGAGCGCCAGCACCGGACCCTCGTAGCCGGTTGCCGCGGTCAGGCCTGCCGCGACCATGACCGCGATCGCGTCGATCGGCCGCGGGCGGGCTCCGTCCACCGGCTCATCGTACGTTTGGGGGCCGGGCCTGCCCACCCTTCAACGCACGCCCCGACGTCACGCCCTGGTGATGCGGACCGCGTCGGCGATCACGTAGCCGGTGGCGGAGGTCCAGCGGCTCACACCGACCACGTCGTAGGTGCCGGCCGCCAGCGTGTACGTCCCCAGCACCCGCCACTGACCGCCGCCCGAGCGCTGGTCGACGGAGACCGTGCGGTTGCCGCCGGAGGCCGCCACGATGTGCGGGGCCGCGCTGTTGTAGCCGGGATCCGACGGATGCCACACCTCGACCCGGTAGTCGCCCGCGCTGGGGATGGCCGCACGGAACCAGGCCGGGTCGCTGGCCGCCACCGGCTCGGCGAAACGGTAGTCGGTGCCGTGCGGTTGCCCGGAGAAGGAGGAGGTGCCCCAGTCCGCGCCGGCGGTGAAGCCGGGGCTGGCGTTGTCGACGACGACGCTGAACGTGCCGCCGCCCGCCTCCACGACCCGGCCCGCGCTCGGCGTCCCCTCCTGGTGGGTGCGGTTGAGCGCGCTCACGTAGTAGGTGTAGGCCGAGCCGCCGGCGGTCGTGTCCGTGAACGTGCGCTGCCGGGTCGTCGTGACCAGGTTGCGGGCGTCGGCGAAGAAACACGGGTCGGCCGCGGACTGCGCCCCGTCCACCCGGTAGACCGCGTACGCGGTGCCCGAGCCGTTCCAGGCCAGCCGTACGCCGTCGGAGGCCCGCGTGGCCGACGTGATCGACGGCGTGCCCGGCGCGCTGCCGGAGCCGCGTGCCGGCAGGAGCGCGGGCCTGGTGTAGTGGGCGTCCACGACCCGGGTGAACGCCCCTATCCGGTCGGCCCTGACGTCCTTGGCGCTGAAGAACACGTCGCCGACCACCTCTGGGTGTTTCCTGTTGTCGTGCAGGTGGTCGCTCAGCTCGGCCGGGTCCTGCCAGGCGGAGTCCTCCCCGGACGCGCCCGCCCGGTAGGCGGCCTGGCCGACGACGAGTCGCACGCCGGTGTTCCGTACGACGTCCGACCACCAGGCGGTGAGCACCTCGTACGCGGCGGTGGAGAACCCGATGTGCCAGTAGATCTGCGGCGAGATGTAGTCGATCCAGCCCTGCTTGACCCATTCGCGGCTGTCGGCGTAGATCGCGTCGTACGACTGCAGCCCCGAGGTGCGCGACCCGAGCGGGTCGGTGCCGGCGTTGCGCCAGATGCCGAACGGGCTGATGCCGAACGAGACGTGCGGCTTGGCGGCGTGGATGCGCTGGCCGAGCTCGCGTACGAGGAGGTTGACGTTGTTGCGCCGCCAGTCGCCGATGGTGGCGAACCCGGCGCCGTACCTGTCGTACGTGGCGGAGTCGGGGATGGTCTGGCCGCTGACCGGATAGGGGTAGAAGTAGTCGTCGAGGTGCACGCCGTCCACGTCGTAGCGGGAGACGGCGTCCATGATCGCGTCCTCGATGAAGGCGCGGACCTCGGGGATGCCCGGGTTGTAGTAGAGCTTGCCGCCGTAGGCGAAGCGCCAGCCGGGGTTCCTGCGCGCGGGGTGCGTCGACACGAGCCGGTTCGGGTCGGCGTGGTTGGCGATCCGGTACGGGTTGAACCAGGCGTGGAACTCCAGGTTGCGGGCGTGGGCCTCGTTCACCATGAACGCCAGCGGGTCGTAGCCGGGGTCGCGGCCCTGGGTGCCGGTCAGCCATTGCGACCACGGCTCGTGGGGCGACGGCCAGAACGCGTCGGCCGTGGGCCTGATCTGCACGATCACGGCGTTCATGCGCTTGCGTACGGCCAGGTCCAGCCAGGAGCGGAACTCGGCCTGCTGCGCCGACACGCTCAGCCCGGTGCGGCTCGGCCAGTCGATGTTCGCGACCGAGGAGATCCACATGGCTCTGAGCTGGCGTTTCGGGGTCGCGGGGTCGGTCGCGCAGGCGGCCGACGCGCTGGCCGACGCGCTGGCGAGGGCGGGGGTGGGGGCCACGATGCCGAGGAGTGCGGCGGTGAGCGCCGCCAGGACGGTACGCACGAGCGCGGTCACGAAAGGAAGTTTCAGCGTCACTCGGCGAAAGCGCAACAGTTTTCAGGGGCCCAATCTCACGGGCCCCTCCTCTCCCGGAAAGGTGGGGCGAAAAGTTTCACTTAACCAGGAAGTAATGTCAATTATCGACATTAGTCAGGAAAATGTCGTACCGTGCCCCCGTTACCCCCAACGAGGAGCACCCATGACTCTCGCTCGCACGCGATTAGCCGCCCTCGCCACCTCCCTCCTCGCCGTCCTGCTCATCGTCGCAGGCCAGCCCGCCGTCGCCACTGCCGAGGAGAACCCGCTCGCCGCCGCGTTCGACCGCGCGGCCGCCGAACACGACGTTCCCCGCGACCTGCTCGTCGCCCTCGCCTACGCCGAGACCCACCTCGACGGCCACGGCGGCGAGCCCAGCGCCAGCGGGGGCTACGGCGTGATGCACCTGGTCAGCAACCCCACCAACCACTCGCTCGAACAGGCCGCCGAGCTCACCAAGCTCCCGGTCGACAAGCTGCGCGCCGACGACGAGGCCAACATCCTCGGCGGCGCCGCCGTCCTGCGAGCCCACGCCGACAAACTCGGCCTCGACGAAGCGGCCAGAGCCGACACCGGCCGCTGGTACCAGGCCGTGGCCGCGTACGGCAACGCGACCTCACCCGAACTCGCCCGCCTCTACGCCGACGCCGTCTACGAAGGCCTCGGCCTCGGCATCGACATCCGCGGCGTACAGGTCAAGCCGCAGGAGGTCACCGCCGACCGCGGCGACCTGGCCAAAGCCCGCGACCTCAACGCGCGCGCCGTGGCCAGCCCCGACTACCCCCCGGCCGCCTGGGTCGCCGCTCACTCCAGCAACTACCGGGTCTCCAACCGCGAGTCCAGCTACAACATCGACCGCGTGGTCCTCCACGTCACCCAGGGCTCGTACGCCGGCACCATCTCCTGGTTCCAGAACCCCAGCTCCAACGTCTCCGCCCACTACGTGGTCAAGTCGTCCAACGGCGCCATCACCCAGATGGTGCGCGACAAGGACGTCGGCTGGCACGCGGGCAACTCCTCCTACAACAACCGGTCCATCGGCATCGAACACGAAGGCTGGGTCGACGACGCCTCCTGGTTCACCGACGCCATGTACCGGGCCTCCGCCGCCCTGACGCGCCACCTCTGCGACAAGTACGGCATCCCCAAGACCCGGACCGGCATCATCGGGCACAACGAAGTGCCCGGCGCCACCCACACCGACCCGGGCAGGAACTGGAACTGGAACACGTACATGAACTACGTGACCGGTGGCGGCAACCCCCCGACGTTCACGACGACCGTCGACAACGCCACGGCCGGCCAGTTCACCGCCAGCGCCAACTGGGGCACCTCCACCTTCTCCAGCCAGCGCCACGGCGCCGACTACCGCTTCGCCGACCCGGTCTCCTCCAGCGACCCGGCCTGGTATTCCGCCACCATCCCCAGCGCGGGCACGTACCAGGTGGAGGTCTGGTATCCGGCCGATCCCGGGTACAACAGCTCGGCGCCGTACATCGTGGCGACATCGAGCGGCAACCAGACCGTCTACGTCGACCAGAGATCCGGCGGCGGATCCTGGCGCAGCATCGGCACCTTCTCCCTCAACGCCGGCACGTACAACGTCGTGGGCGTGAGCCGGTGGACCTCGGGCACCGGCTACGTCATCGCGGACGCGGTACGGATCAGCCGCTGAGAGCCGTGCGGTTCGTGCCCGCTCTGGCGGGGGCACGAGCCGCACGGGGGGCCGGCCCGCCGTAACGACGGCGGGCCGGCCCTCACGACCCGCTCGGCCCGCTCGACCCGCCAGGACCGGTCACCCGCCACGGCCGGGGCATTCGTTCGGCCCGCTACGGCCAGCGGGTGAGTGCGGCCCGATGCCCGACCTGCGCCCCGCTGCCCGGATCGACGCGAAAGGCCCCCAACAGCGTCGTGGTCTCCAGAGCGCTGGCAACGCCCCACAACGCCGCACGCCCGGTGCTCCCGGCCAGCGTGGCGCAGCGGGTCGCGACCGCGGCGGCGGCCACCGCCTGCACGGCCGGATAGTCGGGCACCACGCCGGCCCGCTCCCGGTAGGCGGCCACGAACTCCCGCTCCGACACCCCGACCGCCGCCTCGCCACCGCCCCCCGGGAACCACTGCCCGACCCCGTAAATCCCGTGCGGATCGCCGACCACCTCCCCGAACGCCCGCACCCCGGCCGCCACGGCGCAGACC
>NZ_SMJZ01000172.1 GCF_004348345.1 Nonomuraea longispora
GTGCTCAGCGCTCTCGCGCAGTTCGCCCTGGTCGTGGTGGTGACGCGGGCGTTCACGGCGGCGGAGGCGGGGGCGTTCTTCACGGTGACCGCGCTGGTGCTGATGGCGGCCGGGATCGCGAAGCTGGACGCGGGGAACGGGCTGATCTACTTCATCGCGCGGGCGAAGACCTACGACTATCACGGCATCTCGGGATATATCCGGGCGGCCTTCTGCCCCAGCGTCGTGGCCGCCTGCGCCGCCGCCGCGCTGCTCCACCCGCACCTCGGCCTGACCGCCGTGGCGATCCCGCTCATGGTGGCCGGCGACGTCCTGCTCTGCGCCACCAGAGGGTTCGGGGCCATGCGGCCCACCGTGCTGCTCGACGGCGTGTTCGTGCCGGGGTGCCAGCTCGTCCTCGTGACCGCCGTGGCGCTGGCCGGGGCCGTGTGGTGGCTGCCGGTCGCGTGGGCGGCGCCGTACGCGCTGCTGCCGGTCCTGGCCGCCGCCGGGCTGCGCGGACGGGCGCCGCGCACGCCGTACCTGCCTGGCACGGGCCGGGACCTGTGGCGGCACACCGCGCCGCGCTCGGTCGCCGGGGCGATCCAGGCGGTGTTCCAGCGGGTGGACATCGTGATCGTCGCCGCGCTCGCCGGGCCCGCGCAGGCCGCCGTCTACACGGCCGCCACCCGGTTCAAGGTGGTCGGGCAGCTCGCCAACCAGGGGCTGGCGCAGGCCGTACAGGATCGGCTGGTGAGGGCGCTCGCCGAGGGCGAGCGGGCGCGCGCGGGCGAGCTCTACCAGGCCGCCACGATCTGGCTGGTGGTGATGACCTGGCCGGTCTGGCTGGGGTACGCGGCGCTGGCGCCCTGGCTGCTGCACCTGTTCGGCCCCTCCTACGCCCAGGCGGGGCCGGTGGCGCTCGTGCTGGCGGGCACGATGATGGTGGCCACGGCCTGCGGGATGGTCGACGTGGTGCTGACCGCCGCCGGGCACACCGGTGCGAGCCTGCGCAACCTGCTGGCCGCGATCGCCTGCACGGTGGCCCTCGACCTGGCCCTGATCCCCGCCCACGGGGCGCTCGGCGCGGTCATCGGCTGGTCGGGCGGCGTACTCGTGAAGAATCTGCTCCCCCTGTGGCAGCTCCACCGCCGCTACGGCCTGCACCCGTTCGGCCGCCACACCCTGGCGGCGCTGCGCCCGCGCTCGTGGACGGCCGCGTGACCCGCGCTCCCGTGCTGGTGACCGGGCTGCCGAGAAGCGGCACGAGCTGGACCGGCAAGATGCTCACCGCCGGCGGCGAGCTCGTCTACGTCAACGAACCGCTCAACCCGCAGCACCCGCCAGGACGCTGCCCGGGAGTGCTCAGGGCCGAGGTGACCCACCGGTTCCAGTACATCTGCGACGACAACGCCGCCACCTGGCTGCCCGCCTTCCGCGACACGGTCGCCCTGCGCTACCACTGGCTGGCCGAGCTGCGCGCCAACCACTCCCCGTACGACCTGGCCCGCCTCGTCCTCTACGGCACCGCGTTCACGCTCGGCCGGCTGGCGGGACGGCGGGCGCTCCTGGACGACCCGTTCGCCGTGCTCAGCGCCGGCTGGTTCGCCCGCCGCCTGGGCTGCCGGGTGATCGCGCTGGTGCGCGATCCGGTGTCGTTCGTGGCGAGCTGGCAGCGGCTGGGATGGACCGTGCACGTCCACGAGCTGCTGGAGCAGCCGCTGCTGGTGCGCGACCACCCCGACCTGCTGGAGCTGCGCGCCCTGGCCGGCTCTCATGACCGCATCGCCAAGGCCGCCGCGCTGTGGCGGGCGACCCGCTCGATCCTGGCCCGCACCCCGGGCATCCTCACCACGTCGTACGAGTCCCTGGCCGCCGATCCGCTCCCCCGCTTCCGCGAGCTGTACGACCACGCCGGCCTGACCTGGACGCCCGCCGCCGAACGCCGCATCCGCAGGGCGTGCACGGGCCGCTCACGGGCGGGTGACGGGTTCGCCTGGTCGGGTCTGTCGCGCACGGCGTACCGGCCGATGGACTCCCGTCAGGCCCTGCGCGACGCCGCCCGCGGTCTCACCCCCGAGGACGTCGCCCGCGTACGAACCCTCACCGCCACCTGACGGGAGCCCCGCCCGGTCAGGGACTGCGATGCGACCGGACCCGTGCGGCCAGCGAGCCGCCCAGCAGCCCGGCCGCGTACGGCAGGTCGTCGACCAGGTAGCGACGCGCCAGCCGGCCCGGCTCGACGGCCATTCGGAACGCCCATTCCAGCCCGGCCCGCCGCATCCACCCCGGAGCCCTGGCGACCGCCCCCGCGGCGAACCCGATCGCCGCACCGCACCCCAGGAACCACGTCCCCGGCAGCTCGTGCCGTAGGTCGGCGATGAGCCGGTCCTGCTTCGGGAACCCCAGCCCGACGAACACGAGCCGCGGCCGCGCGCCGGCCACCTTCCGCAGGACACCTGCCCTGCCCTCCGCGGTCGCGTCGAAGCCGTACGGCGGGCTGTGGGCGCCGCACACGTTCAGCCCCGGGCAGCGGCCGGCGAGCTCGGCCGCTGCCCCGTGCGCGACGCCCGGAGGGCCGCCGAGCAGGTAGACGGGCCAGCCGTGGCGGGCGGCGCGCCGGCTGAGCGACCAGATGAGGTCGGCCCCCGTGACACGCTGGGGCAGCGGGGTGCCCCGCAGCCTGGCCGCCCACACCAGCGGCATGCCGTCGGCCACGACGAGCTCCGCCGAGCACACCAGGTCGTTGAGCGTGGGGTCGGCGGCTGCGGCCCTGCAGATGTCGACGTTCGGGGTGACGATCCGGCCGCCCCTTCCCGCCTCCAGCTCGCGTGCCACCCACGCGACCACGTCGTCCTCGGTGAGCGCGTCCACCTCGACCCCGCCGACCCGCACCCGCGCCGTCCGCCGGCCGCGCGAGCCGAGCGCCGGTTGATCGCAGAGCCGGTGGCTCGGGGACGGCGACCGGTCGGGAAGCCCTGAGGAGATCAGAGGCGAAGTGTCGAGAAGGCCGGTGGGCGGGGTTGGTGGCCGGGGTGGGGTCAAATGCCGTGCCCCCTGTGATG
Organism: Nonomuraea longispora; assembly: GCF_004348345.1. GTDB lineage: Bacteria > Actinomycetota > Actinomycetes > Streptosporangiales > Streptosporangiaceae > Nonomuraea > Nonomuraea longispora. Next base: position 3,045 of record NZ_SMJZ01000172.1, read on the forward strand.
AAGTGCGGCAAGGACGGTGGGCGCGGACACGAGACCGGCGGCCACCGCGAGCGCGATCGGCGCCCGCGGCTCCCCCGGCCGGGCCGCGAACGTGCGCAACGCCCAGCGGACGGCCTCGCGACGGTGGCCGAGCGCGGCGTGGCTGAAGGCGAGCTGGCCGTAGACCCGCGCCGCGCCGCGAGGGTTCGCGGCCAGCCGGGGGTGGCGGGCGAGCATCCAGTCGAGCCCGGCGATGCGCTCGGCCCAGCGCGTGGCGTAGTGGGATCCGCCCCACCCCACTCGGACCAGCGGACGGTCGACGTGCACGATCGGCCGGCGCGTGGCGGCGCGCAGGGCGAGGTCCCAGTCCTCGTTCTGCCCGGCGGGAGCGCTCTCGTCCACCCACAAGGAGCCGCGTTCGAACACGTATGTCGAGGAGTGCACCATCACCATCCGCGAACGGATCAGATCGTCGGCCGTCACGGTCGAGGTGCCGGCGAGCCGGGCCACCCGGCGGCGGCCGTATTCGACCTCGATGCCGCAGCTGGCGAACTCACCGCCGTCGCGCAGCGCCCGAACCTGGGCGGCGAGCTTGCCGGGCAGCCACACGTCGTCGTCGTCGCAGAACGCGACCAGGTCGGTCTCGCACGCCGCGATCCCGGTGTTCCGCGCCCCTGGAAGCCCGGGGGTGAGGGCGTTGGGCAGGACCCGCACCGAAGCTGACCCGCCCACCTGCGCGGCGACGGCGCGTACCGCGGCGGCCGGCTCGGCGTCGGGGAGGTCGGCCACGACGACCACGGACAGCCCGCCGGAGTGGTCCTGGGCGAGCACCGCCTCGACGGCCTCACGCAACTGGGCCGGCCGGTTCCCGCGGGTCGGGATCACCACGCCGACGGATCGGGTCATGCCGCGCTCCGGTAGCCGTAACGCGCCCTGAGCGGCCAGGTGAGGAGGTCGACGGCACGCCGGTCGCGCACCGCCAGCCCCGACACCCACGCGTCGTCCCGCCGCAGCTCCACCCGCCCCACGTGGAAGCGCATCGGGTTGCCCGAGGCCGTGTGGGAGGGGCCGAGCCAGGCGGTCGAGCCGTCGATGAACGGCAGCTCCGCCGTGGCCAGGCCGAGCCTGCGGGCCAGGCCGGTGAGCGTGTCGACGGGCGCGGCGACGAGGTCTTCGTACCGGACGCGGACGACCCGGGCTCCGCGCCCGGCGAGCAGTTCGAGCGCGGCGTTCTGGGCCGTCCAGTGCACGGCGGTCCTGGCTGGGCTCCAGCGGGTCATGGGATGCCCGTCCTCAGGGCGTTCGACGGTCCTGCCCCAGGAGTGGGCGACGGCACGCGGGTCGCGCACCACGTGCACGATCGACACGTCCACGCCCGCCGCGACCAGGCAGCACGCCAGCGACGCGTGTTTGCTGGAGTCGATGACGACCGGCGCGCCCGCGGCGGTGTAGAGCATCTGGTATGCCTGCGCGTATTCGGCGAGGTCGGGATGGGCGATGCGCGGGATTCTGCGGGTGCGGTCGACCCGGCGCCTCAGCGTCAGGACCCTTCCGGCCACCGACGTGGTCCAGCCGCCGAACGCCCGCTCCCCGACCGCACTCCAGAAGGCGCAGGCGGGGAACGCCGCACCGCACCCGCAGAGCTCCTGCGCGAGAACGCCCCTCTCCCAGAGGTGCACCACCTCTCCCAGCGCCACCACGCCGGGCAGCTCGCCCAGCAGCCTTTCCAGCAGCGTGGTGCCGCTGCGGCCGAGGCCTCCCAGGTAGATGACCCGGGCGGGTGGGTGGTCGGTCACGGAGAAGGGCCTTCGCGTCGCCAACACGGAACGCGAAGACCCTAGCGCGCAGTGTAATCAGACGGTCACGGAAACACCAAAAGATCTACCTCAGTGGGCGTCCATGACCATGCCGGCGCCGACCGTGCCGTTGGTGGACTCGTCGACGAGAATGAACCCGCCGGTCATCCGGTTGCGGGAGTAGTCGTCCACGAACAGCGGCTGGGTGACCCGCAGCGACACCCGCCCGATCTCGTTGAGGCTGAGCGACGTGGCCTCTTCGTCCCTGTGCAGGGTGTTGACGTCGAGCCTGTAGTGCAGGTCGCGCACGAGGGCGCGCGCCGTGCGGGTGGTGTGCTTGATCGTCAACTTGGTGCGCGGCGTCAGCTTGATGCCGTCGGCCATCCAGCAGATCATCGCCTCGAGCTCCTGGGCGACGTGCGGCTGGTTGTTGGGCCTGGCGATCATGTCGCCGCGCGAGATGTCGAGGTCGTCCTCGAAGCGCAGCGTCACCGACATCGGCGAGAACGCCTCCTCCACCGGACCGTCGAAAGTGTCGATCGACGCGATCCGCGTGGTGAGGCCGGAGGGCAGGTGCACCACCTCGTCACCCGGCTTGAGCACGCCGCCCGCCACCTGGCCGGCGTAGCCGCGGTAGTCGTGGAAGGCGTGGTCGGTGGCCCGCTGCGGGCGGATCACGTACTGGACGGGGAAGCGCACGTCGGTCAGGTTGCGGTCGGAGGCGATGTGCACGTTCTCCAGGTGGTGCAGCAGCGACGTGCCGAGATACCAGGGCATGTTCTCCGAGCGGGAGACCACGTTGTCGCCGTTGAGTGCGGAGATCGGGATGAAGGTGAGGTCGCCGACGTTCAGCTTGGACGCGAACGACGTGAACTCCTCCCTGATCTCCTCGAACCGCTCCTGCGAGTAGTCGACCAGGTCCATCTTGTTGACGGCCAGCACCAGGTGCGGCACCCGCAGCAGCGAGGCCAGGAACGCGTGACGCCGCGACTGCTCCAGCACGCCCTTGCGGGCGTCGATGAGGATGATCGCCAGGTCGGCCGTGGAGGCGCCGGTGACCATGTTGCGGGTGTATTGGATGTGCCCGGGTGTGTCGGCGATGATGAACTTACGGCGCGGCGTCGCGAAATAGCGGTAGGCCACGTCGATCGTGATGCCCTGCTCCCGCTCGGCCCGCAGGCCGTCGGTCAGCAGCGACAGGTCGGTGTATTCGGTGCCGCGGTCGCGCGAGGTGCGCTCGACGGCCTCGAGCTGGTCCTCGAAGATCGCCTTGGAGTCGAAGAGCAACCGCCCGATGAGAGTGGACTTGCCGTCGTCGACGCTCCCCGCCGTGGCGAAGCGAAGGATGTCCATCAGAAGTAGCCCTCTCTCTTCCTGTCCTCCATGGCCGCTTCGGACGACCGGTCGTCGGCCCTGGTGGCGCCGCGCTCGGTGATCCTGGTGGCCGCGATCTCCTCGATGATCTCCTCGACCGTGGTGGCCGGGGACTGCACGGCGCCCGTGCAGGTCATGTCGCCCACGGTGCGGTAGCGCACCACCGCCTCGAACAGCGGCTCGTCGTCGCCCCGCTGGACGACGTCGGCGTCGGGCAGCAGCATGCCGTCGCGCTCGAACACCTTGCGGGTGTGGGCGAAGTAGATGGAGGGGATCTCGATGCCCTCCCGCCTGATGTAGTCCCAGACGTCGAGCTCGGTCCAGTTGGACAGCGGGAAGACGCGGATGTGCTCACCCTTGCGGATGCGGGCGTTGTAGAGATTCCACAGCTCGGGGCGCTGGTTCTTCGGGTCCCACTGGCCGAAGTCGTCGCGGAAGGAGAACACGCGTTCCTTGGCCCTGGCCTTCTCCTCGTCGCGCCTGGCGCCGCCGAACACGGCGTCGAACTCGTGCTCCTCGATCGCGTCGAGCAGCGTGGTGGTCTGCAGCCGGTTGCGTGAGGCGTGTCGGCCCGTCTGCTCGACGACCCGGCCCTGGTCGATCGAATCCTGCACGCTGGCCACGATCAGGCGCGCGCCGAGCTCGGCAGTACGCCGGTCGCGGAACTCGATGACCTCGTCGAAGTTGTGGCCGGTGTCGACGTGCATGAGCGGGAACGGGATGGGTGCGGGCCAGAACGCCTTCTCCGCGATGCGGAGCATGACGATCGAGTCTTTGCCCCCGGAGAAGAGCAGACATGGGCGCTCGAACTCGGCGGCCACCTCACGCATGATGTGGATGGCCTCTGCCTCGAGCACGTCGAGCTGCGACGTCGTGTAGTCGCGCTGGAGCATGGGAGCTTCCTCCGGAGGTTCAGCGGTGCAGGTCCCGGATGCCGGCGAGCAGGGATGGCGCCAGCTCCGGTAGGGAAACCAGGATATCGGGTAGAGACGGGTCGGCTTGGTTGTACCGCAGCTCCGAGCCGTCGATGCGGCTCGCGTGAACCCCTGCGGCCAGGGCGACGGCGACCGGCGCGGCGGAATCCCACTCGTACTGGCCCCCGGCGTGTACGTACGCCTCGACGTCGCCGGTGAGCACCGCCGCCATCTTCGCACCCGCCGACCCCATCGGCACGAGGTCGGCGCCGACCAGGTAGGCCAGCTTCTTGACGAACTCGGGCGGCCGCGTGCGGCTCACCGCGATGCGGAAACGGCCCTTCTCGTGGGCGGGCGGCTTGGGCGGGTCGGCGGTCGTCAGCGTACGGCCCTGCGCGGGCAACGCCACGGCGCCGGCGGTGAGCCTGCCGCGCTCCCAGAGCGCCACATGCACGGCCCAGTCCGACCGCCCCTCATCGAAGCCTCCTCGTCGCTCTGTGCCGACGGTCGCGCTCCCCACGGGCCCTGCCCGCTCCGAGAACTCGCGGGTGCCGTCCAGGGGATCAACGATCCACACCCGGTCGGCGGTGAGGCGGCGCGGGTCGAGCCGCTCCTCACGGGTGGCCTCCTCCGACAGCACGCAGTCACTCGGCCGCAGCCTGGACAGCGACTCCATCAGCAGAAGGTGGGCGGCGCGATCGCCCTCGGCCCGCAGCGCGGCCGGGTCGTCGAACCCGGTGCGCTCGCGGATCCTCATCAACCGCTCACCGGCCTCGGTGGCCAGGTCAGCGGCGAGGGCGTGATCGTCGCGAATCGTCATCAATAAGCTCCTTGCCCGCGGGCGACGGCCGACCAAGTCTTCCACAGGATCTGGAGGTCCAGGGTGAGGGACCAGTTCTCCACGTAACGCAGGTCTAGACGGACGGATTCCTCCCACGATAGGTCAGATCTACCGTTGACCTGCCACAGCCCGGTCAGCCCAGGGCGTACGAGAAGTCGTCTGCGCACGTCGTCACCGTAGCGCGCCACCTCCTCGGGCAGCGGCGGGCGGGGGCCGACGAGCGACATGTGCCCGCGTACGACGTTGATGAGCTGGGGCAGCTCGTCGAGCGAGTGGCGGCGCATCAGCGCGCCCAGCGGCGTGACCCGCGGATCGTTGCGCATCTTGAACAGCACGCCGTCCCTGTCGCTGACCAGGGTGATCTTCTGCCGCTCTGACCCGCGCCTCATGGTGCGGAACTTCACGATGGTGAACAGCCTGCCGCCCTTGCCCACCCGGGTCTGCCGGAAGAGCGCGGGCCCGGGGCTCGTCGCGCGGACGGCGACCGCCAGCGCCACCAGCACGGGGGCCAGCAGGACGAGCAGCGCGACGGCGACCAGCCGGTCGAAGACGTTCTTGACCAGTTGCCTCGCCCCGGTGAGCTCGGGGTGCTCCACGTGCAGCAGCGGCAGCCCGGCGACGGGCCTGATCGTGGTGCGCGGGCCGGCGACGTCCATCAGCGCCGGGGCGACCACGAGCTCGGTGTGGGTGCGCTCCAGCCGCCAGGCCAGCCGCCGCAGCGCCTGGCCGTCCATCTCGGGGCAGGCGAGCACGGCCACGGTGTCGGCGGTGTACTGGCCGACGGCGATCGGCACGTCGCTGAGGTCGCCGGCGACCGGCACCTCGCCGACGTGCTCACCGGCCCGGCCGCCGGGCAGGCAGGCGGCCACGACGTCCATGCCGTGGTGGCGTTCCCTGCGGAACAGGCGTACCAGCTCGGCGATCGCGATCGGGTGGCCGACCGCGACCACGCGGCGCATGCACTCGCCCGCCGCCCTGCGCCGGTGCAGTGAGCGCCGCAGGGCGTACCGGAGCACGAGGGTGAAGAAGGTGACCAGGGGCAGCGCCAGCACGACGTAGCCGCGGGCGACGTCGGTCTTGGTCACGTACGAGCCGATGGCGGTGCCCGCGGTCAGCGCCACGCCCGCCTGCAGGATCCTGCGGAACTCCTCGGAGCCGACGCCCAGCATGCGCGGCTCGTAGGCCCGGTTGAGCGCCACCGCGCAGCACCACACCATCGGCAGCGCGAGGCTGACCAGAAGGTAGGGCAGCACATACGGGGTGAGCCCGCCGAACCTGACCGTGAAGGCGATCGCGGCCGCGGCTCCCGCCCCGCACAGGTCGGCCAGCACGACACGCAGCCGGTAGGAGCGCACCCAGGAGGGCACGCGGGGACCGGCCCCCCAGGAGACAGCATGGCCGTTCCCGGCGACGGCCATGAGCCCTTCACCGCGCACACACGCCTCCCCGGTGACCATTCCCGTACGGACAGTCACAGATCGTAGCGGCGGCTGGCCGACGCAACCGGCGAACGACTCTATGCGACGATCAGCGAGGTGGGCCGGAAATGTGCAGATCAGCCCGATGGAAGTCGTTCTGGGTGGCGTCGAGGCCGCGGGTCATCAACGACTCCACGACGTCGGCCGCCCGGTCGACGAGGAAGGGCAGGTCCTTGCGCTCGGCGGTGGCGAAGTCTCTGAGCACGTAGGCGGCAGGGTCCATGCGGCCGGGCGGGCGGCCGATGCCGAAACGCACCCGGAGGTAGTCGCGGGTGCCGAGCACCTTGGTGATCGACTTGAGCCCGTTGTGGCCGTTGTCGCCGCCGCCGAGCTTCGCCCGCAGCGCGCCGTAGGGGACGTCGAGCTCGTCGTGGACGACGATCAGCCGCTCCGGGCCGATCTTGTAGAAGTCGGAGAGCGCCTTGACGGGCCCGCCGGAGAGGTTCATGTAGGTCAGGGGCTTGGCGAGGATGGCCTCACGGGTCTCGCAGACCTCGGCCCGGCTCTTGTGCGCCTTGAACCGCCCGCCGGCCCTCGCGGCCAGTTCGTCGAGCACCATGAAGCCTGCATTGTGCCGATTACCCGCGTATTCGGGCCCCGGATTGCCCAGCCCGGCGATCAGCCAGCGATCCATGTGATCCCCTCGTAGCGCGGCGGGGCGGCTCGCGCGAAGCCGCCCCGCCGTCCGGACGATCCGTTATTCGGCGGAGGCCTCGGCGCCCTCAGCAGCCTCGGCGGCCTCGCCCTCGGCGCCCTCGGCCGGCGCCTCGGTCGGCTTGTTGATGACGTGGAGGATCACGGCGTCGGCGTCGGCGGCCAGCGTGGAGCCCTGCGGGAGCGAGAGGTCGCCGGCGGTGATCACGCGGCCCACCTCCAGGCCCTCGACGTCGACCTCGACACCGGTCGGGATGTGGGTGGCCTCGGCCTCGACGGCGATGGAGACGAGCTGCTGGTCGAGCAGGCCGTCGGGGTGCACGTCGCCGACCGTGGTGACCGGGATCTCGACGGTGACCTTCTCGCCGCTCCTGACCAGGAGCAGGTCGACGTGCTCGACGAAGCCCTTGATCGGGTCGCGCTGCACGCCCTTCGGCAGCGCGAGGTCGTTGACGCCTTCACCCTCAAGGCGGATGAGCACGTTGGGCGTGCGCAGCGCCAGCAGCACCTCGTGGCCGGGCAGGGTCAGGTGCTGGGTGTCGGTGCCGTGCCCGTAGAGAACGGCGGGCACCTTGTCCGCGCGACGGATCTTGCGGGCGGCGCCCTTGCCGAACGCGGTGCGCCGCTCGGCGGCGATACGTACTTCAGACACGACATCTCCTAGGGATGCATAAGGATCGGATCGATGAGCGCTCCCCCTCACCCGCCCTAGCGGAAGGCGTTACGAGCGCAACCCCCATAGTCTACTTGTTCAGGTGTCGCCCTCGAACAAGCTCGTGACGGAGCCGTCTTTGAAGATCTCGCTGATCGCGCGGGCGATCAGTGGGGCGATCGTCAGGACGGTCAGCTTGTCGAACCTGTTGGCGGGCGTCAGCGGCAGCGTGTTGGTGACGATCACCTCGCTGATGCGGGAGTTCTTCAGCCGGTCGACCGCCGGGTCGGAGAAGACCGCGTGGGTGGCGGCGGCGATGACGTTGGTGGCGCCCTGCTCATAGAGGGCGTCGGCGGCCTTGCAGATCGTGCCCGCGGTGTCGATCATGTCGTCGATCAGCACACAGGTGCGGCCGCGTACGGTGCCGACGACCTCGTTGACCTTGACCGAGTTGGCCACGTCGAGGTCGCGCCGCTTGTGGATGAACGCCAGCGGCGTGCCGAGCGTGTCGGCCCAGCGCTCCGACAGGCGGACGCGGCCGGTGTCGGGCGAGACGATGGTGGTGTTGGCCAGGTCGAGTTTGTTCTTGAGGTAGTTCTCCAGCACCGGCATGGCGAACAGGTGGTCGACAGGGCCGTCGAAGAAACCCTGGATCTGCGAGGTGTGCAGGTCGATCGACATGAGTCGGTCGGCGCCCGCGGTCTTGAACAGGTCGGCCATCAGCCTGGCCGTGATGGGTTCGCGGCCGCGGCCCTTCTTGTCCTGGCGGGCATAGCCGAAGAACGGCATGACCACGGTGATGCGCTTGGCGGAGGCCCGCTTCAGGGCGTCGACCATGATGAGCTGTTCCATGATCCACTTGTTGATGGGCCCGGTGTGGCTCTGGATGACGAAGGCGTCACAGCCGCGTACGGACTCGAGGTAGCGGGCGTAGATCTCGCCGTTGGCGAAGTCGATGAGTTTGGTCGGAGTGAGGGAGACGCCGACGTGGTCGGCCACCTCTTCGGCCAGTTCGGGGTAGGCCCGGCCGGAGAAGAGCATGAGATTCTTCTCGCCCGGCTGCTTGATGCTGGTCATGAGACCCCCTTCGTCGGTCTCACGACCTCGGTGCTGTACTGCTCGATGACCTCGGCAAGCTCGGTCATGCCTCTTTCTCCTGATCACGCTCGGCCAGCGCCCGCTGGGCGGCCGCGGCCGACTTGGTGCTCGCGCGCCTGCGCAGGACCCACTTCTCGATGTTGCGTTGCCGGGCTCGCGCCACGCCGATCGCGCCCGGCGGGACGTCGTCGTTGATCACCGAGCCCGCCGCCGTGTAGGCGCCGTCGCCGACGGTCACGGGGGCGATGAGCATGGTGTCGCAGCCGACGAACGCGCCGTCGCGCACGGTGGTGTGGTGTTTGTCGACCCCGTCGTAGTTGACGAAGACGGTGGAGGCTCCGATGTTGACGTCGTCGCCGATGGTGGCGTCGCCGGCGTAGGACAGGTGCGGCACTTTGGAACGCTCGCCGACCTTGGTGTTCTTCATCTCGACGAATGTGCCTGCTTTGGACTTGCGGCCGATCACCGTGCCGGGGCGGAGGTAGGCGTAGGGGCCGACGCTGGCCTGCGGGCCGATCTCGGCGTGGTCGCAGACCGCGTTGCGGACGATCGCGCCGGCCCCGACCCGGGTGGCGGTGAGCGTGGTGGCGGGGCCGACCTCGGCGCCGGCCTCGATGACGGTGTCGCCGTGGAGCTGGGTGCCCGGGTGGACGACCGCGTCGGGGGCGATGCGCACGCTCACGTCGATCCAGGTGCTGGCGGGGTCGATGACCGTGACGCCGGCGCGCATGTGGGCCTCCAGCAGGCGCCGGTTGAGCACCTGCCGGGCGGCGGCCAGCTGGACACGGTCGTTGACGCCCTCGACCTCGACGAAGTCACCGGCCACGCAGGCGCCGACGCGGTGGCCGTCGCCGCGCAGGATGGCCAGCACGTCGGTGAGGTATTCCTCACCCTGGGCGTTGTCGGCGGACACCCGCTTGACGGCGTCGGCCAGCAGCTCGCCGTCGAAGGCGTAGATGCCGGAGTTCATCTCCTTGATGGCGCGCTGCCCGGCGTCGGCGTCCTTCTCCTCGACGATCTCCAGCACGGCGCCGGACTCGTCGCGGATGATCCGCCCGTAGCCGGTCGGGTCGGGCACCTCGGCCGTCAGCACGGTGACCGCGTTGCCGTCGGCGTCGTGCCGTTGGAGCAGCGTGGCGAGCGTCTGAGGTCGCAGCAGCGGCACGTCGCCGTAGGTGACGAGGACCGTGCCGGAGATCGGGCCGACCTCCTCGATCACGGTGCGTACGGCGTGGCCGGTGCCGCGCTGCTCGTTCTGGACGACGGCGCGAGCGTCGGGGCTGGTCGCCGCGAGATGGCCGCGCATACGTTCGAGCGCGTGGCCGATGACCACGATGAGCCGCTCAGGACCGAGGTCACGGGCGGCGGCGAGCATGTGGTCGAGCAGCGCGCGGCCGCACAACTCGTGCAGGACTTTCGGGGTCTGGCTTTTCATCCTGGTGCCCTCGCCCGCGGCGAGGACGATGACGGCTGCCGGGCGCGGCACACTCACGGACTGAGGCTCCCTGTGGCTGGACGAATCAGGGTTTGTACGGTGCGGCTACCGCACCGACACCCTCCCGACATCGTGAGGATACCTGGCCTCAGCCAGGACACTCAGCGGGGGATCACCTCAAAGCTCCCGGAAGAGGACTCGAACCCCTACAAAGTGGACCAAAACCACTTGTCCTGCCGATTAGACGATCCGGGACAGATCGGACACGTGGCGTCCGACACATCCCTACGATACCGAGCCCACGCGTGCGCGCGCGCCCGTAATCACGCCCCGGCTCCGTGTGGCGGGTGATCCGCCCAGGTAGAGCGACAGTACGGCTACGCCCAGCCTTAACAGTCCGCCAGAAAAGACGCAAGGCATGAACCCCACCTACCTTGCCCACCGGAACGTCACCTTCACCATATTCCAGGCTTAGGTCTTCCTTACTTACGATGGCGTAGGTTACGGTAGCGTAGCCGGACATTCGTCCTCATACAGGCCATTGGAGGTCGCCCATGACCGTTACCGCCGAACGTTCGTCCCCTGCCCCGAAGCCGGACTTCGAACCAGAGCCACGGTCGAAGACCGAGCTCGTCACCTTCGCCCTCGTCGTCGGGCTGCCCATCGTCGCGATCGCGGCGGCGGTACCGCTGGCCTGGGGATGGGGCCTCGGCTGGACGGACATCGCGATCGCCTTCGTCTTCTACGTCGTCTCCGGGCTCGGCGTCACCGTCGGCCTGCACCGCTACTTCACCCACGGCTCGTTCAAGGCCAAGCGGCCGCTGAAGATCGCGCTGGGCATCGCCGGCAGCCTGTCGCTGGAGATGTCGGTGCTCGACTGGGTGGCCACCCACCGCAAGCACCACAAGTTCTCCGACAAGGAGGGCGACCCGCACTCGCCGTGGCGCTTCGGCCCCGGCTTCAAGAACATGACCAAGGGCCTGCTCTACGCCCACATGGGCTGGCTGTTCGAGAGCGAGCGCACCAACAGGGAGAAGTACGCTCCCGACCTGTGCAAGGACCCCGACGTCATCAAGCTGCACAAGTGGTTCCCGCCGCTGGCCCTGGTCTCGATCCTGCTGCCCGGCCTGCTCGGCCTGCTCCTCACCTGGTCCTGGCAGGGCGCGCTGACCGCGCTGTTCTGGGGGTCGCTCGTCCGCATCGGCCTGCTCCACCACGTGACCTGGTCCATCAACTCCATCTGCCACGTCTTCGGCGAGGAGGACTTCCAGGTGCGCGACAAGTCGCGCAACGTGTGGTGGCTGGCGATCCCGTCGTTCGGCGAGTCGTGGCACAACCTGCACCACTCCGACCCGACCTGCGCCAGGCACGGCGCGCTCAAGGGCCAGATCGACCTGAGCGCCGGCCTGATCCGCATCTTCGAGCGGCTGGGCTGGGTGTACGCTGTCCGCTGGCCGAACCCGGAGCGGCTGGCGGCGAAACGCATTGGCTGACCCCGATCTGCCGGAAGGCGGCCACACCGCCGTGGCCGTCATTATGGAGACCGTGACGGAACCCCGATCCCGCAGACGCATGTCCGGTAGCGAGCGACGAGAGCAGCTGATCCGCATCAGCCGTGCGCTTTTCGCGGAGAAGGGGTTCGACGGGACCTCTATCGAGGAGATCGCCGCTACCGCGCAGGTCTCGAAGCCCGTGGTCTACGAACATTTCGGCGGCAAGGAAGGCGTCTACGCGGTCGTGGTCGACCGCGAGATGCAGAAGCTGCTCACCATGATCACCGAAGCCCTCGCCGCCTCCCACTCCCTCATCAAGCTGGAGCGGGCCGCACTGGCCCTGCTGCAGTACATCGAGGAGAGCAGCGAGGGCTTTCGCATCCTGGTGCGCGACTCCCACGCCGCTTCCGGCACGGGCACGTTCGCGAGCCTCATCAGTGAGATCGCGAGCCAGGTGGAGGACGTCCTGGCCGACGAGTTCGCCGCCCGCGGCTACGAGCCCACGCTCGCGCCGATGTACGCGCAGATGCTGGTCGGCATGGTGGCCCTGACCGGGCAGTGGTGGCTCGACGTACGCAAGCCGGGACGCGAGGAGGTCGCCGCCCACCTGGTCAACCTGGCGTGGAACGGTCTGACGGGGCTCAATCCCAGCCCGGCCATCAGCCTCACGACCCGCGAACTGACGCCGCCGGCCAAACCGCGCACCGGGGACAAAGGACTGCGTGAGCTGGAGAAGGCCCGCGAGAAGGAGCTCAAGGAGGCCGAGAAGCTGCGCCAGCGCGAGCTCAAAGAGGCCGAGAAGGCCAGGGTGCGGGAGCTGAAGGAGCGCGAGCGGCTGCTGAAGGAGGTCGAGAAGGCCCGCGAGCGCGAGGAGAAGATCCGCCAGCGGGAGGCCCGGCTGGCCGAGCGCGCCGCGCGTCTAGGTCAGGTAGATCATCAGGAGTGAACCTTGAACCCGCAGGTCATGCCGGGTGACGATGAGGTTGAGCGGCGCTGACCGACGAGGGCGAGCCGTTGCGACGACGTTAACGTTCTGTTCAACCAATCGGGGCAATATACGCCATATGTCCGCGGAAGCGTTTTCCCCCGCCAACGACCTGCCCCTCCCCCAAGAACGATTTCTCAACCGCGAGGAGAGCTGGCTCCAGTTCAACGAGCGGGTGCTCGAACTGGCCGAGGACGCCTCGCTGCCGCTGCTCGAACGGGTGCGCTTCCTCGCGATCTTCGCCAGCAACCTCGACGAGTTCTTCCGCGTACGGGTGGCGGGGCTGAAGCGGCGCATGGCCACCGGCCTGCTGCTGCGGACCAAGAGCGGGCTCAAGCCCCGTGAAGAGCTGGCCAGGATCGGCACGGTCGCCGACGAGCTGGCCAGACGGCACGCGACGGCCTTCCACCACCACCTCCTCCCCCAGCTCGCGAGCGAGGGCATCGAGATCGTCAGGTGGGACGACCTGGGCCGGGAGGAACGTACGGAGCTGCGCAAGCTCTTCAGGGAGCGGATCCGGCCGGTGCTGACGCCGCTGGCCGTCGACCCCGCCCACCCCTTTCCCTATATTTCGGGGCTCAGCCTGAACCTGGCCGTGCTGGTGCGCAACCCGTCGACCGATCACACGGTGTTCGCGCGGGTCAAGGTGCCTTCGCAGCTGCCGAGGTTCGTGCCCGCGTCCAAGGACAGGTTCGTGCCGCTGGAGGACGTCATCGCGGCACACCTCGGCCAGCTCTTCAAGGGCATGGAGATTCTTCAGCACCACGTCTTCCGCGTGACGAGGAACGAGGACCTCGACGTGGACGAGGACGTCACGGAGAACCTCATGCAGGCGCTGGAGAAGGAGCTGCTCAAGCGGCGTTTCGGCCCGCCCGTGCGGCTGGAGGTCGAGAACACGATCACGCCCGAGGTGCTGGCGCCGCTCGTGGAGGAGCTGGAGCTGGCGCCGCACGAGATCTACCGGCTGCCGGGGCCGCTCGACCTGACCGGCCTGCACGCCATCGCCGACCTCGACCGCGGCGAGCTCGGCTACCGGCCGTTCGTGCCGGCGGAGGTGATCAACGCCGAGGACGACATCTTCTCCATCCTGCGCGAGCGCGACCTGCTGCTGCACCACCCGTACGACTCGTTCGCCACCAGCGTGCAACGTTTCATCGAGGTGGCCGCGGCCGACCCCCGCGTCCTGGCGATCAAGCAGACCCTCTACCGCACCAGCGGCGAGTCGCCCATCGTGGACGCGCTCATCGACGCGGCCGAGGCGGGCAAGCAGGTCGTGGTGGTCGTGGAGATCAAGGCCCGCTTCGACGAGCACGCCAACATCTCCTGGGCGCGCAAGCTCGAACGCGCCGGCTGCCACGTCGTCTACGGCGTGGTCGGGCTGAAGACGCACTGCAAGCTGGCGCTGGTGATCCGCCAGGAGATCTCGGGTGAGCTGCGCCGCTACTGCCACATCGGCACCGGTAACTACAACCCCAAGACCGCCCGCCAGTACGAGGACTTCGGCCTGCTCACCGCGGACCCGCTGGTCGGCGAGGACGTGACCGACCTGTTCATCCACCTGACCGGCTACTCCAACCACTCCGCCTACCGGCGGCTGCTGGTCGCCCCCCACTCCATGCGCAGCGGGCTGCTGGCCAGGATCGAGCGGGAGATCGCCCATCAGCAGGCCGGCCGCCCGGCCAGGATCAGGATCAAGACGAACTCACTGGTGGACGAGCCGATCATCGACGCGCTCTACCGGGCGTCCAGGGCCGGCGTGCCGGTGGATTTGTGGGTGCGGGGCATCTGCACGCTCCGGCCAGGCATCCCCAACCTGTCCGAAAATATCCGCGTAAGGTCGGTCTTGGGGCGCTTTTTGGAGCATTCCAGGGTGTACGAGTTCGGCCTGGGACGGCGGCCCGAGCTCTGGATCGGCAGCGCCGACCTGATGCGCAGGAACCTCGACCGCCGCGTCGAAGCCCTGGTCAAGGTGACGTCGCAGCAGCACAAGACGTACCTCGTCGAGCTGATGGACCGGGCCATGGCCGAGACGACCAACGCGTGGTGGCTCGGCTCCGACGGCTCCTGGGTCCGCCACCCGGGCGAGGACCTGCAGAGCCACCTCGTCGGCACCCGTCGCTGGAGGACTGTTGATGACTGACCTGCTCCGCGCGGCCGGAGCCGTGGTCTGGCGGGGTGAGCAGAGCCGCCCCCACGTGGCCGTCGTCCACCGTCCCGCCTACGACGACTGGACCTTCCCCAAGGGCAAGCTCAAGTCCGGCGAGCACGTGATCGCCGCCGCCCTGCGCGAGGTGCGTGAGGAGACCGGCATGACCATCGTGCTCGGCCGCGCGCTGCCGCCCGTCCACTACCTCAGCTCCGAGCGGCTCAAGCGGGTCGACTACTGGGTGGGCAGGGCGGTCGCCGACGACGGGTTCGTGCCCGGGGACGAGGTGGACGAGCTGCGCTGGCTGCCGGTGGACGAGGCCAGGCGGCTGCTGACGTACGAGTGGGACGCCGGGCTGCTGCGGGCGCTGGCCGCGGCGCCGCTCGCGACCACGCCCCTCGTGCTCGTCCGGCACGGCTCGGCGGGCTCAAGGAACGAGTGGCAGGGTGAGGACGCCGAACGGCCGCTCGACGCCACCGGGCGTGCGCACGCGGCGGACCTGGCCCGTGTGCTGCCCGCGTACCGGCCCGAGGTGCTCGTGAGCTCCCCCAGCGCCCGGTGCGTCCAGACCCTGGAGCCGTACCTCGCCGCGATGCCGCACGGAGCCGGCGGGACCGGGACGCGGGCCGGCGCGGGGATCCGGATCGAGCCGCTGCTCAGCGAGGAGGGCCAGGATCCGCGCAAGACCCCCGCCCTGGTCGGCGACCTCGCGCTGCCCGCGGCGGTGTGCAGCCACGGCAAGGTGCTGCCGGAACTGATCGAGGCGCTCAGCGGCAGGAGCATGCACCTGCGCAAGGGCGCCTTCGCCGTGCTGCACCGCGCCGGCGGGCACGTCGTCAGCGCCGAGCGTTACCCGGCGTGAGAGCGGCCGCTTGGCCCGCCCCCATTGCTGCGGACAGATCGTCACACGATCTGGTCGACCGCTTCGACGGTCTCCGCCCAGACCTTGGGGAACTCGGCATGCGCCCGGTCAGCCGCGCTGCGCTCGATCCCCACGAGCACCCCGTACGTGAAGGTGTCCTCGCCGGCCTGGCGGGCGTTCTCGGCCTCCTTCGTCAAGGTCTCCTGCGCGACCACGCCGTCCTGGTGCGTCCCCAGGATCTCCTGGATGCCCTCGGCGAGCTCGGCGAGCCTGCCCATGCCGGCGCCCAGCGTCGGTTTGAGTGCTTCGGCGGTGTACCGAGCGCGTTTGGCCGCCTTGCGCACGTCGTGCATGGCGATCTCGCGGCGTTCGGGGTCCTCGATGGCCTGGGCGGTGTCGTACGCCCTCGTCACCCGGTCCCAGCCGGCCGCCGCGATGGCGCTCAGTCGCTCCTGCGCGGACTTGGCCGCGGCCTTGCCCAGTTTCGGGGCGGAGATGAGGGAGTCGAGCGCGTTGAGGAGCGTGTAGTAGCGTTCGCCGCTGAGCGCGTCCTTGATGCGCACGTACGCCTCCTGCTCGCGTTCGAGCAGGTCCGTGCCGAGCCGCGCCTGGATGGGGCCCGTGACCAGTTCGGGGGCCAGCCCGTTCAGCGCCCCGCCGAACCTGGCCCTGATGACCTCCAGGTCGCGGGCCTCACCGAGAACGGCGCCGAGCCAGCGCAGCTCGTCCTGGAGCCGGTCGGTGTCCTTCACGACCGTCCTGAACGCCTTGAGCGCGCTGCGCATCCTGCGGGCGGCCACCCGCATCTGGTGCACGGCGTCCTCCTCGGCCCTGCGCACGCGGGGGTCCTGCGAGAGGAGGGCTGCCGCCTGGCCGGCCAGGTACGCGATGACGATGTCGCCGGCGGTGCCCGGCTGGGTGGGGGCCTTGGGG